>PLZQ01000471.1 GCA_003152225.1 Limisphaerales bacterium | reverse complement strand
TTGCCTCAACGATTCTCCGCTTCTCATGAATTCGGCCAACATCGATCTCAGCCTGGAGACGGGGAAGGTCATACATGAGCTTCCTCACTGGTGCCTCTTTGGGGTGCGGCACCAGCTTTTTTCCCCTTCCAACAATAGCCGAACGAAGCTGGCCCGCCAAGTGGGTGAGGCTCAAAGGCGCGCTGGCNNCCACCCCTTCCGCCACCTTCTTGCCCTATCTTCGCAAGGAGCGAGATAGCAAAGCGGGTGAGGCTCAAAGGCGCGCTGGCTTTTTCGACGAAGCGCTCCCACTTCCAAGATGCAATGCAACGCAAACCAAAAAGCAGAAACCCGCAGAGGAAGGGCTCTGCGGGTTTCGTCTGAAAGGAGCGGTGAGAGGGAGGTTACGGTCGAATCAATTGTTCAAGCTGACTCCAGTTCCTCGATAAGCCTCGGCAGAAGAGCTTCCTTGGAAAAGAGCGAGCACACCTGCGCCGGCGACTGGCGGCTGGACAGGCTGGATCGACGCCGAACCTCTTCAATCTGCCCCACCACTCGGTCCACCTCGCCATGACCGGCTGAAGCGCGAGAATATTCATGGTCAATGCCATCCAGCAGCTCTGAAAGGTGACTTGGATGCGGGCCGATGTAGAGCACCGGGGCGGCGACGCTAAGGACGTTATAAATCTTACATGGGTGCACCAACCCCACAAAAGCATCGCCCATCACCACCACATGCAGATCTGCGGCAGACAGCGATCCGGCCAATTGATCCAGCGGCTGGTACGGCAGGCAGCGGAGGTTTGAGAGTTGGGAGTTGATAGTTGATAGATCCCCAACACCGCATTCCGCACTCCGCGCTCCGCTTTCTGGCTTCTGCCTTCTGCCTTCTGTCTTCTCCTTGATTTTCCGCCATTCACTGCCTCCTCCGACGAAGCAGAAAACGATGCCCGGGTCGGCGGCAAGCTGCCGGGCCGCCGCGAGCAGCGTGTCCAGGGGATGACACGGGCTGTGGTTGCCCGAATACATGACCACAAACTTGCCATCCAGGCCGTGCGCCTGGCGGAATCGCTCCCGTCCGGTGGGATCGAACCTCACTTCGGTGTCGTGAGACCAGGGAGGGATGACCACGACCTTCGCCGGCGCGACGCCTTTGGCCACGATACGGTCGCGCATGAACCGGTCGAGCGCGATGACTTTGGTCGCGCGCCGCAGGCTGAAACGCGACATTCGGTCCAGCAGCCTGGCCGCGAGTGATTCGGCCCGCAGCCACCCGGCGGCAATGGCTTCGTCCGGGTTGAAGTCCATGACCCAATAGACGAAGCGGCTGCGGCGCAGCCTGGCTGCCCAGGCGCCCAGGAACGAAATCAACGGCGGCGAGGTCAGCGCCACTACGACATCATGCCTGGGCAACAGCGCCAGGCGCAGGGCGCAAAGCCCGAGGAAACTGGCGAAATCCGCGGCCCGCCGCCACTTGGCGCCCTTGCCGAAGCCTGTGGAGCCGACGCGGTAAATGCGGATGCCGCGCCACGTCTCCGTCTTCGAGAACAGCGTTTCCGGTTGGTCATAAGCGCGCCGGCTGGTGACAACCGTGACCTGGTGGCCGCGCTCGGCCAAACGCAGGGCAACCTCGGTCAGGTACTGCCCGGTCGCCATCACGTCCGGGTAAAAGGTCTGGTTGAGCAGAAGAAAAGTCACTAGAAAAAGCAGAAACTCGGAAAACAGAAAGCAGAAATGGCCGAGTAGCCAAGACCACAGACTACGAGACCACAAGACCCCCCGGAAGACAGGCTGAGCGAAAGCTGAAAGCAGAATTCCGCCGACAAAGTCCAGTGGTCAGTGGTCCTTTCCTCCGCATTTCAGGTTTTCAGCGTTTCAACATCAGACTCTTTTCACCCCATATAGGTGGACAGAATCTGTCACTTGAACCGGTTCCTCCGCATTTGCAGCAGGTTATGCTTTTTTCAAGCAACCGGCCTCAACAACCAGGGAAAGCGCGGCCTGGTTGAACAAGCAAACATTTCGCGCCAATTAGCGTAATTCGCGGATAATCGCCTTGAACCTCCAACCAGTCACTTCTCCACTCTAATCAGCTTCTCCAGCTCCCGGGCGAGGGCGGCTTCCGCGCTCGTGGGGTCTGCGGGCCCCCACACCGCAAGCTCTATCACGCGCATGCCTTGGTTGCCCTTCCCAGTCAAAACCGAGCGAAGCCGCTGCCATCGCGTAGATTCACCATCCAGTTCTGTTGCGTTGTCTCCACGGTCCCCGCGCCGGCAATAGAAAACATATCCTTCCCGTTCGTCCTGTCCGATACGAAACGATCGGAACGGAAGGGAGACTCCTGCTGGCCGAAATACCTTTACGCCGGGAAGCGGGTCGAGCTTGAGTCCCATTGCTGGCAGACATGCCTCTGGAGTGTGTTGCTTCGCAAGGTGGCCTGCCGCACGACCAGGGTTCCACTCGAACCAAACGAGCTGCCATACAGTGCCATCGTCCTCATTCCATTTTACGTTTAGTCCTTCGTTGTAGCGCAGCAGTTCTCGAGTTTCCGCAGGTAATCCCAGTACTCGCAGGGTTGGATTATTGGTTGGCAAGAGCACATGCCAACGAGTTGGTGCCGGAAGGCGCAGATCTCTGGATCGATACCAGAGTGCGGTGCCGGCCTCGACGAGGATAAGCCAGAAGGTGAGGAAAATGCTGAAAAGCTGAAATGCTGAAAAGCTGACATACTGAAAGCGCGCGAAAACGGGTTCCGATTTCTGCTCTCTGCTTTCTGCTTTCCCCATTTTGCCCAACGAACCACTGACCTCTGCCCTCTGTCCTCTGTCTTCTGTCCTCTGCACGGAGGATTTCAGCATTTCAGCTTTTCCCCTAAGCCCCTTTGCGATGAGCCACAGGCAGAGGAAGCAGGCTACGAGGATGGTGACGCCCGCGGGGTCGTGCCACGTGGACACGGCGCCGATGCCCTTGGCCGCTGCAACCTGAGTGAGCAGCAAAGTGCGGCCCACGTTGAACGCAAAGGCTAGCAGAAAGCCCAAAACAACGAGCATAAGCCGGCGGCGGACGGCCAGCCGGTAAACCTCGCCGAAGAACAGGGACAGCATCAGCGCAGCCTGGATGGAGCGGATGCCGCTGCACGCGTCGTCGATGCCCACGACGCCGTTGGCGATTTCGATGACATTGCCATGCTGGATGGCTGGAACGCCGGTTAAGGCGAGCAACTCGATGGTCGCGCCAACGTTCGCGCGCATCAACCCCTGAACGAGCGGCCCCTCGATGAAGGTCGGCCAGGGGACGGCCACGAGGAAGAACAAAATGGGGAAGACAGAAGCTGAAAAGCTGAAACGTGATGCGTGATGCGTGATGCGTGAAACGTGAAACGTGAAACGTGATATGGGAGAGGTGGTCCGTGGTCCGTGGTCTGTGGTCTCTGGTCTGTGGTCCGTAGTCCGTGGTCCGTCTTCCATCTTCTGTCCTCCGTCTTCCGTGATCTTCAGCAGGAGCAGCGTCAGGCCGATGACCTCGAAGGCAAGCGCCCAACTCACGAGCCGCCATTCGGGATTGGCCTCCTGAACCAGACGCGTTGGCAGATAGAGGAAGGAGAGGAGGAAAAAGCTGAAAAGCTGAAACGCTGAAAAGCTGAAGCCAGGACCACTGACCACTGGACTACTGACCACGGACCGCGGACCACGGACCTCTGCCTTGTGCGTTGAGGTTTTCAGCGTTTCAGCTTTTCCCTCACCGCCTTCCGCCTCCAGCCCCGAGGATTTCAGCGTTTCAGCTTTCAGCATTTCAGCTTTTCCCCTAAAGCCCTTTGCCTCTTGCCCACCCGGCTCCGTGGTCCCGTAGTCCCGTGGTCCCGTGGTCCCATAGTCCCGCAGTCCCGTGGTCTCGTGGTCCTGTGGTCCTGTAGTCCCCATCTCCACTTTCAGCATTTCAGCATTTCTCCATAGCAGATAGAGGCACAGAAACGGCACCGCCCAGCCGTAGGCATACTGTGGGTTCACCGACCACTCTACGCGCAGGTGGTTGATGAGCGTGAACCAAAGCCAAGCCAGCGAGCAAAGCAGTAGCAGCCGAGCCGGCATCGTGCATTTAATCTTCATCTCACCCTATATGGGTCCACAAACCGCGTTACTGGGGTAACAAGACGGTAGAGAAAAGCTGAAAAGCTGAAACGCTGACATGCTGAAACCGGCTCAGGCAAAAGCTGACATACTGAAACCTGCTTAGGCAAATGCTGAAATGCTGAAATCTGTCCAGGCAAAAGCTGAAACTCGATCAGGCAAAAGCTGAAAAGCTGACATCCTGAAATGCTGAGAGCGGAAATGCGGCGACGCGTATCGGTTGCCCTGCCCGGACAATCGCCCGCTGAGTCTCAGATTTCAGCATTTCAGTTTTCAGTATTTCAGCTTTTCACCCTGCTTCCCGCAGCGCCCGAAGCTGCCGGAACAGGTCATACACCACGTCCCGAAGGTCAGCATAATCAAGCCGAACCACTGGCCCCGGCTCAAGGTGGTACACCATGCGATAATCCCCAATCCGGAGACGGTAAAAGCCCTCCAATTCGCCCCGCAGCGGTTTCAAGTCCAGCCTCCCGGCACGCCCGTCGGCAAGGACCTTGAGTTCCAGCCGCACGCGCTGCTTAGTTGTCGGCGGCAACCCTTGCAACCAAAGCTGCACCGGCTCAGAGGCCGAAATTCTCATCATCCAAAGCCAGGTTCTTGTAGCTTAGTTTTCCCGCCTTCGCCGCCCGCAGCGTCTTCATAGCTCGGGGATTGGAAAGCAAGTCCATGGTTTCGATGAGGCACTCGTAATCGGCGATCGGCAGCAAAACGGCCGTGGGTTTGTCCCGGTTCGTGATCAGAAAGCTCTTCCCGGCATTGCAGAGCCTCGGCAGCGCAGCCTGAGCCCGCGAAACGGTGAGCGTGTTATCTGTAACTTTCATCATGGAGTTATATATCATCGATACCGGCCGTTGGCAAGGCCTTGCANNTGGTTTCAGCGTTTCAGCTTTTGCCAGGGCGATTTCTGCTTTCTGCTTTCCTAATTTCTGCTTTCCCCTATTTTCCCTCCCCTCGGAAGAGGTAGCCCACGGAAACCTGGAAGCCGGGGAGCAAGCGCGACGCTGCCGTCTCACCGGGAAGGCTGCGTTGGACCAGTTCGTAGCGCCCATTCACCAACGCCAGGACCTCCACCGTTTCAGGTTCGGGATCAATGATCCAATACTCCTTCACCCCGTGCTGCTCGTACAAGTCCCGCTTCTCAATCCGATCTCGGTTGCGTCCGCCAAGGGAAACCACTTCGGCGACGAGGTCCGCCGGCCCCAGGATGGCGCGTTGGATGATCGCCAGCCTTTCCTTCGCAATAAAAGCCACATCCGGCTGTACCGCCCGGTGCGCCGAGAGCACCATGTCAATGGGAGAGGCGATGACTTCGCCCAGGTTCCTGGCGGAAACCCAATCATCCAGCTTTCGGTAGAAACGCAGGACTGTCTTTTGATGATCAAAGAAGGGCGCTGGGGCCATAATCAGTTCTCCATCCCACAACTCATGCGGTTGATTGGTCTCCGGCATTTCGGCGACCAGCTCGTCGTAGGTATAGAGCCGGCGTGCTGCTGGCACAGCCTCTGGCGAGGAATCAACCACGATGCTCATAGCGTCATTCTACCCGTAAAGCGCAAAGGCTCAAACGAGAAAAGCTGAAATACTGAAAACTGAAATATGGAGACTACGGACTGCTGAGCAATCCAAAAGCTGAAACGGGACGACAGGACGAAAAGCTGAAACCGGTGCTTTTCAGCGTCAGGGTTCAGCGCAGGCGTTCGACGTCGATGACATGGAGCTCACTGACCAAGTGCTCGGGCCACCAGGTCACCGTCCAACTCCCGAAGCGTTTGACCTGGCACTCGCGGCCGGTATCGTCGAGTTGCAACGAGTCCCCCGCCGAACGCGGCTCCGCGGCTAAGTGATCAAAGATTCGCAAGAGTTCTTCCCTGCGCCGCTTGGATGCCGAAAGGAAAACCTGAAGGACCGAATCATCTACCGTGTACTTGTACGGCTGGTTCACCTGCCCTCAGCCAACAAGCGGGTATGGGCTTGGCGCAGTTCCTCTGCGGAGTGGCCTTGGCCCCGACGGCATCGATCCAGGCGACGGCCGATTTCAGCCCGCCACACCGGGTCACCTTCCCGGCTGAGCGAACGCAGATAACCGGCCAGCTCCAACCGCTCTTCCGGGGAGAGCACGGCCACGGCTCGTTTCAGTTCTGCGACACTCATATCT
The DNA here is from genome assembly GCA_003152225.1 of Limisphaerales bacterium. Lineage (GTDB taxonomy): Bacteria > Verrucomicrobiota > Verrucomicrobiia > Limisphaerales > UBA8199 > PALSA-1440. The sequence continues at coordinate 31,887 of PLZQ01000471.1, read as the reverse complement.
GCTCACAATAGACGACATTTATTGGCATTTTGCAAGCAGCAAGTGCCTAAAACTCAAATACCTGCCCCCTGGCCTCCGTCCTCTGTCCTCATCCCCAGTAGTCCGGCTGTCCCGTCGTCCGTGGTCCGTGGTCCTGGCGTCAGCCTTTCAGCTTTTGCTCCAACGGTTTCCAGCTTTCCAACTCTTCCGGGCTTCACGATGTCAGCGTTTCAGTGTTTCAGCTTTTCAGCATTTCTGGGGCTCCCCGCTTAAAAGAACCGCTCCGGCTCCTGCCGCCAGTTGACGTTACCGTAAAGGACGCGTTGGATCTCCACTCCCCGGTCGGCCGGTTTGTAGAAAATCAGCCAGCGGTTGAAGGGTGGCGCCAGAACGAAGAAACGCACGCCTTTCAAAGCTCGGTGCTTGACACACGCCCGTAGATGCGGGCCTTGCGCTCGGCGGTCATGACCGTGCCCGGGCCAGCCTGCAACAGCAAGGCTTCCAGCTCATCTGCGTTGCGGAAGCTTGCGCCGGCGGGGCCTTGGCCCCGGGTGACGGCGTCCAGCAAGGCCAGCGCCTGGTGAATGACCTCGCTTTTGTTGGACGCCCGACCAGCGCGAATGTGCCGCTCGATGATCGTTTCGTAGTAATCCGTGTGCGTGTAGCCCATGTCTTTAGGGTAATCTATTGGCAAATGCTGTCAACGGAACGGGGTCGAAAGGAAAAGCTGAAATCGGGACTACGGGACCACGAACCACGGACCACGGACTACGGACCACGGACTACGGATCACGGACCACGGACTACGGACTACGGGACTACCGGACCACGGACTACGAGAGCGCGGGGCCACCGATCAAGCGTGCCAGGCTGATCGCGAGCAGACTCGTAACCGCAGCGACGACTTTGCCGAACTTGCCGGCTTCCTTTTCCACAGCCTGGATCAGACCATGAAGGCAACCAAAGGTGTGCTTCGTCTGGCCATGCAGCTTGTCTGCCTCTTCAGGGGATAAGTATCCGAGTCGTCGAGCCAGATGGATGAAATACTGCGTTTCGCTCAGCGACCCTCGCGCGATGTAAAGGAAATGCAGGTAATCCTTTTTGCTTTCACGGGACGATCCTTCAACAATGTTTGCCGGCACGGAGTATGAAGCTCGACGGAGCTGGCTTGTTAGCCCATAGATTTCCTCTCTTGGGAAGCCGCGCGTCCGTTCGTAAATCGCGACGGTCAAATCGTCCGCCAGCTTCCAAGCCTCAATCTTCGTGTAATCCCTCATATTTGTCCTGTGGTCTCGTAGTCCCGTGGTCTCATAGTCCCGTAGTCCCGTAGTCCCGTAGTCCCATAGTCCCGTAGTCCCATGGTCCCGTAGTCCCATGGTCCCGTAGTCCCATGGTCCCATGGTCCCGTAGTCCGCCCTCTTTCAGCTTTTGCCTCAGGCCCTCACTTGAACTGAACCGCGTTACCGTCACCACCCTCAGGCACGTCGGGCGTGGTCAACGCGGACGGCGGACTGGGGGTCTCGGGCGTTGTGTCAGTTCTCCGGTAGCGCAGCCACAGCGGTAGCACTATCAAAACGACAAGTATTGCGGCCGATAACAGGATCACGAAGCGCCTTCGCCTCCTCCTACTCCCACCTGCCGCAAAAGGCCAGTGTCTCCGATGATGGTGTCTCCGGGGATGGTGCAAGCTAGTCAGTGGTCAGGGGACTGAGGACAGAGGACGGATGACGGAGGACGGAAGACGGATGACAGGAGACGGAGGACAGTCCCGAACGGAGGACGGAGGACAGAAGACAGGAGACGGAGGACGGATGACAGGAGACGGAGGACAGTCCCGAACGGAGGACGGAGGACAGAAGACAGGAGACGGAGGACGGGCTGACCATGGCGGCCGTCAAGTGAAGGACTCGGGGTTCTGCATCATCTTCCCGAGCTTTCTGCCTATTTCCTGGCATAACAGCGTAAGCGCCTCCTCCTTCGATGGTGACAAGTAGCCGCACGCCGTGGCTCGCCCAAGCCAGTGCATTGTCTCCTGCAACTCCCCGTCCGCGTCGGTAAGCTTGCTGACGAAATGGGCAGGATATCGCCGTTTCGCCCAGCTCTCGGCCAGGTTTGCCCCGATGGCTCGAGAAGATCGGCGGATCTGGTCCACGAGTGCATACTTTTCCTCCCGCGGCCACGCTTTCGTCTCCAAGAAGACCTGAAGGTCGAGGTCGCATGCCGATTGATAAACGCGCAATTCCTTGAACGACTGAATAGGTTCTCCCATAGCACCGGATGACCGCGATCAGGAACCGGGGCTCGACGAAACCGGTGGGCCGCTGACCGAGAGAATCAGCGAAATCAGCTTCGCCGCTTCTGCCCGGAGCAGATCATAATCAGCTCCGACAAGCAGGAACCAGTCTTTAGGGTCGGTTTCGTCCGTCTTCAAGCCAAGCGCAGTCCCGAGCGGATCACTTCCGCATAAAAGGAGCCCAGTTTCTTTGCGCGTTCCTCATGGTGGGCCGGCGTCTCGATGAGGAGCTCGAAAGGAATAGAGTCACCGCCCCATCGGACAGGTCGCCAGGCTTTGAGGATTTGAGCGGCTTCCCGGACTGGGCTTTGGTCGAGCTTCTTGACGATGAGCAGATCCACATCACTGTCCCGACTGGGCAGGCCGTAGGCGTAGGAACCGAACAAGATGACCTGCTCCGGGCGGAACTGCTCCAGGAGAATACGCAGGTACGGCAGCAAGCGGTCTGCGATCTTGTGTACCGGAAAACGGTGGTCGCGCAACACATCTTCCCGGATCAGGGGCACTGCGGCCGTAGTCGCGTTCGCTTGCATTGTTTCAATATAGTGTTCCTTCTGAGGTGAAGTCAACGAGTGCAATGACGAAACGACGCGAGTTGAGATGCTCAAAGCAAAGAGCTGAAAACACACTATTTCCACAACAGCGCTTTCAAAAGCCCTCTTTGCAGCCGCGGCTTTACCGGGCCAACACGCAACGCACACTCAACCGCTTCATTGCGCGAGACCGCCCCGCATCCTCCACAGCCTCGAGCAAGGCTCGATAACCTTGGAGAACTCCGGTTCGCCCAAGCTTCACGAAGATGCAAACAAATAGAACGCGAAGATCGACGGACTTGGCTCATCATTGGATACGTTTTCAGAGCCGGACGAAGCCCCCGTCCCCCAGAAGAACCAGCTTCCACACTCCTGACGGCTAAGCACGGCCGGATCTTATGCGTTTCTTGACGTCGCACCACGGTACGCCTGACGAAGGATTGGCCATAAAACGAACTTTGCGCGCGCGCACTTCCGCGATAACGGCGCGGTGGTCGGGCAAAGAATCCTGATCCTCTACCAGTGAATTCCACAGGTCTTCGATCAGTCGAAGCCGTTCCGCCGCCGACAGGGCGCACAGTTCAGATGTCGCAATCATTAAAGCACGATACGGTCCATAAGCCCGGTTCGCAAGAGCGTTCAAGCTCGGCAGTTGAGCATTCTTTCAGCTTTTCAGCATTCGCTCTGATAGTTTCAGCTCCTTGCCATGCCATCTGCCACCTGCCTTCCGTCTTCCGTCCTCCGCTTTTCAGGATGTCAGCTTTTGACTTGGTGATTTCTGCTTTCTGCTTTCCCAATTTCAGCTTTTCAGAATGGTCCCATAGTCCGGTGGTCCCGTAGTCTCGTGGTCCGTGGTCCCGTAGTCCGCCCCCTTTCAGCATTTCAGCTTTTCAGGATGTCAGCTTTTGCCCCTTTAAGTTTCAGCATTTCAGTCCTCAGCATTTCAGCTTTTCCCCGAAGCAGCCAGGCCAGGCCTAGCAGACCCGTGAGCGTGATTCCGAGGATCGTAAAGCCGGCCGGATCGTGGGCGAGGTTCACGGCGGCCTTGCCTTTCAAGTCGCAGATCCGCACGAGGTAGGTTGTCCGGACGACATTGCAGCCGAAGGCCAGGGTAGCGCCGCTGAACAGGAAGAAAAGGCGGCGGAAGAATGCGTAGCGGAACAGTTCCCCCAGGAAAAGCGCCACCATCACCGCGGCCTGGAACGAACGGATCCCGCTGCAGGCTTCATCAACGCCCACCATGCCGGCGCCGGTTTGGATCACGACTCCGCGGCGTATGGCCGGCGTGCCCAGCACGTTAGCGGCCCAGGTGCTCAGTGCCGCGTTGAGGTATGAGAGCTTCTCAATCAAGGGCGCCTCGATGCGCGCCGGCCATGGCACCGCAATCAGGAAAAAGATCGGAGGGAAGGCAAAATGATGAACCCAGCTCCGGCCGCCGACCAGGTAAAGCGCGCAGAAGGTGATGCCCACGACCGCTCCGGCAAACGCCCAACCGGCAAGACGCCAGTAAGGGATCACCTCCAGGAACAGGCAGCTCGGCAGGAGCGTCAGCGCCAATACGCCTAACACGATCAGCGGGCCTGTTGAAGCTTCCAGAAGTTCCGGCGCGGGCCGGTGCTTCCAGCGCTCCCAGAACAAAGCCAGTCAGAGCAGCGGCACAAACCAGCCGTAGGCATAATCCTGGCTGCTGTACCACAACGTGCCCAACCGGTACACGGCATAAACCCAGAGCAGGATCAGCACACCCGCCGCGAGCAGGCCGAGAGAACGCGCAATGGGCGCAGTCTGCGCTGACGGAATAGGCGCAGGCGATTCTCCCGGGAGCGAAATAGCAGAATCTGTTGTCATGCATCGTTGTTAAACCTCTGCTCTCGAGGCGAAACCAAGCCGGGCGCAACGACTCGAACAGAAAGATCGCTTGCAATTGCCCTCTCAATTTTCTTGGCGCCGCTGCTCAGGCAGGCTTTATACAACTAATTTACCATTCCAGTCAACAAGTGTCCCAGGACACAATTCGCTTGATCACTTTTCCTAGGTTTCGGGATGAAACCCAGTCAAAGAGAATTACGAGGGCCGCCGAGCGAGGCGGCGGTAGATCTGGTCCATTTGAGCCATAGGCTTTTCCCAGGAGAGTTCGGGCAGAACCTCTGGCCGCCGCGCGACCAAGGAGGCCCGCTCCGCCGGATCACATAACCGCCTCAAGCCAGCGGCCAGCGCGGCGGTCTCGCAGCGCACTGCGAGACCGGCACGACCGTGGACAATGGGCGCGATACCGCATCCATCGGTAACGAGGACGGGCACGCCGGCCGCAATGGCTTCGGCCGCAGCATTGCCAAAGCTCTCGGAGAAGGAGGGCAGGACGACAAGGTCAGCCGCAGCCAAAGCCTCAAGTTTATCCTGGCCGTAAACCGGGCCAGTCATAATGACGGGATGTTTGAGCTGGAGAGAACGAATGAGGCGCTCCAGCTTCAGGGCGTAGTCAGGCTCAAGGACGGGCCCCGCCAACAGCAGCCGCCAGCCGGTCAGTTGGGCCATCCCAAAGGCCTGTACCAGCATATCGAGGTTCTTAACGGGGCTGATCCGGCCCAGGAACAGCACGATCTTCTCCTGCGAAGCCAGATGGAAACGCTCTCGAAACCCGGCTCCCGAAGGCAGATTCTTAAAGGCCTCCAAATCGATGCCGTTGGGACGCACCACCAGTTTCTCCGCCGGCACAAACTCCTTCATCGTATCCGCTTCAGCAAGAGCAGTGGCAATCACGCAGGCTGACTGACGTAACATTCGTTGTGTAAACACGCGGTGATAAAGCCTCTTCACGGCGACATTACGAAGCTGCGGCTTGAACATCCCCTCCGGTTCCAACAGGCAGGGTCGCTGCGTTTTCCGCGCGAAGTGAAACGCCCAAGGGCACAGCAGATTGTAGAGACCGTAACAGTGGACGACGTCCGCCCGCCTCACGGCCCCGGCCAGAGGAGCAAGCCAGAGAGGGAAATGACGGGTATCCCAGCCCACCCAAGGTAGATAGCGGACCGACACACCGTCGTAATTGGCCGACTCATTGAGTTTGCGCTGCTGCGAATGAACCGTAACCACTTCGACCTGATGGCCCAGGTGCAGTAGCCCGCGGTTCAGGGCGTGGATCGTCATCGGCGGGCCGCCGTATTTCACCTCGGGGTAGTAGTAGCTGGTAACCGCCAAAATGTGCATGGAGTAGCTGGATTCACTCCCAACCGCCGTTCAGCCAGGAAGCCGACATTAGCCGGTATGCCGCCGACCGGCCCTCACATAGCGGGCCGGCGAGAGTCATGATTCTGACTTCGTGACCGACATCGGAAAGTCTGGAGCAAAGTTGTGGCACGGACACAGATGGTCCACCGTGGCTTTTCCAAAGGGTGTTGATGCAATGCGGCGATTTCAAAGTGAGGCTGGCAGCGTTCGATTCGCCATGACTTTTCCGGAAACCTGTTGCGCATGGCTTCTGCTCCAGCCTGCCATGAGCTTTTGCAGACTGCGGCTTGCTTCCTTCGAGATCCGGGCGCGCAGGTCCGCGTCATTGATCAGCTCAAGAGTCCTGCTGGCGATCTGTTCCGCGTGGCCCACGTCAATGCGCAGACAGTTGACGCCGTCACTCATCACTGATGATATTCCGCCCACAAAGGTCGTGATGATCGGTGCACCGAACGCCATGGCTTCATAGAGAACCCGGGGAAACCCTTCATCATGGCTCGGGAAGACAAATACATCGGCTTTTAGGTACAATTCGCGCAACGCGTGGCGGTCCGCCACAGCGCCCAGGAACTGTACCCTGTTGGCCAAACCTCCAGGCAAACTCCGCTGATGTTGGCCCAATTCCGGTCCGCCGCCGGCAAGGTTTAGCACGAAGTCAACGCCCTTTGCCCGCAATAATTCGGCGGCCTTCACCAGCTCGAGGATGCCCTTCCGGGATTCGACTCTCCCAACGAACAAAATGTTCCACGGACCGGACTTCCGCTGTGCTCTGCAGCCCACTATGTCCTCGACCGCCAGGTCCAACATAGGCGTTACCAACTCAACGTCCCCGCAGCTTTTTCGCGCCCTTTCGCAAAGGTGCGGGCTGCTGGCGAGCACGAATCGCGTGCGCGACATTACGAGCCGGGTGAGCGGCGGGGCGATGATTAACTCTCCGCGCAGATACACGCCGAACGGTTTGCGCAGCGCGACTGCCAGCAAACCACACAACAGTGAGACATTCCCCGGCATGAACAGATAGACCCAGTCCGTCCGATTGATTTCACGAGCCAGCCTGGGCACGGCGCACAGGTAAGACACACTTTTTAAGACTCTCGACGATCGCCAAAGCTCTAACCCCACCAACCGCAGATGCGGCTGGCCAGTTAAGTTCTGTTCACAAAAACACTCACCATTGCGGTAGTCCACCACCGGCTGACAGGCGGTGAGTCCACCCGTCATTTGAGCCAGCTCAACCAGGAAGCACACGGTTTGGGCGTCCTCGTAAAGCCCATCCGCCTTCCGGCAAAACCCGCCGTTGCCCACGCATAGGAGCATGGCCTGCCGCCCCACCGGAGAAATGGGGCTACTCATTCATTCCGGGATCAACAAGCCCGAAGTCCCGCAACGCCAGCGCGATGCCCAATACTATGGCCGCAACATAAACCCACCGCACAAACAACCTGGCATTGCCGCTCTTATCGGCAAGGCATTTGTCAATGCCAAAGCCGACGAGGACGATGGCGAATGGCATTAGGCTGTCCCGGTAACGGGCGGCCTCCGGATTTACGCCGTTGCGCATGACTGCCGCGATGATCCAGCAGGCCAGGTAGGGCATGATGATCGGCACACCCCATCTGGCCTCCCTTTTCAAGCTCAGGATGCCCAGAGCGACCCACGGAGCAATCCCCCACCATTGGACGGTAATCGTCTCCCGAATGACGCGGAGAATCCACGTGGATTTCAGGATGACCAGCTTGTAAAGGTTCTTGGGGGGCGGATTGAAGAACAGAATCGGCACATGAACCAACCGGCGCGCCCCGCCCATCTGATTTGCCGAAGTAAACAGGGTACTTTCAGACCACTCGCCCACGGAATACGATTCGAGATGCATTTGCGCTTCTTCGCTTAGGCTCCCACCCTGAAACTGGAGAATCCCCACTGTAACGCCGCTCGCCAGCAAGAGACCCAGGACGATGGATTCGAAGGATGACCTGCGCCGGGCCACCAGACAAAAGCAGCATGCGACGAGGAGCACGAGGCCAAGCTGGAGCCGAAAAAAGCAAAGTATTACGCAACCCAAAAGACAGGCCACAACTCCCACCACGACTTTGCTGGAGTTCGTGATCCGGCTCATACCATACAGGCACATGGCAGCTCCCAATAGACACCAAACCTCCTTCAACCACACGGAGGACACCATGATGAGCTGCGGTCCACAACAGGCGATCAAGGCACACCAAGGCAAGGCACGTTGTGAATTGATGGCTTGGCAAGCCAGTGCAATCAAGCTGGCGACAATGGCGCCGACCATCGCTCCAACCAATCTTCCCCAGACCACCTCCTGCCCCAGTTTTCTGACATAGAGTGACATGAATCCGCATACCCTTCTAGGCTGGGACTCTTTCAGTTCCTCCGAGCGCGCGAGTTCCTTGACAGGCGTGGCCGCATAGCTAGTCGTCACGTCGTAGTAAAAGTATTCATCCGGAAAGTTGAAGGCCGGCTGCCCGAGGGGAAGCGCTCCCCACTCCAGCGCCCCACAGAACAGAACCCGGCAGAGCAGGGCCATGGCGAATACCCCGGAAACGACTCTTCCAGAAGTCGCACGGAAACCAAAGAAACAGCCGAGTGCGATACAGACAAGGATGAACGCGCTGGACCCGGGCTTGGGACCGCCGCTCCAGAAAGCTACAATGCAAAGCAGGAGACAGGACACCACGATCAGAGTCACCCCCTTGCTGGCAACCCAATTCAACCATCGCCTAGCGGCGTCCCGACGGGGAGCGGGAATCTTCCGAACGTCGCCCGATATGCCGGCCTCAGTGCGGCCAGGATGCCGTTTGTGGCCGGGCCGGGCGCGCCGATGCTGAATAAGGTTATCGGAGTCCATACAACTGATTGTAAGCTCTTCCACAAGCATCCAGCGAAAAAACGCTGCTGGCACGCTCCCGCGCCGAAACCCCGAGTTGGCGGCGCAACTCCGCACTTTCAGCCAGCTCCAGGATGGCTTCAACAGCCAGGTTCTCCTTATCCAAAGGGAATTTCCTTCCGACCGTATCGTCGCAAACAACTTCGCTCAAACCGGCCACATCAGACACCACCGGGACAACGCTAGCCGCCATCGCCTCGATGCAGGCCATCGGAAGCCCTTCGTACTTGGATGGCATGAAGAACAAATCGCAACAGCCAAGGAACTCCGGAATGTTCTGGTAGATCCCAAGCAGCAACACGCTGCGTTCAAGACCCCGAGCATGAACTTCGGCTCCTATCTTGGAAAACCTCTCTCCATCCCCTGCACATACAAATGCGATGGGCCGACCCGACCGTCGCTTCACATCGGCAGCGATCCGGAGCATGGCTCCGTGATTCTTAACCTCGCGGAAGGACCCGATGTGACCGACCACGATTGTCTCCGCCGGACGAGTGATGCCCCACACAGACAGGAGACGATTATCACGCGGCCTCCCAAACCGCTCGCAGTCAACCCCGTTATAGACAACACGCACGCGCTTTCTAAGAGGCATGCACTCCCTGACCGCATGGCTCACCGCGACTCGATGCGTGATAAGTCTTGAAAATAGGCAGCCGATCCAAACACGCCTTTTTTCACGCCAGGTTCTTAATGAGTACGCGTTTAGACTGTGCGCGGTCTCAACGGTGCAGGGCACGCCGGCGAGCCTTGCCGCGAACGCGGCGAGGAATGCGGTGCCGAAGCAGTGGTGGTGGACGGCCAACGGCTTGATCGTCCGGAGGAGGGTTGAGAGCCTCGAAACAAACGACCGCTTGGGATTCAGTGGACACTGATATACCGCAAGGCCCAGGGTCCTTAGCTCAGCGGCCATTTGCCCTGTCGCAGGTCCGGTTTCGATGATGGCAGGTTCTGCTCCGTGCGCCGACTGCCACTGGCAGAGTTCCCGCACCAGGGTTTCAATGCCGCCATAATTCATTTCCCAGACGACATGCACAACTGTGGGCCTGGCCGTCATACTGGCGCCGCTGTTCTCGATTGCGCCGTACCGCGGGGCTGACTTCCGTATTGCCTGCTGAACTCATGGAGCGTCAGCCCTTTTGCCCCGCTTTCGGCAAGGAATCCGAAAAGAGACTCCAGATTGCCGTAAAGCCGCTCCACCGACTCCGGCGTGGGATAATAGGGCGAACCGCCGGGCATGAGTTCACTTGAGTGGCACATAAACACGGTTACGGGCAAATGCTGGCGGCAGGCTTCACGGTGAACCCTTTTCAAGTCGCGAGCACTCTCGCCCGGCAATGGCCGGAACCATCGCGGCCTCAAGCGTAGGCATTTGCTGATGATCCTGGTCGTGAGAGTACCCTGATGCGTGGAAAGCAGCCTTTTCAGAAAGGCACTCCGATGGGCCAAGCTGTTCGTGAGGACCGTTACCGGAACCTCCAACAAATCCGATGCTCCCGGTTGACAGGTGTTCTCCGGACTTAAGAAATAAGGATGCACGGGAGCCTGTCTAAAGTCCGGTCCGCCTTGCCGTGTGCCCAGATGCGACTGCCAGGAGACAGACGGCGTGACGGACGAATCCACTTCATAGCCCAACCTCAACAGCGCTGGCACGTGTTCCGCGCAAAAGCCCCATCGCCCGGCCCGATATGACCTGGGCCGAATTCCTGTCCGGCGGCAAGTTGCTTCAGTCAGAGCTTCCAATTTGTCTGAGAACAAGTCGAGCGGCAACTCGGAAGGATAGGGACAGCAAGCGCGGTCCTCGGACCAATCACTGTTGAACGGCGGGTTCGCCCAGGGATGCAAATGCGCTCCGATCTCAGCCCTTCCGTTTTTCTGATAGGAGCGGATCAGATCGAACGCTGGACTGTTGACCACACCGTAAGTGCACAGATACGTGGCTTTCAAGCCATAGCGATCGCAGAGAAATTGGAAGCGGGGCAGGAACTGGAGATTCTCAACCGTGGATGGCCACGGCCGCTGCCACTGATTGTCCTCCTCCGTGTCAACTGTTACTACGACATTCACTCGGCAAGTCGAAACAATGTTGCGGGGGCTCTCTCGAAAAAGTAATCCAAAACAAACTCTTCCCTTTGGATTGATGGATTACACGTCAAGCCGAGAGAGAGATTCGTGCGAAAGGCCCTGCCGAGCAACAAGCAGAGAGGCGCTCTCTAGGCCAGCCTTCCTGTAGCACAGCACTCGCCGTTCATGAAGGAAATACTGACTTTCCCATTGCCGAGAGTAGGAGGCTGGCAGAATTAAATCCCAGTTGTGGCAATGAGGGGACGGAACCTGGTCAACGATCAAATACTTAACCCAGTTCCTTTGAAGCATGTCAAAAAGCACCGTGCGTAATTCATCCGAAGGTATGACATGGCAGAAATTCACCAAAATCAGCACGTCAATTTCCCTGTCGCAAATCGCAGCGAAACTTCCAATCTCGAAGCATACACCCTTATGAAGCCGGCGAGCCGCCTCAATTACTCTTGGGTCCAGATCGAAACCAGTGGCGTCAGCATGCTCAATCCTGCTCAGGATTTCTCCCAAGCCGCAGCCAACTTCAACAACGCGGCGCAAGTCCTGCGTCTTGATCAAGCTGGCAACGTACTTCGTAATCTCCAACGCGTACGGCCGCCACTCGACCGGACGAATATGCCACTCATCGAAATTGTAGAGGCGCTGTAATCGCCGGAGGTACTTCGATTTCACAAAGCCCTTCAGCCAGGTGAACAAACCTCCATATGTCTCCAGATCCTGCCACATCCTATAGTGGAAGCGGACTCTTTCAGTAAATGCGGCAATCTGGTGCCGCATACACCATCGTGCTCGTTGCGCGCGATGCCGGAGCAGACAAGGCAATTGCAGGTAAAATGGTTTGCGCGGATCGCGGCTGGCGAACTCGGGCATGACGGGGGGCAGGCCCAGCCGGAAGGGAATCTGGATGCGCCCCTTTGGTCCAGCGTCGCGATGGAGAGATTGCAGAAGTGACTCCCATTGGGCCGCACAAACCTCGTTGGAAAACTTCTTTTCGATCTTCGCCCTGGCGCCGGTTGAGAGACGTTGCCAGAGCTTGGCGTCGGTTCTAAGCTTTTTAACCGCCGCAACAAAATCGTCCGAACGGCTAGAGACCAGACAGCCGGTGAGGCCGTCCTGAACCAACTCCTCCACCCCGCCCGGTATCCGCAGACAGATGGGCACAACCCCGCAAGCCATCGCCTCCATGACCGAGATGGGCGTGCCCTCGTAATCGGAGAGCAACACCAAGGCGTGACATTGCTTCAGATGCTCCTGAATTTGGCTGTTATCTAAAGCCCCAGCCAGCCGAATGGGCAGCCCACAGCCCTCCTCCTGAAGGATTTTTTCGACCGAGGGGCGGGCGTCCCCGTCTCCGTAGATAACCGCCTCCACACCGGGCACGATGCGAACGGCCCGGCAGAGCGCTCGCGCCAGATCGCTGATGCGCTTGGCCTCTTCCACGAGCCGGCCCACGTAGGCCAGCCGGAAGGCCCCCGCCGAGTATTCCGCACCAGCTCGCGGCACGGGCACCCCGCAGGGTATGCGTTGAACGGATTGCTCGTTGGCGCCATTCACTCCAGCCATCTCCCGGACCCGGCTTGAAACCGCAACGAAAGCTGAAGCCGCATAGTAGCCGCCGTTTGCGCCAAATTGCCGGCATAACCCCGCGCAATAGTCATCGGTCGCGTGCAGCACTCCGACCACGGGAATGTGCGCTTCGTGCACCCAGCGACCCGCATAATACGCTACCAAAACGTTGTGTGGCACGAACAAGTCCGGCGGGTCGTCGGCGAGGCGCTTCAGAATCCAGCGCACATAATGATGCGTGGAGCCGAGATTAGCGGTGGCCGGACATTTGAACCCTTGACTTCGAAGCAGTTGAACGGTCGGACATTCTTCGGGTTGCCCGATGGTGAGAAACAAAACCTGCGATTCAATCCCCCGTCGGCGCAGTTCCGGCAGCAGGTTTCTGAGCCAGACATTCTGGGCGGAGGTTGGCCCGGGTTTGTCCCAGGAGCAGAAAGTCGCCCTAACCTTTGGCATGATCTCCGGATTTCCAGTTGTAGTTTTCTTTGGTGACAATTGCTGGGACCCCCGCGATAAGAGCATTCTGACACGAGAACTTCCGGGTCACAACACTACCCAGCCCAACCAGACAATCATTTCCCACCGAGGCGCCGGGTGCGAAACGCACTGCGGAGCCAATGTAGCAGTTGGCGCCGATGGCTACAGACCGATCAACCACTCCCGCACCGTGCGTCCAGAATTGACTTCCGTACCCTGCGATCCACGCGCCTGCCCCAAGTTCAAAGCCTCCAGTACAATCAACATAGTGGCCGTCGGTTATCACGGTGTTTTCCCGGATCTTGCATGTCCGCAGATAGGGTTGTTTGAGGTATTGAGGCTCTGTTGACCACGAGCCGACCATGAACGTATTGTTCCCCCATATTTTCGCCCCATCGCTTATGGAAAGCTTCATCGGGCCGACAAACACATTGAACTCGCCAATATCAGCAGATCCTATGTGGGCTTCCTCGACAACTATCCGTGTTCCAAAACCGATTCTCGCCAAAGAGGAGCAGTCATAGCCAAATATGGCGCGATACAGGAAGATTCTTATGCCATTCTTTGGCACGGATGAAATCACCCGTGCCAACAGGGACCGAAACTTTGCCTGTGTCAGCATGGTCCTGGAGATTCAAACAGCGGTGAGCTTGCGGCCGCGAATCGCACGCCAAATGGCCCCAACGCGCCGCTGTAGTGTCGCGAAAACCCTAGCCCCGGCTTGCGGGCCGAAAACCGCCACCAGGGTCATCATCAGCCTGACGAGCGTCATGTAGCTGGTGCCGCGCCCGATCTCGCGGCTCAGACCGACTCCCTTCTTGCCGAGGCCGGCATCGCCCAGGAGCAACAACTCCTTAGAAACCGCCAGCAACTCTTTTGAAATGGCCCTTCTCCAGGATGCCTGTTTCCTCAGGTCGTCTGGCAGATAGCCCCAAAGACAATCCAGATGGATGAATCTGCTGCGATAGAAATCGTGCTGACGATGTGGCTCTCCGCCGTAGCTAGACCGTTTTCGATTTCCATCGTATGGCTGAATAAAACCTTCAGCTTCCGGCACGTACGCGAATGTGATGCCCAGGCACAGCAGCCGGGCGTAGTACTCGTAATCTTCGGCAATGAGACTCCCCTCGTGCCATGGACCGGCGCGATGGCACGTTCTCCGCCGGAAGACAGGACAATTGTTGTTGAAGAAGTGGGTTCGGACCAGGTACCGCAACGCTGTTTCGCGGTCAACAGGCTGATTCGATCGGTTTGGCACCCGGGACTCATCACCGATGGTGAACGTGGCGCCGTATGTCATGTCACACTCTGGGTGCGCCGCCATGTACTTGAGCTGAAGCGCCAGTTTCTCCGGCCCGAGCAGGTCGTCGTCATCCAGGAGCTGGATGAACTCACCGCGTGATTCGATCAGCCCTCGATTGCGAGCCGCTGAGATGCCGTGATTCTCCTGAAAGACGATTCGTGTGGTAAACTGGCTGTCCCCTCCACGCGCCACGCGCCAGCGCTCCAGAACATCTTGGGTGTTATCTGTAGCCCCATCCACGACCACAATCAGCTCGATGGGCCGGTACGACTGCCCCCAAACGGAGTCCATCCCTTTGGTCACCAGATCAGCGCGATTGAAGGTGGTCACGATTACGGTCGCCAGCGCGGCGGCGAAATCCTCTTTCATCCAGCAACCGTGGCGCGTCGGGGGCCAGAACCTGTGACAACCAGTCTCCATTGCTGCACTGCCCAACTCGAAATTCATCAGCCGTTACTTTCCAAATCGCCGTTCATGCACCAGTTAGCAGCCGTCTTCTCGGTTTGTGCTCATGAATTGTTCGGCATGCGCGGCGGCCACGCCCTACCTCATTCAGAATGAGACCGGTGACAACCGTCTGTTGCGGGTGTGGCTTGTGACGCAGTCCCAACACGTGTTTTCTTGAGGGCTCGCCATATCCGGCCCGGTACCAGCAATCTGAACAGTTGCAAACCCCCTTGCCGCGAAAGCATTTCGCGGGGACTCAGGACGAAGGCGGCCCGCATGGCGGCGAGGCTCATCAGGCGTGAGTGCGGCACCTGGTGAACCGATTGCCGGAGTAGCGCTTGGGCAAGCAGGCGCTTGAACTCTGTCCACGCCTTCTCTTCGGCCACGGGCCGACTCTTACGGAGGTATTCGAAGCAAAGACGTATTCCCAACCTGACGGAGCCGGAATCTACCGGCCCCCACGAGCAGAAAATCTCACAAGCCGCCTTGACTTCGTTCTCGGTCAGGCTTCGCCCGAGGCGCTCGCAGAGCAGCCGCCCCGAAACGGAGCACATCCGAGATCCGTCTGCGTGGTTGTACGACCGGGACTCGGAGGACGGAAGCGTGCGATAGCACCATAGAGGCTCCTGGAGACTGGCAAACTGCGTTAGCGGCAGCAATCGCGCCCAGAGATCATAGTCCTCCACTTTCAAAAACGCTTCCGAGTATCCTCCCGCCTCGAGAACCAAGTCACGCCGGTACATTCCGCCTGCATGGTTTATGCAGCACCTAAACGGCATGATGAGCCTGATCAGGGCATCGTTAGAGGGGGAAGCGAACTGTTTCGATTTTTGCCCAACCGTGTCCACTTCCCAACCGCCGGTGCCGAGTTTTCCGATTTCGGGATGTGACTGCATAAACTCATACTGTCTTAGCAGCCAATCCGGCGCATAGAAGTCGTCGGCATCCGCGCGCGCCACCAGTCCAGCGCGGCAGGCCCGCAGTCCCCGGTTCAGGGACGCCGGCAATTTGAGGTTCTGTTCGTTCCGGAGGAGGTGGATGCGACTGTCCCTGGCTTTGTATTCGGCGAGAACCTGAGGGGTTTCATCCTCGCTGCCGTCGTCTACGACAATCAGCTCGAACTCCCGAAAAGTTTGCCGGAGCAACGAATCCAGTGCTTCCCGCAGGTAGGGCATCCCATTGTAAACAGCCATCACTATGCTTACCCTCGGCAGTTGTGTCGTTGTGGAATCCGACTCAGATTGCCGCGGAATCGGAATAGCCCGGAGTGCAGTCATGTCGTCAGGCGTTCTTCTGCGCCATGTAATGGATGGCAGACGAGTGAGAATCGTTGCTGTCGGGCTCGATCAGCTCACCGTTCACGTCAACCATGTCCAGCGTCTTGAAGCCAGCATCAGCAAGTTGCACGACCTGGCGGTTTTTACCAATGTAGTACGTGAGCAGCGCGTAAGCATGAGCCTCGTCGTTGATCAAGGCGTAGTCATCAGTGAAGACTTGCTCATAGCGCCGCTTGCGACGATTCCCCAACTCGGCAACAAAAGTCAGGAGGTGCCGGTATTGGCGCGCAGGATTCAACGACCACTCGAGTGTTGGTCGCGTAATGGCCTGCCGGTAATTGCGGTTGTGGGAAGAGAACATGAACAACCCTCCAGGAGCCAGCACATGGTTGATCTCTTTCAAAGCCATTTTCCGATCATCATGGCCGATATAATCAAGTCCGTTCCAGGAAAACAGTACAAAATCAAAAGAATGTGCTCCAAATTGTCTCAAATCACGCACATCGCAATGGAAAAATGGCAGTTCTGGGAAGCGCTTCTGGCACAGCTCGACCATCTGACCGGCATAGTCCAAGCCCACATACTGGCGGGTCAATTCTCGGAGATACAAGGTCGTGCGTCCTCCGCCTACACCGATATCCAACAAACGGGAATGCGCGATGGCGTCATGATAGCGCAGAAACAAGACTATTTCCGGCGTATGAAGCCAAGTTTTCTGCGCGTACTCAGACACAACACTTCGCTCCTCATAAAGTGACCGATTTTGATCAAGAACGAACATGAGTTGCCTTTTGCTGTTACACATTTAGGCTAACCATCTTCTCAGGCGCTCCTCAAAGAGGTCTCCGCTCCAGTTCGAGACGATAATTCTTGGCAGCACAAAAGGGTCATCGCTTCGCGAAACCGGCCGACCTTCGATCGTGCAGGCGACTTGCAGGCGGGCTCGTCTCACAATCTCAACGGTGACGTCGGAATAGCTGCCGTGAGGGTAGCTGAAGCTCGTGATTGGGCGACCGAGTATGCTTTCGAGCTCACGCTTCCCGCGAGTAATCTCCGTTTCCTGCTCAACGGTTGACAAGCCGGACAGTTTTGGGTGGGATACGGTATGCGCTCCGATCTCAAAGAGCGGGTTTTGTGCCAGCGAAATCAGGTCCTTGACGGCTAGGGGCAAGTAGTCAGAGCGCGCTTGTGGGCTTTGGTTGGCCCAAAGTGAGATTTGGCGCAAAGCAGTGTTTTTTGGCTCCGACGCGAGCGAAGAGATTATCTTCGAGAGAACATAGTATAGCTCGAGCCTTGAGAGCTCGGCATTCGCCGGAGGCATGTCCGTTATGTCCTGCCCGTATTCTCGGGTGGGGGCACCTTGTTTGGAAACTATCCGGTAGCAGTAGCGAACTCCGTCCATAGCCACGTCGAATGTTTCCGGGAGTGCCGCTGGACTCAAAATGAGCCGTTCCAGCTCGTCCCACCAGAACTCCTTCCTGCTATCGAGGGCGCCCGAGACAACAAAAAAGATGGCCGGCATTCCGTACCGCACAAGAATTGGAGCCGCATTGTGTAGATTGTCGGCGTAACCGTCGTCAAAGGTAATGGCGATCTCCTTTCTGCCGACGGAAAACCGCTTCAAATTCCGTTGCATTTGCGGCAAAGCCACAGGCAGACCACAGCGTGCAATCACCTCCATCTGCTCAGCAAAGTGCTCCGGCGAAACACACAACTGCCACGGGTCAGAGGCCGGTTGAGCCACACGGTGATAGGTAAGAATTACCCCTCGACGGTTGAATCCAGTCAGAGCACGTTTGACTTGACGGGCAAACCTGAAAGCTGAATTCATCTTTCGGAATTACTTTCTGGCTCGACAGCGGGCGCTCTCGTCCGTTTGGATATGGGCATGGGGCTGCACGTCTGCTATCCTCGGCAAGGGCTGTGCCGCCCGCCACCGCTTATAATCCTCGGCAGCCTTTCTCGCGGCACCGCAAGGTGTGAACGTGTTCCAAATCTTCCTGCGTAACCGCAAGGGCACCATGCGACGCAACTTCGACCGCCAACTGTCCAGGACTGATGGCACCTCTTGGAAGAGCACCTGCCCCCATCGTTTGACGATGCGCGGAACCGCAAATTCAGCGCCCCGTTCCTGGCCGTTTTTCACCATGGCCTGGTAGCGCTCGGGATTGGCGCGCAAGAAATCGACCGCTCGCTTTGCTTCTTCATAGCTCTCGACTTCGAGATAATCCAACTCGCCCCGTCGCAGCGTACGAAATGCCGGTTCAGGCCCCAATATGGCCGGAACACCCGCCAACCAGGCGTTCACCAACTTGTTGGGCGGCTTATGGACCCTAGATGAGTATCTGAAGCTGTCCAATGCGATGATCAAGTCGACTTCCGAATAATCGTTCCAGCGAACCTCGTTGCTCAACTCCCCATAAACCTCCTGGATTCGCACGTCATAATCCCACTGGATCATCCGGCTTCGGAGGAACTGCCGCCAATCATCTGACGTGAACGCCGGGTCCAAACGCCCCGGGCTCCCCTTGAATCCAACCTTGCGAATGGCGCTCCCTCTGCTCCGATCCCGCGGGATCAATCCGGGCTGCGGCCAAAACGGAATATAATAGGCTTTGCCTGGAGATTCCTTCGTGGGGTCCTGTACAATCTCCGCGTCCGCCCAGCGATGAATTCCGGTATCGGCATTTGTCGTCACCGTGGTGGGAAACCGCAGGAACCGCTGGCAGAAGTATTCCAGCTCCGATTGGCGGTGAAGAATGACGATGCCATCTGCAGGAATGTCCGATGAAATCTGCACCGGATAACCGGCAGCCTTCAACCGCAGATAGGTTTGGAGAATCCAGACGCGTTCGGCGCCCCCGGCAAACTCCTCCCAGTCACGATCAGGGTCCAGCCGGGCAACCCTCCTTAGATCCTTTTCTACTGCAGTGAAGAACGTTATTGGCTCCATCGAGTGAATTGTGTGGGAAGGCAGGGGCACCTGCCAGTCTCGGCTCGTTGTGAAAACCTATTTCGCGTGCGAAGTACGCCAGCGCGCCAGCAGTGATCGCCACAGGCGGCGCGGACAGGCCGCGAAACAGTCATTTGAGACGACAGCCCGGCTTGTCAGTCCCCACAGCTCCGGATGAATAAGATCAAGCTGGTTGGTGCGAGTCCGCTCACGCGCTTCTCGCCAGACGGCAGATGGAGCCAGGACATCTTGCCGCACAAATATGAGACTGTTCTGCCGATACCAGTACAGGATCTTGTCGTCATTCCAGATTCTGGGCCGAATGGCATCCACCACAAGATAATGCTCTGCTGCGAAGCGGCTGACCCAGTAGCTGGGCCACTGTTCGTTAACATGTCTGAAGCCGCCCTGGCGTGGGACTGCAGCCGAGAATAGAATAACTGGTGCAAGCGCAATCAGGGTGCGAACAAACGTTTCTGCCATGGAGCTGGGCAGGTGCTCCGCCACTTCCAGGGAGATAGCTAAGTCGAACGACCTGCCAATGTTGATGGGCTTGGCTAAGTCTGCCGCTTTGAAACAATCTTGGGGGATTTGGAGAAGGCTTGCGTCAACGTATGAGCCATCCACCCCGAAGACAGCACTCACCTCTTTCGCTCGACAGACACTTAACCACGTGCCCACACCGCAGCCGACGTCCACTACACTACGGGGAAAGCAATACTCAAATACGATTGAGAGTACCTGTTCCGCTGAGTAGCGGGTGAGTTCGTCTCTTTGCGCTGGGGCGTACCCTTGTTGCTCCCTTTCAGTTTTCGACATCGATTCCTCTCTATTTTGCGGCTGCGCTACCTCTCCGCAATGATCCACACCACGGTGGGCCATTCGCGATCGTTAAACCTCGCAAGCCTATGGATAGGGTGCCACGCTTTCCTCGGCACACGTTGAAACTGCATCCCGACCGCGATCATCACTGGAACCAGCGGATTCCCCCACGAGCCGGACTGCACGACCCGCGCGCTGTTGCGGAACAGATGCACGAGGGATTCAGGAGTAAAGCGCCAGTAGTCAGATGGGGCTCCGTGAATGGGGATTAGGAAGCACGTCGCGAGGACCACCCATCCGCCGGGTTTTAGGACTCGTAAGGATTCGTTAACCGCTTGTTGCGGGTCCCCCTCGACGTGCTCCAGCACTTGGTCGCTAACGACGAAGTCAAATGTGTCATCCCGGTATGGCAGGTGCAGCACGTTTACCTCCGGATACTTGGTTTCCACTGTTTCCAGCCCCGTAAGCCCAACAATATTGCAGAGTGGAAGAGAGTGGCTAATGGAGAGAACCCGCTGGCCTTTTTGAGCCTTTTCAGCAGCCGCATCCTTCAGGCGGCTATACATCTCAAAGCGGGTAATATGCCAGTCGTCAAGACTGAACGGCAGTACCGACAATTTGACCAGTCCTCGAATAAAGCGGCACAAGTGTTGGGCGGTTCTCATGCGTGCATTGCTGGATTACGTTTCGCCTAACGGAGGGGGGTCGCATGAAACGTGGTGGCCTGTCCCTCCGCACCACTTGAGGGCTCGAACCTCCAAGACTGGGTAAGCAGGATCATACTCAGTCCCTTGGGCGGCAGCCGTCCCGACCCATAGAAGTCGCCATCGGCTATCTGCACTGAGGCTACATCTTTGATCCAGTCGGCGAGGGACCCGTTGACGTTGATGAAAACGTTGATCGAGTACCGGTCAGGGACAAGTGGCAGCCTGTCAATCGTGCAGAGAAACGTCCCTTTCGAGGGAAGCTGCTCAAGGTGGGTACCTGCCAGCTCGTTGCTAAGCCAGGCGATACGCTGTCCGAGAGAGCTAAAGAATCCGATTTGCACGTCCACGTTCTGGAGCGGCGCACTTGCGTGATATTCTATCGCCAATTCAAGGGTCTCCCCGCTCGGCACTATGCTGCATCTCTTCCCCCGGCATCGGATCGAGAACTCGCTCACGCGCAACCGGCCATCCCCAGAGCGGTCTGCACGGTCTGCCGCCTTTTTCTCCATGCTGCTATCAGCAAGAGCAGCGTAGGCCCGGAGCACTTCGTTGGCATCGGCAGAAAGCGCGAGCGCGCCGTCGCATAAGAGCAAGGCCCGGGAACACAAGTTCTCGACTGCGGCCATGTTATGGCTCACAAACAGCACTGTCCTGCCGTCCTGGGAAGACACCTGTTGCATCTTCCCCAGACATTTCTTTTGGAAGGCTGCGTCTCCTACTGCCAATACCTCATCTACGATCAAGATCTCAGGATCGAGGTGGGCTGCCACGGCAAACGCCAGGCGAACGTACATCCCTGAAGAATAGCGCTTCACCGGAGTATCCAGGAACTTCTCGACCTCTGCAAAGGCCACGATTTCGTCGAACTTCCGTTTGATTTCAGTTCTTGCCATCCCGAGGATAGCGCCATTGAGGAAAACGTTCTCCCGGCCGGTCAGCTCCGGATGAAAGCCTGTGCCCACCTCCAGCAAGCTCGCCACCCGGCCTTTGATTCTCACCCGCCCTTCCGTCGGTTCGGTGATGCGGCTTAAGATTTTCAGCAGTGTGCTCTTTCCTGCTCCATTGCGCCCGATGATGCCGAGGGTCTCGCCTTGGCGCACCTCGAAGCTCACATCCTTCAGCGCCCAAAAGTCTTCGCTCGCGGAGCGAGAAGAGGGGAGAGAGGAGAGGGCAGAGGGGGAGCGAATGGCGGACCAGAGGCGGCGGATGCGGGACCACGGACCACGGACCACGGACCGCGCTCTGTCGGTCAGGACGTCGCGGAGGGCTTTGTAGCGCATGCCGCCCTGTTGCTGGTGCTGAATGCGGTACTTCTTGCCGAGGTTCTCGACCTGTATGACCACATCACTCATACATCACCGTTCTCGTCCCCGCGCCCCATGACGGCGGCCCGGGGCTCCTGAGCAACCGCCGGCGGCGGGCTACCTCCGGCCTCCCCTCGATCCTGGTCTGGCTCGGCGCGCTCAGCCACTCGCATCAGAGCCTGAGCACGTCGTTTGGCCCGGCGCACAAAGGTCACGAGACAAGGACGGTCCACACTGCCCTCAGCCAGCGGAACCTCACCGTTCATCAGCCTCAGTTTGTATGGACTCTCCCCCTTGCCGAGATCGAGGGTCTTCAAGCCGCCGCTCGCTGCACTCTCGGCCAGCTTGAGCAGCAGAATCAGTCCAGGTGAGTATTTTGAGTAAGCTGGATCGTAAGCAGGAAACCAATAATGCCAAACCGTGTCGGAACGCATTCCGAAATGAGCGGCAACCATGCGGTCCCCCGCGTAGAGCACCGACAGTGCACCCGCGAAGCCGGTGGATCTGGTCGCATGAATCTCGCGGAGTATTGCGCGTACCCAGCCAATCCCAAGCGTGTCGTTCAAGCTGCTCCGCAGGTATTGTTCGGATTTCCAGGCAAATAATTGGTTCAGGGCCTCCACCCCTGTCACATCAGCTTCGAACCGAAGTCTGCCACCCTCGCGCTCCAGTCTTCGCGTGAGGTTGCCACATTTCTTTATCTGCTCGCTGCCCGCATCGCACCGCGCTTTGACATAAGCCTCATATCCCGCCGAAAGATCGATCCTCGGCGACCGAGTTTCGTGCTGCCAGAACTTGCGGAAACAGGGCTGGGCGGCCACCAGGTGGTCGAACTCCCATGCGGCAAGGCGGCAGCCCCGCAGCAGCTCAAGCGGGTCACAAGCCCAGTCAGGCCGGCAAATCAAGCCCTGGTAATCAGAGATTATGCCGCCCACCGGTTTGCCAGTCGAGTAGCGTCCACGCTGATAAGGGAAAAACGCGACCACCTGCCCTCCATCTTCCACCACACCGACCTCAGTATCCGGACGATAGGCCCCGACGATTCTGGTGAATTCGGGACAAAAGAAAGGACTGCTCAGATGCGGGTTTGACTGCTGCAGCTCTCGCCAGGTCGCAATCAGGTTCGCAGAGAGCGCCTCGGGTTTGACACAGGTGACTTCCATCGCGGACGTCAGTACTTAAGGTGGTATTCTGTCCTCCGGAATAACCATCGCACCCGCGGCGCGTGAAATAGGTCGGTCGCAATAGGGATTTTTCGCTCCCCGGCTTTGCTAAATGACATCCGCAAAGGTGCGCTCCACCTTCCGAAAGTACCAGACGCCGGAGGCAACAAGAGCGACCACGAGACCACAGGACAACAGGACCACGCTGGAAAAGCTGAAACTCTGAAAGCAGAAAGCTGAAATCGGAAATTAGATAACATCTGCAAAAGTCTTCTCCATTTTCCGGAAATACCAGATGCCTGAACCCACAAGGGCGACCACGAGACCACAGGACAACAGGACCGCAGACCAATCCAATGGGGTTTGGCCACGAAGGAGGGACCAGCGGAAGCCGTCGATGACACCGACCATGGGGTTCAGGGAGTAGAGCAGGCGCCATTTTTCGGGCACTATGGCGCTGCTGAAGCCAACCGGCGAAATGTAGAGACCAAACTGGACGATGAAAGGAACGATGTAGCGGAAGTCGCGGTATTCGACATTGAGGGCACAGAGCCAGAGGCCGGCGCCAAAGCTGGCGCCAAAAGCTAAGATAAGGAAAGCCGGAAGCAGAAATATGTGCCAGTCGGGGAGGAAGCGGTACCAGAGCATCAGGACGGCCATGAGGCCGAGGGTGATGAGGAAGTCCACAAAGCTGGTAATGACGGAGCCGGCTGGGACGATGAGGCGCGGAAAATAGATCTTCGAGATGAGGTTGGCGTTGCCGATGAGGCTGTTGCTGGATTCGCTCAGGCTGGTAGCGAAGAATTGCCAGGGGAGCATGGCGGCCATGACGAGCAGGGCGTAGGGCACCGCACCCGGCGCCGGCAGCTTCGCAATGCGGCTGAAGACGACGGTGAACACGACCACGGTTAGGAATGGGCGGATGACGGCCCAGGCAATACCGATGACAGTTTGTTTGTACCTGACCAGTATGTCGCGCCACGCCAGGAAATAAAACAGCTCGCGGTAGCGCCACAGGTCGCGCCAGTAGTTCTTCTCCGCACGGCCGGGTTCGATGATTAATTCGGGGACCATCTGTTCAAAAAGCAGAAATTGGGAAAGCAGAAAGCAGAAATCACCAAGCGGCGGCGGACAACGGGACTACGGACTACGAGACCACTGGTCGGGGGTGGTTGAGAGTTGATGGTTGATGGTTGAGGGGGCACGCGGAAAGTCTAAAGTCTAAGGTCTAAAGTCTAAAGTCTAAAGTCGGGGCGACGGATTACAGGACCATTCTAAAAGCTGAAACGCTGACATGCTGAAAGCGGCCAATCAAAAGCTGAAATTGGGAAAGCAGAAAGCGGAAATCAACAGAGCAAAAACTGAAAAGCTGACAAACTGAAACGCTGAGATCAGAACCTTACGGCGAGGGAGCAAGATGCTTTGACTCTATCCCGACGACACGGCAGAGTGTTTAAACTCTCTCAGGAGCCGGGCCGAGTTTGTCCCAAGTGTCCGCGATCACACGGGCCATATCCCCTTCGCCCGAATCCGGGACATCCGTTAAAATGACCCGCCGGCACTGGCTGAGTTTGCTGAACATCTTGCCGTAGGGAGTGCGGCCCAGCATCCGGTCGCAGATGCCTTCGCCAAGCTGCGCTTGGCGGTAGTAGATCGGCTTTTTCCTTCCAATCCATCGCCGCCGTTCATAGTAGGAAGAACCCACGACGAAGAGCGCGTGGAACTCCGACAGGGCGGCCCCGACCTGACGGTGGTTGTTGGCTTCGCCCCAGCCGGCAAACCGCTTTCTGGAGGCTTGGAGGAACCTGGCCCGGGTCTGATAGAAAAGCGAGTGCATGGACAGCGTTCTGAAAAGCAGAAATCACCAGGGCAAATGCTGAAAGGCTGAAAGGCTGAAAGCGGGAAATGGGACTACCAGACCACGGGACAACAAGACCATTCTTAAAAGCAGAAATTGGGAAAGCAGAAAGCAGCCATTTCAAACGCTGAGAACTGAAAACTAAACGCTGAACCCTACAGTCGGGTGATTTCCAAGCACTTAGAGAGCAAAACCCAATTCTTCACTCTTTCCGATGGAAGGGTTACCGGGAATATCTCCGTACCGCAGCGACTTAGCCCCTCAGTGAACGACGAAACCGGGTTACGGCCACCCCGAAGCGACCCTGAGGCCACCCCGAGGCCATCTGGTGGCCAACCGGTAGGCACCCGGAAGCCACCCTCAGGCTACCCTGAGGCTACCCCTAGGCTACCCTGAGGCTACCCCTAGGCTACCCCAGAGCCTCCCCAAAGGCATCTCCAAAGGCTGAGAGTAGCGGCGCAGGCGCGCTTGGAGCCTTGGCATTCCATGGAAAAGAGCGGAGAACCCAGCGACCAGCACTCTTCAAAGCAGAAATCACTCAATCAAAAGCTGAAAAGCTGAAATGCTGAAACTCGAAAGGGCAAAAGCTGATATGCTGAAACACTGAAAAGCTGACATGCTGACATACTGAAAGCTATCCAAGACAAAACAGAAAGCAGAAAGTAGAAAGCAGAAATCCAATCTAGCTCTTGCCTTTGGTGCGATTGATCATGGTCGTGAAGATCGCCATTAGTTCGGAGGATTCTGCTTCCAATGGCTTTGTGAGGCTCGGATCAACACCACAGTCCTCACGGAGTAGCTCCAGCCAGAGCGCGGATTCGTCGGCTTCCTGAAGCGCTCCGCCCAGCTTGGAGACAAACTCTTCATCGGATCGCGCGCGGGAGGCTTCTCGGACATGGGCGGCGACGGATGTGCCCGAGCGCAGCAACTGCCTTCCAAGCACACGCACCTCTTCACGCCCTTTGGGGGGGTTGACAAACAGACGAATCGTGGCGGCGGCAAACTTCTTCGTCCGATCCCTAAATTCTACTGGCAATCTTCCTTGGTTGCTCATTTCTGCTTTCCCAATTTCTGCTTTCTGCTTTCAGAAAGCTCCGCCCCGTCAGTTCGCAGCACCGTTTTCTCCGGGCCGGACAACGCGTTGAATTCAGTATGCTTTTTCGTGCGGGAAACTACCCGCCGCTGGGGGTGCTTTATCCCCCGAGCAGCTTCAATACCACTGGCAGAAATCTTCGCGTCCGTTTCTCCCAGCTTTGCAGCATGGTGACGCGCGGGGCAATGCGTTCCCGCTCGCCCGCCGGCATCTGCTTCACCATCCCGGCAATGTGCTGGAGCCGCGCCTCGCTCGCGTCCAGTTCGGGAACGACGTAATCACGGAGAAACCGGGCGACCAGGTTGCGCAGTTCGGCGACGGCTTCGTAGTGCACCCGGCGGTCGCCGGGGGCATAGACCATCCGGATGGCCCCCGCGTTGCGGAGGAACTTCAAGCCCTGGCTGGCGGAGCCTTTGCTGAGATGCAAGCGCTCGATGAGGTCGTCCATGGCCAGCGGACGGCCGGAAATGAACAGCAAGCCGTAGATCTCCGCGAATGACCGGGGTTGGCCGAGCACGCGTGAGAGTTGAACAAACAGACTGATGACCTCCGCCTCCATCTCCGTGACGGCTCCGTTGGCGGAGGGAGTGGCGTGATCGTTCGCGACCGGACTCTTCGGGCGTTTCGTCAGTAGCACCGGGCGCATTTATACCAAAGCCGATAATGAGTTCAAGACAAAATGAATAAATTGTGATGCGGCGGGCGGGTCTCGGCACTACCACTGCCCTGCGCCGTAGTGGCGGGCATCCTGCCTGCCATGCCAGGCTGAAAGCAGGGCAGGCGACTCGTGTAACCCGCGCCGAATAATTCGTTTGTCAGGGGCCGGGGGGAGACCTACCTTGATTAGTCGAGCCCATGCACGAGTTGTCGATTATGCAAAGTGCGCTAAGCCTCGCGCTCGACCAGGCCCGGCAAGCCGGGGCCGTTCGTGTGCATGTGATTCGGCTGCGCATTGGGGCGCTTAGCGGCGTGGTGCCGGATGCCCTCGAGTTCGCGTTCGAAGCCCTGACCCCGGGCACGCTGGCGGAAGGCGCCAAACTGGCCATCGAGCCTGTGCCCGCGCGCTTCTGGTGTGCCAAGTGCACGCGGGAATTCCAGTCTAATGATTTGTTTGCCGAATGCCCCGACTGCCACTGTCTGAGCGGAGAACTCCGCGCGGGTCGGGAAATGGAACTGGCCTCTTTGGATATTGACTGATGTGTAAAGATTGCGGATGCGGATTGCCCGGAGAGAATCCGGTAGGCGTAAGCGCTCATCACCACGAGCATGATCATGAGCACGGCCACGACCATGTCCATGACCATGAGCATGAACACGGTCCCGGGGAGCACCATGACCACGACCATCCCCACCCGCATGCTCACTCCCACACTCATTCGCACGATGAAGCGGACCATGAACACACCCACGACGCCGGCGGCGAAGCGCGCCGAACCGTCGAAGTGCGCCGCGCTATTCTCGACAAGAACGACCGCCTCGCTGAGCGCAACCGCGGCTTCTTCCGCGCGCGCGGCCTCCTAGTGCTGAACTTCCTTTCCTCCCCCGGCTCGGGCAAGACCACCTTTATTCGCGAGAGCGTGCGAAAGCTGGGACCGGACTTGAAGGCAGGCGTGATCGTTGGTGACCTCGCGACGGACAACGACGCGCAGAGGTTGCGCGAGTCCGGCGCGCCGGTCGTGCAGATCACCACCGGCACCGTTTGCCATCTCGAAGCGGAAATGGTGGGGCGCGCGCTCAAACAACTGGACCTGACCGGCCTCAACCTGCTGATCATCGAGAACGTCGGCAACCTGGTCTGTCCGGCTTCCTACGATTTGGGTGAGGACCTGCGAGTTGTGCTCCTGTCCGTGACCGAGGGCGAGGACAAGCCGTTGAAATATCCGCCTATGTTCCAATCCGCGGACGTGGTGGTTATCAGCAAACTCGATCTGGCCGAGGCGTGCGGCTACGACCGCGACACCGCGCTGGCCAACATCCGGCGTGCGGCGCCCAAGGCAAGGGTGTTTGAGGTGTCTGCCAAGACCGGCCAGGGCCTGGACGCGTGGCGCGAGTTCCTGCTCCAGCAGCACCAGGAGCGCAAGGCGCTCGACCCGCTGGCCTTGTAGCGGAGTGGTGGAGTAATGGAGTGCGGGAGTATTGGGTTTTCCAGCCAGGCGCCCCAATACTCCAGCATTCCATCCCTCCACTCCTCCGGGTCGGCGAAGCCGTTTTCTTCGCAGATAACTTGAGTCCCCGGGCCTCCCTACTTAGATTCATCAAATCATGAGCATAGCGTTGAACGAGCAAGTGCAGGCGGCCGCCGGTTGGATTGGCCGGCTGCGCACGGAGGTCGGCCGGGTTATCGTCGGCCAGGAGCAACTGGTGGACCGGTTGCTGGTTGGGTTGCTGGCCAACGGCCATGTCCTGCTCGAAGGCGTGCCCGGGCTGGCCAAGACCATGTGCGTGCGCACCATGGCCTCCGCCATCCATGCCACCTTCCATCGCGTCCAATTCACGCCCGACCTGCTGCCCGCTGACATCACGGGCACGCTGATTTACAGTCCCCAGGACGGCAAGTATCACGCCACCAAGGGCCCGGTGTTCGCCAACTTCGTGCTGGCCGATGAAATCAACCGGGCGCCCGCCAAGGTGCAGTCGGCCCTGCTCGAAACCATGCAGGAGCGGCAGGTAACGCTTGGCGGCGAGACGATGCCGCTGCCGTCGCCGTTCCTGGTGCTGGCTACGGAGAACCCGATTGACCAGGAGGGCACGTATCCCTTGCCCGAGGCGCAGGTGGACCGGTTCATGTTCAAGGTGCTGCTCGACTATCCGTCCTTCGAGGAGGAGCGCAAGATACTCGACCGCATGGCGTTCACGGCGCCCGAGACGCAGGTCCAACCCGTCATCCCGCTGGAGGAGATCCTGCAGACGCGCAAGCTCGTGGACCAGATTCACGTGGATGAAAAGGTACGCGACTACGTGGTGCACATCGTCTTCGCCACGCGCCAGCCGGAGAAATACAAGCTCGACCTGAAGCACTTCATCCAGTTCGGCGCCTCGCCGCGGGCGACCATCTACCTGACGCTGGCAGCCAAGGCCTGGGCGCTGCTGCAAGGCCGGACCTACGTCACCCCGGAAGACATCAAGAGCATCGGCCCCGACGTGTTGCGTCACCGGCTCATCCTGACGTATGAAGCTGAGGCGCAAGCCGTAACGACGGATGCCATCATTAAGAAGATATTCAACGCCGTGCCTGTGCCCTGACATATTTACGATATACGATTTGCGATTTACGAGTCTCGCCCCATTCAGCAGCCAGCGCGTAAATCGTATATCGTAAATCGTAAATCGCGATTCACATGACCATCTCAGAACTGCTCGAAAGCGTCCGGCGCGTCGAGGTGCGCACCAACCGCCTGGTGAACGACACCATGGTGGGCGCCTACCTCAGCCACTTTAAGGGCCGCGGTATGGATTTCGAGGAGCTGCGCGAGTATATCCCCGGCGATGAGGTCCGCGACATTGATTGGAACGTCACCTTTCGCATGGGGCGACCGTTCGTGAAGCGCTTCCGCGAGGAGCGCGAATTGGCCATGGTGCTGGCCGTGGACGTATCGGCCTCTTCGGCGTTCGGCTCTCTGCTGCGCACCAAACGCCAGTTCGCGGCGGAGATTGCGGGCACGCTGGCCATTTCCGCCGCGCGGAGCAGCGACAAGGTGGCCCTGCTGTTGTTCACCGACCAGGTGGAGCTGTACCTCCCGCCGCGCAAAGGACGCCGGCATATTCTGCGGCTCATCCGCGAGATGCTCTCGTTCGAGCCGAAGCGCCGCGGGACCAATATCCCCGCGGCCCTGGCCTTCCTGAATCGCGTGTTGCACCGGCGCTCGATCGTGTTCCTGCTCACCGACTTTCTGCACAGCTTCGGTCCTGCCTTTGCTCAGCCCGGCGCCGGGCGCGGCACCGTCGAAGAAATCGGCCTCACCAATGCCCGCCACGACGTGGTATGCATACACCTGCACGACCCGCGCGAGAGCACTCTGCCCACCGCCGGGTTGCTCACGATTGAAGACGCCGAGACGGGCGAGTTGCTGGAGATCGATTCTAGCCGCGCCGCCGTGCGCGAGCGGTTTGCGAACACCAACGCCGAGCGGCTTGCCGAGCTTGACCGCGCGTTTCGCCGCGCCGGGATCGATACCTTGCGCTTCAGCACCGCCGAACCCTTTGCCCAGGCGCTGCAGGCCTTCTTCGAGACCCGCCGCGGGAGGAGGAGAGGATGAAAGGGGGAAGGCAGAAGGCAGAAGGAAGAAGGCAGAAGGCAGGAGGCCAAGGCGCGTGTCGGGCGCGACTGGCCGGAGCCGCACGTGCTGCGGGGTGCACGGGCCGCGCGGCATCCTTATTCGGGTTTTGGGCTTCGGCCTTCTTTCGGCCTTCGGCCCTCGGCCTTCGGGTTTTACCCATCGGCTTCTGCCTGCTTGCCGCCCAACCGTTATTGGCCGCCACCACCAACTCGCTTGCCCCCGACGACATCCCCCCTTTGCGTCCACCGCATGGGGAGATACCGCCCACCTTCTGGGAGCAACACGGTGTGTGGCTGGTGATTCCCGGCGTCCTGCTGCTGGCGCTGGTTGGCGCCGCGGTTTGGTTCCTGACCCGGCCCAAGGCGCCGGTGATCGTGCCGCCGGAGGTCCAGGCTCGCCAGGCGCTGGAGCCGTTACGCCGGCAACCGGAAGACGGCGCGCTGCTGAGCCGCGTCTCTCAAATCCTGCGCCATTATGTGGCCGCTGCCTTCAGCTTGCCGCCCGGCGAACTCACGACGGCGGAGTTTTGCCGCGCCATAGCCGGCCACGCCCAAATCGGCCCCGACCTCACCGCCGCGCTGAGCGACTTCCTCCGCCTCTGCGACCAGGACAAGTTCTCCCTGCCCGCTCCCGTCCCCCCCTTGAACGCCGTCGCCCAGGCACTCAGACTGATTGACCAGGCCCAAGCCCGCCACTTTACCTTGGCCCAGTCCGCGGCCCAACCCGCCCAAAGTGCTGTTGCCACGCCGCCCATAATCGGAACCCAGAAATGACTACCCTCACCCTGAACCTGGGGAACATCCAACAACCAACATCCAACACCCAACATCCAATGCTTGCGCGAGTGGCAGTTGTTGGGTGTTCGATGTTGGATGTTGGTTGTTGGATGTTCCCCTCCTCTGGTTCAGAGTTTCAAGGCGCGAACAACGGCATTCGGGGTATTCTCTCCCCTACACCACTCGCAGCCCTCGGTTCCCCGACTTTAGACTTTAGACTTTGGACTTCAGACTTGTCCGCATGACCGGCAACCTCCAGTTCCAATACCCCTGGCTGCTGGCGTTGCTGGCGTTGCTGCCGATCTACGCCTTCCTGCGCGGGCGCATTGGCAAGCTCGCCGCGCTGCGCTTTCCCAGCGCCGACATCGCCCGCGCCGCCGGGGCCGCCGCGCGGGCCGCCTCGGGCCGCTTCCTGCTCTTTCTGCGGATTCTCAGCATCGCCATGTGCATCGTTGCGCTGGCCGGACCACGCTTCGCCAATGACCACACCGAGACGCAGGCCAGCGGCGTCGATATCATGCTCGTGCTCGATCTGTCGTGGTCGATGATGGCGTTGGACATGGGTCCGCCGCAGGAGCGGGTCTCGCGCTTCGACATCGCCTCCCAGGTGCTCGAAGATTTCATCCACAAACGCTCCAACGACCGGCTCGGCCTGATCGTCTTTTCCGCCGTGCCTTACCTGGCCAGCCCGCTCACGCTCAATCATAACTGGCTCATCGAGAACCTCCACCGCCTCCACGTGGGCCTCATCCGCGACCTCGGCACAGCCATCGGCGATGCCACCGCCGCCGGGGCCAAGCGGCTCAAGAGCCTCAAGGACAGCAAGAGCCGCATCATCATCCTG
>PLZQ01000427.1 GCA_003152225.1 Limisphaerales bacterium | reverse complement strand
CAAGCTCGCACCATCCGCATTCCCGTGCATATGATCGACGCGCTCAACAAGCTGATGCGCATTCAGAAACGGCTGCTCCAGGACTTCGGCCGCGAACCGACGGCAGAAGAGATCGGCGACGAACTGGAAATGCCGGTCGAAAGGGTTCGCGCCTTGTTGAAGATGGCGCAGCAACCGATCTCGCTCCAAGCCCCCGTCGGCGACAGCGACGAGACCAGCTTTGGTGATTTCATCGAAGACAAAGCTTCAGACAGCCCGGCTGAGAAGACCAGCTTCAGCCTATTGAAAGACAAGTTGAGTGCCGTGCTAGCGAGCTTGAACGACCGGGAGCAGAAAGTCCTGGAATTGCGCTTCGGTCTCGGCGACGGCTATGCGCGCACGCTGGAGGAAGTGGGCCGACAGTTCCGGGTCACCCGGGAGCGCATCCGCCAGATCGAAGCGAAGGCGCTGCGCAAAATGCGCCATCCCACCCGCATCCGGCAACTACACGGTTTTCTCGAAGTCCGTCCGCGACAGTAGGATACGACCGCGAGGTGCTGCAAAGATCGCCAGCGACAAAAGGGGCCTGGCAGGCAGCTTTATTGGCTGTGCATGGCCGCCGCCTCATGCGACTCCACAGGTCGGCAATGGCGCTCGGCGCGCTGGCCCGGCCTTCCGCCCCTCCGACCGCGGCGCAATGAAAGGAAAGGACCTGCGAAAAAGGATTGCACCCAGAGCCAACTTTATGGCTTTATCCCTGTTGTCAGAACCGGCGGTGAGGTGATTGTCCTCCCGGAAACCGAGCGTCTGTGGCACACTGACACGGTTGAAAGCTTTGAATCGCAGGCGAATGCAGGTTCTTTACTCGGGTCAAGTGCAGGGCGTCGGGTTCCGTTACACCGCGAAATCGGTCGCCAACGGCTTCGACGTTACTGGCACGGTCCGCAATCTGCCCGGTGGCGGGGTCGAAATGATTGTGGAAGGGTGCAGGGAAGAACTGGAAGCGTTTCGGCAGGCGATTCGCGAGTCGGGCCTGGACCATTTTATTCGGAATGAAGAGGTCTCCTGGCACGAAGCCGGAACTGGGTTTTGCGGATTTGAAATTGTAAGATAAAGCAGCATGAAGTTTGCAATTATAGCCGACATTCACGCCAATCTTGAGGCGTTTCAGGTCGTTTTGGAGGATATCAAGCAGCAGAAATGCACGCATTACGCCTGTCTCGGCGATGTCGTTGGCTACAACGCCAATCCCAGGGAGTGTCTCGAGATCGTCCGCAAAATGAATATCCCCGTCGTCAAAGGAAACCACGACGAGTATTGTTCCACCGACGGGCCGTTGGATGGGTTTAACCCCGCTGCCGCCGAGGCGGTGAACTGGACCCGTAAACAATTGAGCACGGACGACCGCCAATGGCTGCGCGACTTGAAATACGTCCGCATGATCACCAACTTCACCATTGTCCATGCCACGCTCGACGGCCCGCAGCGCTGGGGGTATGTCTTTGACAAACTCGCCGCCGCCGCCAGCTTCACTTACCAGAACACCTCCATTTGTTTCTTCGGGCATACCCACGTCCCGGTGGCGTTCATTCGCGACAACCTGGTGCGGGGAGGAACGTACTCCAAGTTCAAGGTCGAGCCCGGCAAGAAGTATTTTGTGAACGTCGGCGCCATCGGCCAGCCGCGCGATAACAATCCCAAAGCCGCCTACGTCGTCTATGATGCGGATGAAGGAACCATCGAGCTGCGGCGCCTGGAATATGACATTGCGAGTACTCAGAAGAAGATTTTGGCGGCGGGCCTGCCGCCGCGCCTGGCTGAGCGCCTCGCGTTCGGCAGGTAATCTCCCGCCCGGCCAATCGGCAGTGGTAGAGGCGTGAATGCCGCCCCTCAAGGGCGGCGGCATGGCCTTGCGCACTGGCCTACCGCCTTGTGAAGATCCTAATCCTTAAGCCCAGCTCTCTCGGCGACGTAGTGCAGGCTCTACCCGTCCTGCGCCTGATCAAGCGCCACCTGCCCGCCAGCGAAATCTACTGGTGGATTGACTCCAGCCTGGCTCCGTTGCTGGAGGGCGACCCGGACTTGGCGGGGATGATCTTGTTTGAGCGACGGCGCTGGGCCTCGCCACTCCACTGGGGTGAAGTCTGGCACAGCGTGCGCGGGCTGCGACAGCAGGCCTTTGACTGGGTGATCGATCTGCAATGCCTCCTGCGCACCGGCATTTTTGCCTGGCTGGCCAACGGCAAGCTCTCGATCGGCCTCGATGAAGCCCGCGAAGGTGCGCGTGGATTTTACGACCATATCGTGCCGCGACCCTCAGCGCTCACGCACGCTGTCGATTGGTATCTGCGCGTGCTGCCGGTCCTGGGCGTGCCGGTGGACTGGCAGTTTGAATGGCTGCCCCCCCGCCCCGCCCTGGCGACTTCGCTGCGGCGGAAATGGCCTGTGGATGGGGCACGATGGATTGTCTTCCAGCCCGGCGCGCGCTGGAGCAACAAACTCTGGCCGGTTGAATCCTATGCCGAGCTGGTGCGGCTGCTGGCGCCGGTGACCCCGGGATTCCGCTTCGCCATCCTCGGTGGCAACGAGGACCGCCTGCTGGGCGAGGTAATCGCCCGGGGTGACCCGGCGCGGTGCCTTGATTTGACGGGCCGCCTGTCGCTGCCGGAAATGGTGGAGTGGATACGGCTTAGCGAACTGATGGTAAGCAACGACACCGGGCCGATGCACGTCGCCGCCGCGCTGGGCATACCCGTGGTCGCACTGTTCGGCCCCACCGAACCCCGCCGCACCGGGCCGTACCGTCAACTCGACCGCGTCCTGCAATTGAATCTCCCCTGCGTTCCCTGCATGAAGGCCCGGTGCACTTATTTTAAACCCTTCGAGTGCCTTCGTGCCATCCCGCCCGCCGCGGTCTTCGCAGCAGTCCAAAGGCGGCTCGCGGAAACGACTTCCGCGGGATTGAGCTAAAGTGCCGCTGTGGGCGGAAGAGTTTGGGTCGTCCATCGCGGCACACGAGGGTACACCCGCTTACCACTTTGACGGCTTTCCGGCTTGCCACTCCGCCGAGTGCCCTTAGAGTGGGGGAATGAAAGCATTGGGCTCATGGCTGGGTTTCCTGGCCGCCACCTTGTTGCCGGTCGCGGCTCAAGTCACTGTCGAGATCACACAAGACCAGGACCAGTTCCTGCCCAGCGAGACGCTGGCCACAGCAGTGCGCATCACCAACCGATCCGGACGTGACTTACGGCTGGGCCAGGGCGAGGATTGGTTGAGCTTTTCGGTGCAATCGCGCAGTGATTCAGTCGTGCCCAGGAATGGCGAAGTTCCCGTAGGGGGCGAGTTCATCCTGGAGTCTTCCAAGGTGGCTACCAAGCGCGTGGACCTCGCACCGTACTTTGCTATCAACCGTCCGGGACGCTATTCCGTCACCGCGACCGTCCGGATCAAAGACTGGAACCAGGAGGTTACCAGCCAGCCCAGGAACTTCGACATCATCGATGGCGCCAGATTGTGGGAGCAGGAAATCGGCGTCCCGACTGCTGACAGCGCCACCAATTCCATTCCGGAGGTTCGCAAGTACGTTCTCCAACAGGCGAATTACCTCAAATCACAGCTTCGACTTTACGTCCGCCTGACGGATGCCTCCGGGACGAAGACCTTTAGCGTATTCCCGGTCGGCCCGATGGTTTCCTTCAGCCGCCCGGAACCGCAGGTGGATAAATTCAGCAACCTGCACCTTCTCTATCAGGATGGGGCTCACTCGTTCAACTACACAGTGGTCAACCCGGATGGGGAGGTTATCGCCCGCAGAACTTACGACTATGTGAACAGTCGCCCCCGCCTCCAGCCCGACGAAGGCGGAAAGATTCTTGTGACCGGCGGGGTCCGCCGCGTCAGCCCGACCGATGTGCCCCCGTCCAAACCGGATACTCCGGGAGAAGAACCGCCAAAGCCACTGCGGTCACCCGGTGAGATGATGCCACTCACGCGTTGATTGGGCGGGGGGCAGCGTGGCCCTTCACTGGATCAGGTCCTGGAGCGAAGCCACCCGCCCCTGCATCTCCCGGATGATGGGCAGCGCCCGGACGGTGGCATTCTGCTCCGTTTGGCCGGCAAAGGACTTCATAATCACCCGCACGGCGGCCACAGGATCTCCATTCCGGTCCCGCAACGGCATGACGACGGTCACCGAGTCCTTCTCCTTCCCGTAATAGATCGTGCCCTGGGCGATGACGTCCGGCTCGACTTTTCCGCCGGCTCGGCCCACCTCATTCGTGCTCTTGCTGGCTACCAGACGCGATGTCTTCGGGTCGGGGCCCGGCACAAAGACCTGCAGCCCGAGCAGCCGCGGATACTTCTTCAACGTCTGGCGCACCAGCGCCTGGGCCGGCGCCTCGTGCGGCGTGTAAACGATTCGGGTATCAGCAAAGTAGCTGACCGAGTCGGACTTTGTCCAAAATCCAATCTTCCCGCTCGTGAACGGATTGACCTTGTCGGTCGCGGTAATCAACTCTTTGCCATCGAGCAGGCAGCGGATCTGGTTGCCTTTGCACTCCACGGTCAGCTCGTGCCATACGCCGCTGGGAATGGGCAGCTCCGGGCCGATCACCGGGCCGCGCTCCCCGTTGAGCACTTTATAGAAACGGAAGGTGTTGCCCAGGGAGCTGGCGCGGACAACGTAATAGTTGCTCTCATTCCGAATCCGGAAGGCGATGCCCGCCATTTGTTCCATGACACCCTTGACTGTCTTGAACCGCGTGGTCAGCGTGAAGTCGTCAACGGTTTCGCCCTCGTAAATCAGCAGCGGGAAGTGCTCCTCGGTGGCGTCCTGGGCCAGTTGCGCCAGCACCGCCTTCTTGGCGACACCCTGCGCCCCGGGCGTGAGAGGCTGCAGTAGCGAAGGCACTTCATCCATGATGACCCGCCAATCGCCCGGTTTGCCCTGGCCAGTCAGCGTGCTGCGAAACCCGGGCGGGGTCTGGTTCTCGCGCACTTCACTGAAATCAAACTTCCGCTCCGCCGCCGTCACAGGCAGGGTCAAAAGCGCCAGCACCCACAGGAAATGATTTCGCATGTCGTCCGAGCCTAGCAAAACCCCTGCGCCCCACAAGCGCCAGGTAACGGCGTCAGCCTCTCAATCAGAGCAGAATAAGCATTCGCAATATCCGCACACGTGCTCCAGAGGCGATGGCATTAATGTAAGCCCTGAACGTCGTCAATCGGCTGTTTGCGCGGATATAGGAGCAGGAACCCACACAACCCCAGGCCCAGCACCACTGCGGCCAGGCTAATGTAAAGAGTGTTTATGGGCGGGGCGAATCGAAACTCTATGACGTGCGCGCCGGTCGGAACTTGCACGCCGCGCATCAGGTAGTTACAGCGCAATAGCTTCTCGGGTCTTCCGTCCACCGACACCTTCCAATTCGGGTCAAAGCGGTCGTTCAGCAGCAGCACGGAGGGGCTGCCAGCAATAGCCTGCAATACGATCCGTTTGGGTGCGTAGCTGCTGAACTCGACGGAGTTGGTTGAAGATTGCGCGTTGAGGTTCGAGCTTGCTGCCGGGCTGGGGAGCGAAGCATCAGCGACCAGCACCTTTTGCTCCGGGTCAAACTCCGCGCTCGCCAGATTGGTCAGCGTGACCTGATCGTTGGTGCTGACCTGCCAATTCGCATAGAGCTTGGCCCGCGGCAAAGCGCCAGTGAAGTCAAACACCGCATACTGGCCATCCGGCTTGATGACAGCAGTCAGCTCATCCAACCCGGTGGGGTTTGGTATGCCAGGCTTCGGGGCGATGTCGAACCTCGCGGCAAACCGGAACCGATGCTGGACGGGGTCGATTTGTTGATTCAGCACATCCAGGAACCCGGCTGCCCCGAGCAGATACCGGGTATTGGTGAGTTGCCAGCGGCGGGTGACCCGATGCAGGGTGTTCGTGGTCCGCTCGAAATACAGCGCGCTTTCAAAGGCGATCTCGTCCTGCCGCGGGCGCGGATTCATGACGTAGTCGAGCGATTGGATGTTGTGGTACTGAAAGAGCTGTTGCTTCCATTCAATGTCGTAAAGCTGGCTGAAGAGGGCAAGCTGCCGCGAGGCGCTGAACGGCAGCACGGCCACACGGTGTTCGTAAGGCTGCTTCCGCAGGAAATCGATCACCTCGTTACTCGCGTATTTCCGCTGCCAGTCCCAAGTCGCCACCCACGGCACGTTCGCCCGCCCCAGATCCACCATCAGGAGCAGCCCGAGAAGAATTGCTCCCGCCCGCGCCCGCCGCCCGCTGAAGAAGCCGCTCAGCACCAGCGCAAGCAGGCCGAGGGCAAACGCCAGGAGCAGTATGAACCAGCCCGCCTGCCGGATGCTAAAGCTGGCGATGGCCGCCGCCATACCCTCATCAAAGTCCACCTCTTGCAGATAAGCCACCAGGCGCCCGCGCGAGCCGGAGTATATCAACCAGCCCACCAGGCTCGCGGCCAGTGCAATCGCCGAGCCTCGCACCCAGTTTTTGTCGAAGGCCGCGGCTTTCGTCCACCAGGATTGCAGTTGCGCCGTAAGGCCGCGCGTAGCTGTGGCCGGCGCCTCCAGGCACCTCCGGCTCAAGCCATCCACGCCGTAGGCGAACAGGATGACCAGTATCCATTCGACGACATGAAAGAACTTGCCGGGGTTGCGCATGGTCGAGGCAAAGGGCAGCGCATAGAAAAACTTGTAGAAGGGCGCGAATCGGCCAAAACCCACCAGCACGCAGATCAAGCCCATGCCGCTCCAAAACCAGATCAACTTTCGTTGGGCCGCCCCGAAAACCGAGTCCCCCTTCCGAAACGCTTGAGCCATCGTCCACAAGGCGATCAGCACAACCAGCACGCCGGCGTAGGGGCCACCCCCGCCATAACGGATGAAAAACTGCCTCGAATCAGGCCGTGGTTCCTGCTTGCCGGAGGCGAAGTACCGGTCCCATGCCCCGTGGCGTCCGCAGCGGCCCCAGTAATTCCCGCCTTCCGGCGTGTCCATCCGAAAACCAAAAATCCCGGGGATAAGAATGCTAAGCGTCTCGCCCTTGGGCATGCTCCACTGGGTGGCCTCATCCCAACGCTGGGCTTTGCTGGCCGCGTCCTGTCCCATGCCGGCGACTCCTTTAATCTGGGTGCCAACAAGGGTGCTGACGGCCGAAGTTGCTATGAAAGCCGCAAACGCCGCTACCACCGCAAGGCGCCCCGCGCCCGCCGCCAGCCTTGTCGACATCGTTCCTTCGCCCGTCAATGCCTGAAACACAACGAACGCCGCCACGGCCAGGCTGAAGATGGCCCCGATGTCGAAGGCTTCCATTACTCCCATGCCGACCGCGAAGCCCGCCAGAGCGACTCTGACCCAGCGCCTGGGAGAGGTTTGGTCGGCCAGGGCCGCCAGCGCGAGGAAATCCCAGCCGAAGCTCAATGGCTGCGAGGCCACACCCCAGCAGGCGGTCGAAAAGAAACCCGAGTTCAAAGCGGCCGCGATGGCACCCAGAATGCAGGGTGTGGGCGAGAGTTTCCACTGCCGGAAGCAGTACCAGGCGCTAAGCCCCAGAAACAACAAAGCGAAGGGTGCGAAGATCTTTGAGAAAATGAGCGGGCGGGAAACCAAGGCGAGCGTATTCGAAACCGTGGGTGAGGCACTCGGGCCAGCGCCGCCGAGCCAGTTCAAGTCCTCCCAGTAACCGAGGAAGCCCGAAGGCAAGCTCGTGGCTTGCGAACTGATGGCGCCTAGTGGACCATCATTCGAAAAGACCGTGCGGCCCGGCAGCAGGCCATCCCGGAAGAGGAAGCCCAGCAGTCCCACCAGGCAGAGGGCAACCCAGCCAAACTGGCGCATGGCCGATAGCTGAACTCCCGTCCCGCCTTTCGATTGATTCATACCATTGCAGTGTCCTGCATTCCCGAGTGAAAGAAAACAAAAACCGCTTTAGATCTTCTGAAGCACAAACAAGTCCTGTAACGACGGATGCTTGCCGCCGGTAAGACACCCTTCGATGTGTCCCAGGACCTTGAATTTGCCTCCCAGCAGCTTTAGCAAGGCATTGTGCTCGATGCCGATGGAACATTCAGGACAGGCCGGAGTGGCTGTGAACCAACCCGGAGTTAACCGGTGTTTGTAATTATAGATGTCGTTATTGGGGTTCACGTAGTCCCGGACTATCAAGAAGCTGATGATGGCCAAGCCGTCCTGAACCAGCACATCGTGGATCTTCTTCAGGTAATCGATGGCGGCTTTCTCCTGGAGATGGGTGAAGACAGACATCGCGACGACCAGGTCCTGCGAATTGCTTTTCACCGGCCAGTCGATTTCGCCGGGTTTGGTCGGCTGCACGCCATCCTGTGGATACCAGGCATTGGGGTCTCGTGTCCGATAAAACTCGCAGTTTTCCAGATCTTTGTAGGTCTTGTGGCAGGCGGCTATCGACTTTGCATCCGTATCGATCCCGAGGAATTTCCCGCCGTTCCGGACGAAATGGTAGGCCACCGGGGCGAGATTTCCCATGCCGCATCCAAAATCCAGAATGTTGGGTTTGTCCTTCTTCAGGTAAAGGCTCATCAAGACCGAAAACATGCCTTGGTGTTGAATCCAGACGGCATAACTGGCATAGGTAGCAGAGGTGAACATGGCATCGGGCACATGATCGATCCACCACTTGGTTTCCTTCCAAGACCCTATGCCGTCCAGCTTCCGCCATACGAAAGAAGCCGGATAGTACACCATGTAAAAGAGATACTTCAGAATGTTTCTCATGCTTAGGTTCAGCGTCGCCCGATTGTCATCAATTGTCGGCGTGATAATGTGGGGAGGAGCCCGGCGCAGTCAATCCCTCTCCGATTGGTGGCACGCCAGCACGCGAGGTTGCGCTTGACGCCCAAAGCCGGCCGTCGCTAAATTGCGCGAAAGTTCGCATGATATTCGAGCCAAAGAGCGCCAACGCAACCGCCATCAAACTTGGCGTCGCAGTGCTCGTCGAAGATACGACAGGAGTACTTCTGCTGGATTTAAGACGGGATTGTGGTCTTTGGGGGTTGCCCGGCGGACGGGTGGAGACCGGCGAATCTGCCGTGGAGGCCGCCGTTTGCGAGATGCGGGAAGAAACTGGACTCGAAGTGCGTCTCACAGGTTTGCAGGGGGTTTACAGTGAGCCGGCGAACCGGATCGTGCGCTATGCCGACAATGGCGATGTGCGGCAATTGGCGGACATCATGTTCAGCGCCCGGATTGAGGCTGGCGAGCTTGCGCGCAGCCCCGAAAGTATTCGCGTGCAATTCTTTCCCGAGAATTGCCTGCCTGCGCCTGAAACCGTGGCGACGCCTGCACGGCAGGCCGTCCGCGATTATCTGGACGGGGTCAAAGCCGCGATTCGATAAGCCATAGGCACCATGGTTATCACTCGCACTCCATACCGGGTCTCGTTCTTTGGCGGTGGCACAGATTATCCCGAGTGGTATCGCGAACAGGGTGGGGCGGTGCTGGGCACGGCCATTGACAAGTATTGCTACATCAATTGCCGCTATCTCCCGCCGTTCTTCGAGCACCGATTCCGGGTAGTCTATTCCAAAATCGAGAATTGCCTGTATCCCTCGGAAATCCAACACCCGGTGGTGCGCGGGATATTGTGCAGCCGTGATTACGACCGGGGATTGGAAATCCACCACGATGGTGATTTGCCGGCGCGCAGCGGGATGGGATCCAGCTCAGCCTTCACGGTTGGGTTCCTGCACGCCCTGGCGGCGTTGTCGGGGCACTTGAGTTCCAAAGAGGAGCTGGCCAGGGAAGCCATTCATGTCGAGCGTATTCTCCTCAAGGAGACCGTAGGCTGCCAGGACCAGTTGTTCGCTGCCTATGGCGGTCTCAACATCATTGAATTTCGCCGGGACGACAGTTTTCTCGTGGTACCATTGCCACTTTCCCGAGCCCGCCTCGACGAGCTTAACGCGTCTTTATTGCTGTTTTACACGGGCGTGCGGCGCATCGCCTCCGAAGTCGCTGCAACCTATGTCCCGGGATTGCTGGCGAGGCGATCGCAACTGATGCGCCTACGGGAAATGGTGGACGAAGGCACCGCGTTGCTCACTGGCAACGGCTCTCTGGACGGCTTCGGCGACCTCTTGCACGAGGCTTGGCAGCTTAAGCGAGGGTTAAGTGGGGCAGTGTCAAACTCGCAGGTGGACGAGATTTACCAAGCGGCGCGCGCGGCAGGGGCGCGCGGCGGCAAGCTTTTGGGAGCGGGAGGTGGCGGATTCATGGTCTTTTATGCCCCTCCTGAGAAACATCAGCGCATCAAGGAAACGCTGAGGGACTTACTATGGGTTCCGTTCAGTTTTGACACTGGTGGCAGCCAGGTTGTGCTCTACTCGCCGGGCCAGGACTACGCCGAATTAGACCGTTGCCGTTCGGCAGCTCAGAGAGAACCTCGCGAACATGGGCGAAACGAACTGCCCGAACAAAATGGGACGGAAAAGCCTCAACCGACCGCTCCGAGCCGGTTGCCGTAAATGCGAGGGTGTGCAGTATCACTGAACCGTCTTGCGTTCATGCGCATACCACTCCGCAAATCTCACGGTGCATCTCGGGCGCTTGACGCCGTTTATATGCCTGATACACTTTTGCAGATAAGTAAATCGCAACACCGCATCTTCTTACTTGCACAGCCGTTAGTCCACAGCGTCTCAGCCGGTGCGACGTCTCAACTTTAAAGCAACCGAATGTCTCATCACAAAGGCTCACAGAAACGGTTCACGAGCAGCATCGCCCAAATGGAGGAAAAGGCGCGGCAGATCCGCGCCACTTGTGTGCAAATGGCCTTTGACGGGCGGGAAGGGCATCTGAGTTCGGCCATGAGCTGCACCGATCTGGTCGTGGCCCTCTATAACGGTTGGTTGAACGTCTCGCCAGAGGAGCCGCGCGATCCTGACCGCGATCGGTTTTACTTCAGCAAAGGCCACGCCTGCACGGCGCTCTACGCGGTGTTGGCCGATCGGGGTTTTCTACCGGTGGAATCGTTGTCAAGCTACGCGAAAACCGGCTCCGCGCTACCCAACCACGCGTGTCGCCGCGCGCTGCCCATTCTCGAAACCAGTTCCGGCAGCCTTGGCCAGGGGTTAGGGATCGCTGCCGGCGCCTTGTACGGGCTGCGCTTGGATGGTAACAAGGCGCACGCCGTGGTCCTCATGAGCGACGGAGAGTGCAACGAAGGCAGCGTGTGGGAATCAGCCATGTTCGCCGCGGCCCAACGTCTCGACCGCCTGCTCGCGATCGTTGACAACAACGGGCTTCAGGCCGTCGGCCGCAGCGATGCGCTGATGGGATATACTTCGTTGGAGGAAAAATTCCGCGCCTTCGGCTGGTCCGCCCGCACTATCAACGGCAACAGCATGACGGAAATTACGACCGCGCTCGCCGAGGTGCCGTTCGAGGAGGGCCGCCCCAGCGCGCTTATCGCGCGAACCCGCGGGGGCAGCGGGGTGGATTTCATGGAAGACCAGATTCTGTGGCACTATCGCACGCCGTCGCCCGACGACCTGCAACGTGCCTTATCCAAGTTGGGCCAACCACCTTTGCACAAGCAACTGTCGCATGCGTAAAGCTTTCGCCGAGTCCTTGCTGCGTGCGGCCGAAGCCGACCCGCGAGTCATCTTTCTCACTGGTGACTTGGGTTTCGGCACATTCGACGCCT
The DNA here is from genome assembly GCA_003152225.1 of Limisphaerales bacterium. GTDB lineage: Bacteria > Verrucomicrobiota > Verrucomicrobiia > Limisphaerales > UBA8199 > PALSA-1440. The sequence goes on along the minus strand of PLZQ01000427.1, from coordinate 29,704 downwards.
TTCAAGCCCGCTTTGGACCTCGCTACGTTAACGTGGGCGTCGCGGAGGCCCAACTGGTATGCGCTGCCGCGGGTCTGGCCCTCGAAGGCTGGCGGCCCATAATTTACTCGATCGCTTCGTTTGCCACCGGCAGGCCCTTTGAGCAAATCCGCGTCAATCTGGGCTATGGTGGTCTGCCGGTGGTGGTGGTGGGCGCTGGCGGGGGCTACACCTACGCTAGCAGCGGCGTCACACACCACGCTGGTGAGGACTTGGGGCTGATGTCGCTGGTACCCGACATGACTGTCGTCGCGCCGGGAGACCCGAACGAAGTGACGCAACTCCTGCCGCAATTGCTTAATCTCGATGGGCCATCCTATTTCCGTATCGGCAAGTATGGCGAACCGGCCTACTGCGCTGCAGCCCCCGTAATCCTCGGCCGCGGCCGCAAGCTACGCGATGGAGATGGCGTCACGGTAGTCTGCACCGGGCAGATTGCTTCGGTCGTGCTCGACGCGGTTGATTCCCTGAAGCCGGAGGGAGTGACCCCTGCTGTTTACCAGTTCCACACTCTGCAGCCACTGGATACCAGCTTGCTGGATTCCTTAAGTGAACGCACCCACACGATTGTCGTGGTCGAGGAGCATCTGCCGGTGGGCGGCTTGGCCGCTGCTGTGAGCGCTTGGCGAGCCCCCCGGCAGAGCGGACCTCGCGTCGTCCGCATGGGCCCCCCGCATGCCTTGGTGCTCGGCAATCCCACCATTAACGAAATGCGCGAGCGGTTAGGCCTCGACAGCCGTGCAATTGCCGACATGTGCCGGAGGGTTTGCCATCCAGCCGAGCCGGGCGTTCCCGAGAGCGCACCAGGCAAGGCGCTCGCTAGTCCGGAAAGAAACCTGCCGTGACTGGTTGAGGCCTCGCGTTATGGAATCTATGAACCAGAAGACCAGCCAGCCAAACCAGCCGTCGCAAATCATCACTTGGGGTGATGCCACCCAAACGGACCGCCGCAAGAAACTTTTGGAGCTGTTCCGCCAATGGCCCATACCGGATAGCGAATTCTTCCTGAATCTGGGCATGTTTCTAGCCCCGCAAACTCTGGGCCGAGTATTGTTCATGGATCATCTGTATCGCCAAATCCTGCCGATCCAGGGAATCGTTGTTGAGTTTGGGTGCCGTTGGGGACAGAACCTGTCCCTGCTTACCTCGCTTCGTGGGATCTACGAGCCTTTCAACCGGCTGCGCAAGGTGGTGGGCTTTGATACATTCGAAGGGTTTCCCCAGATTTCAGGCCAGGATGGCGCTCTGAGCCAGGGGATGTATTCGACCACCCCGGGCTATGCCCGCTTTATGGCGCAGGTGCTCGAACTCCAAGAGCAGGAAAGTCCGCTGGCGCACATCAAGAAACATGAGATCGTCCAGGGCGACGCATCAGTTACTATCCGGGAATATCTGGAGCGAAACCCCCAAACGATCATCGCCCTGGCCTACTTTGATCTGGATATCTACCAGCCGACGCGTGACTGTCTGTCGAGCATTCGCGACCACCTGACTCAAGGAAGCGTGGTTGGTTTCGACGAACTCAACGAGCAGGTATGCCCTGGGGAGACCGTCGCATTGAAGGAAGTGTTGGGGCTGAGCAGGTTCTCAATCCGCCGCTTCGGACCTAGCGCTCGCACTTCCTACATCGTTGTTGATGGACCACTCGGCTGATTAATCCCGGCCACTTAATTCAATGAACACCTTTTCTGGGTCGCCTGCGATCGACCTCGGCTGGCCGCTGATGCAGAACAACATTACCCGCGCCGATTTGGACTCCCTCATCGAGTATCTCCGCCAGGAGAGCCCGATGCTTACCCAATCCCGCCAAGTGCGGTTATTCGAGCAGGAATGGTCGGCCTGGCTGGGCGTCAAATACAGCGTCTTTGTCAACTCCGGCGCCTCCGCCAACCTACTGACGATGACGGCCCTGCGCGAGACCTTTGGTCCGGGTGAGGTCATTGTCCCTACACTCACCTGGGTTTCTGACATCGCTTCCGTTATCCAGTGCAGCTTCAAGCCGGTGTTCGTGGACATCAACCCCCGCACCCTCGGCATAGACGACCAACAGGTGATTAGCCGACTGACACCGCAGACCCGAGCGGTCTTTCTCACACATGTTCTGGGTTACAACGCCCTGACGCAGCGGCTGCTGGACGAATTAAAGGCACGCAATATCCCGCTCATTGAGGATGTCTGCGAGTCGCACGGCGCGACCTTTAACGAGCGCAAGCTGGGCACCTTCGGACTCATGTCCAACTTCTCGTTTTACTATGCCCACCACATGACCACGATCGAGGGCGGCATGATCTCGACCGATAATCCCGACCTCTATGAAACCCTGCGCATGCTCCGCTCGCATGGCATGGTACGGGAGTCCGACTCGGCCCAACTCAAGCGGGGCTATTGCGACAAATTCCCCGACCTGAATCCTGATTTCATCTTCGCCTTTCCCGCATACAACGTCCGCAGCACGGAGATCAACGCCGTGCTGGGTCGGTCACAGCTCAAGCGCCTGGATCAGAACAACGAGCGGCGCCGCGCCAACCTGCGGCTGTTTCTGGACAACATCGACCCGGAGATATACCGCACGGACTTCGAGGTCGCCGGAAGCTGCAATTACGCGTTCACACTCATCCTCAAGCGCCCGGACTCGGCTTTTCGCGACAAGCTGGAGCAACGGCTGCGCGCGGCTAAAGTCGAGTTCCGGCGCGGCACCTCGGGCGGGGGCAACCAACTCCGCCAGCCCTACGTTCGCAAGCTGCTCGGCGACCACGCTTTTGAGAATTATCCCGAGGTGGACCACGTGCACTTCTACGGCTATTATATTGGCAACTACCCGGAGCTGGAACGGGGCAAGATATTAGCCTTGTGCGCCATGCTCAATCAGCTTAGGTAAAGCAACTGTGGGCATCGCATGAATCGGCAACTTGACATCCTCTTCGTATGCCCTGATTCGTCGTTTCAGGCGTATCAGGCTTTGAGCAAGGATTTCTCCGCTATCGAACCGCCCACCTGGGCGCTCCTGCTGGCCCAAAGCTGCCGCGCCAAGGGCTTCGGCGTAGGTCTGCTAGACTGCACCGCCGAGCGCCTAAGCGTCGAAGCTTCCGTCAAACGCATCGCGGAAGCCAATCCTCGCCTGGTCTGCCTGGTCGTTTACGGCCAGAATCCGAACTCCGGCACGACCAATATGATCGGCGCCACCGCCCTGTGCCGGGCGCTCAAGCAGCAGCACCCCGACTACCCCATCTGTTTTGTCGGCTCCCACACCAGCGCGCTGCCTGGCGAAGTGCTTGCGCTGGACTGCGTTGACCTCGTGCTGCTCAACGAAGGGGTGTATGCGTTGCACAATCTGCTGCGAACCGATCTGCGCGGGGACCTCGCCAAGGTCAAGGGCATCGGTTACAAGCGAGACGGCGTCCCCGTGCTCAACCCACCGGAGCGTGTGGTGCCCCAGGAGCAAATGGACGTGGACCTGCCCGGCTATGCGTGGGACCTGCTGCCGTATCGCGAGCGGCCGCTCGACCTATACCGCGCCCACTTCTGGCACGCCGAATACGACCACGGCAAACGCACTCCCTTCGCTGCCATTTACACTTCGTTGGGCTGCAAATTCAAGTGCGACTTCTGCATGATCAACATCGTGAACCGCGTGGACAACACCTCCGGAGTCGTTTCCAATGCGTCGCCGAACATGCGGTTCTGGTCGCCGGGCTTCATCGCGGGGGAATTTGACAAGTTGGCCAAGCTGGGCGTGAAAACCATCCGGATCGCCGATGAGATGTTCTTTTTGAACAAGAACTACTACGAGCCGCTGCTCCACACGCTCCACGAGCGCAATTACGGATTTCGGATGTGGTCCTACTCTCGAATTGACACCGTCCGACCAGCGTATCTCGACTTGTTCAAGCGTGCAGGGATAGGTTGGCTCGCGCTGGGCATCGAAGCCGCCAGTCAGGTCATCCGCCGCGAGGTCTCCAAAGGCTCTTTCGAGGAGGTTAACATCCGGCAAGTGGTAAAGACTATCCGGGATTCTGGGATCAATATCGGCGCCAATTATATCTTTGGCTTTCCCGATGACACCCTGCAAACCATGCAATTGACCCTGGATCTTGCGCTGGAGTTAAACACAGAGATGGCGAATATGTACCCCTGCCAGGCACTCCCTGGCAGCCCCCTTTACAACACCACGAAAGCCAACGGCTGGACGCTGCCGGATTCGTATGCGGGTTATGCCTTCCTTTCGTACGAGAGCCAGCCGCTGCGCACGAAGCACTGCACAGCGGCGGAGGTTCTTGGCTTTCGAGATGAGGCGTGGCGCAAGTACTACACACGCGCTGCCTATCTCAATCTTGTCGAGAGAAAATTCGGCGTAGATGAGCGGAAGAATGTTGAGGCGATGTCGCGAATTCGTTTGCGGCGGAAACTGCTGGGCGATTCGCCCCCGGAAAACAGCAGATGACTCTGGCCCCCGTGCGCACGTCTGGCCTCCTCCTCTGTTGGTGGGAACCGTCGCTCTGCGGCGACACGCATGTTCGCGAATGCCAGACGTAAGCATTATCGTAATTTCTCACAACAAACCCCGGTCCGTAAAGGAGGCGGTAGAGGGGGTGCTGAGCCAAACACACAAGGACTGGGAAGGGGTACTTGTGGATAGCGGCATCCTGCTCAACCAAGGCTTTTTCGGTTACCTTAATGACTCTCGCTTCAGGATCGTTCCTTCTGGCGAAACGCCCGCCATGGCCAAAACCACAAACATGGCCGCTTGGTGCTGCAATAAGATTCTGAATTCCAATCTCCTTAGCGGAGAGCTGGTGATGTACCTTTGCGACGATGACCTCCTCTACCCGGAAGCCTTCGAGACCTATTGGAACTTCTACCAGCAGCACGACCGCGCCCCGCAGGCCATGTATGCTTCCCAGGACATCGGCCTGGTGGATCCCAACGGCGACACCCAAATCATTGGGCGCCGCGTCGCCGACCGGCCCGGCGGGCGCTCCTGCAAGGGCCGGAAGCTCGATTGCCAGGTCGACTACCTCCAGTTCTGCCATACCGCCAGAATCCTGGGCAGATTCCGCGACGCCTACAAGACCACCCAATATCACTCCGAGGATAAGCGCGATGCTCTACATGCCGACGGCATCTTCATGGAGCAGATCGGCGCCTTGACCACAGTCCATAACATAGACAAGGTGCTGAGCATGAACCGTCGCACCGCCGAGAGCGCCAACATCGAGTATTCTGCCTCCACCTTCGGACGGGTGCGAGCGATCCTCCGCGCGAAACTCCGGGGCGCCCGGGAGCGGATCTCTTCCCGCGGTCACTATTGAATCCTTCGATTAGCCCTTGGCCGCCTTCCGGAACCGTTCCAGGACCAAATCCAACATCTCCCGGGCGGCAGGTACGTTCAGCCAAAGCGCCACCAGCCAATAGACCAACGCGGCGATGCACCCTGGCACGAATACCATCCCGACTTTGAGCATCAGCGCGGCATGACCGAGTTGCTTGTCCCAGAGCCAAGCGAGGGCGGCAGCCACCACTCCCGTCAGGATGGCATCTGGCACCAGCACTAACAGCGTGTTGACCAGGCTCGTCAGGCCGAGGCGTGAGAGCTTGCGGCGCAAGGCGTACACCAGCAGCGCCAAATTCAAGGACGCGCTCAAGGTGTTAGCCACCGCCAGGCCGGCTTCCCGGTAGGGATGGATCAGCCAATAGGCAAACCCCAGGTTCAGACCGAGACAGAGGAGGCTGATCTTCATCGGCGTCTTGATGTCATCCAGCGCGTAGAATGCCCGCGCCACTATGTTGTTCATCGAGAACATCAATAAGCCCGGCGCCAGGCAGGCCAGCGACAGCGCCACCCGCTGGGTGGCACCGGCATCGAATCTGCCGCGCTCAAAGATGAGCCGCACAATCGGCACAGCCAGCGAGAGCGCGATGGCCGCGGCGGCCAGGTTCGTGAACGCCAGGTAGCCCAACCCCTGGCCGAGCGTCTGACGGAATTCGGGGAGCTTCTTGGCTGCCGCCAGGCCGGTGAGCGTCGGCAGCAGATAGGTGGCGAGCGAGATGCCGAACATGCCTTGAGGCAGTTCCATCAGCCGCACCGAATAGTTGAAGGTGGATACGATGGTCGGGTCGAACCAAAACGAAAAGCAGTAGGTGGCGAGCACGTTGATCTGGAAGGCGGCGACGCCTATCGAGCCGGGCAGCATCTTGCGCACGACTTCGCGGACGGTCGGGTCTCGCCAGGGGGAAACCCACTGGTAGCGGTAGCCCTCGCGGGAGAGCGTCGGTAACTGGAAGAATGCCTGGGCTATGCCAGCCACCACCACGCCGATGGCCAGGGCGAAGATCTGTTGCTGCAACGTCCGGCCCATGTGTGGGGCGAGCAGCAGCACGCTGGCGATCATGATCACGTTCAGGAGCACCGACCCGAGCGCCGGCACGAAGAAGTGGCCACGGGCGTTGGCCATGCCGATGAACACGGCCGCCAGGCATACCAGCAGCATGTAGGGGAACATCAGGCGCAACAACTGAAGCATCAGCCGCGTCTCGTCCTCGAACCGCCCGACGGCCAGTGCAAGCGAGATGCCCAGCACCGCCAGCACCGTCACCGCCCCGGCGGCGACGACCAGTCCGGAAATCACGGCATTGGCGGAGCGCCACATTTCGGCTTCGCCCTCCTTGACCTCCTTCTGTTTGAAGATGGGGATAAAGGCAGCGGTAAGCGCGCCTTCGCCCAGCAGGCGGCGGAAGAGGTTGGGCACCTGGAAAGCCAGGGTGAAGGCGCTGGCCACCCACTTGTTGCCCATGAACGCCGCATAGACCATCTCGCGCACCATGCCCAGCACCCGGCTGGTCAACGTCGCGGCGGCCATCGCCCCGGAGGACTTCAACATCTGAGACATCGGGCGCGGAAGCTAAGGTCTAAAGCCTAAAGTCTAAAGTCTAAAGTCTAGCCTCCCATGTCGAGCGGCTGGAGCCTGAGGACGGAGCCCCGCTAGCAACCGGCCCTTGCCACCGGCGCAACGCCTTAGTCCCTGGCTGGTTGCAGGCATGTTGCAAGCCTGTTGTAAGCTTGTTTGAGGCTTCCTCCCTAGCTGCCCTGGCCGGTCCTGGCCTTGCCCTCGCGCGCCACTACCCGCTTAGCGCCCACGCCTCCGGTAATGTAGTATCTTGAACTCCGGGCTGTCAAGGACTTCTTCGGCCAGCTCGAATTGATCCTCGAAAGGCGGGAATACGGTGTCGCCTTCCACGACGCGCTGCACCAGCGTGAGGTATAAGTCCGAACAGAGCGGAAGCGCCTGCTGGTAAAGCTGCGCGCCACCGCAAATGAAGATCTCGCGCCCGGCGAGCGCCGGATCAGTTGGGTCAATCTGGCTCAAAGCGGAGACGGTTCGCACGCCTGGTATCGTGCTCGCCGAGCGCGTGAGCACGATCGTCAAGCGGTTTGGCAGCGGCTTGCCGATGGACTCGAAGGTACGGCGGCCCATCACGATGACGTGACCGGTGGTCATTTGCTTGAACCACTTGAAATCGTCAGGCAGATGCCACGGGATGCGGTTGCCCGCGCCAATCACGCGATTGAGCGACATGGCGGCAATGGCCTTGAAAGGTCTCACACGGCGATCGGCGCCTTGATGCCCGGATGCGGGTTATAACCGGTCAGCTCGAAGTCGGCGTATTCGAAATCGTGAATGCCCTTTACCGCCGGATTCAGCTTCATCTGCGGCAGCGGGCGCGGCTGGCGGGTAAGCTGCAGCCGGGCTTGTTCGAGGTGGTTTTTGTAGAGGTGCAAATCACCATAGGTGTGGACGAACACGCCGGGCTTTAACCCGCAAACCTGCGCGACCATCATGGTCAGCAGCGAGTAAGACGCGATATTGAACGGCACCCCCAGGAACAAGTCCGCGCTGCGTTGGTAAAGCTGGCAGTTGAGTTCGCCATCCTGAACAGAGAACTGAAACAGCGCATGGCAGGGCGCCAGCGCCATCTGGTCAAGCTCGCCGACGTTCCAGGCGTTCACGATCAGCCGACGGCTGTCGGGCTGCTTGTGGATTTGGTCAATGACCTTATCGATCTGGTTAACGGATCGGCCATCCGGGGCGCGCCAATCGCACCATTGCGCCCCGTAAATCCGGCCGAGGTTACCGTCCTTATCCGCCCACTCATCCCAGATGGTGACCCCGTGCTCGTGCAGGTATTTGGTATTCGTGTCACCGCGGAGGAACCAGAGCAGTTCGTAAACGATGGATTTGAGGTGGAGCTTCTTGGTGGTGAGCAGCGGGAAGCCGGGCGCGAGAGGAAAGCGCGCCTGGGCACCAAACACTGCATAAGTGCCCGTGCCGGTGCGGTCGGTCTTGAATTTCCCGTGCTCCAGCACGTGGCGCAGCAGGTCGAGATACTGAATCATAGCGATGCCGGACTTCAGACTACCGCGTTAGTTCAGCGGAAGCAATCAGGTCGCCGCATGGGGTTCCGGCGCAGCTTGGTGGTCGTTCGAGGGCTCCACCTTGACCAAGTGCCATTCTTTGGCCAGGTCGTCCAGGAAGACGGCGATCATACTCCGGAGGTTCCGTTGCTCGCGGCGGAGGAACCAGACAAACAGCGGAAGCGTCAGCAGCACCAGCCAGAACCATGGCAGTCGAGGACCGACGAAACCACAGACGAGCAGTTCAAACCCAGCCAGGGACCAGAAGGCGACCTTGGCCCGCAGAGCCCAACGCGCACGCAGACGGCAACGGATCATTTGTTTGGACCGGGCATGCTCCTCCGCGACCGTGGTGAGCTGCAGTTTGCTCCAGCGGGTATCATAGACCTCCACGTCGTAATCGCTCCAGCCGATGTCGGATTTATTGGGCCAGCCCTGTTGATCCAACCGGCGCAGGATATCGGCCACCAGCGCCAGACGGTCGAGGCGCTCCTCGACCCAGTATTGGACCTCACGCAGTGGCTGTTCGCTATCCCGCAGCGCAACGGATTCGAGCGTCTGATGGGCCGCCGGCGCGGTGGACCCCTGCATCAAGCGGCCCTGGTAACGCGCCCAGCCGCGCACGATCGGCTGCAGGAAGAAGAGCATCCCCACCAGGGGACGCGACCACCAGCGCCGCTTGTTTCTGGGCAGGGGCGCTTGCGCACCGGCCGCGACGCAGACGCCGAGGGAAAAGAGCAGGCTCGTAATGGCCACCGGCAGCAGGGGATGGAATATCACCGACACCACCAATAGCGGCAGCGTCAGCAGCACGTGATACTCAAGCATGGTCGTGACCATCAGGTTGAAGGCCGGCTCGGACGCGTAGAGGAATTGGAAGCTCGCGCTGCCAAAGAGGCCCCGGTAAATAATCGGCGGCCGGATCAGGTCACCGAGCCGGGCGCCCGTGTAAATCCGGCCGCGCCAGAGGCTGCCGCCAAAGGAATTGAAGCATTCCGGATGCTTGCGCACCAGCAAGGCCTCGGCTTCGCCATAACCCCGCTGCTGTCTCAGGTAGGCGCCGATGGTCGGCCGCCGGTAATGCCAGACAAAGGCCGGCGGGCTGAAACCGATCTTCAAGCCCGCTTGCTGCAGGCGCCAGCACAGGTCCACGTCGTCGCCCGCCTTGTGGAAGATGGGATCAAACCCGCCAACCTGCTCCAGCGCCCATTTGTGGAACGCCATGTTACAGCCGGGAATGTGCTCGGCCTGACGATCAGTCAGCATCACGTGCGCCGGTCCGCCCGGCGAAGCCATCACCGCCGCGGCCATCAGCGAGTCCTCCGGCGGCAGGAGGTTGGGACCGCCGACACCCGCAAAATCGCTCTCCAGCAAGCTCCCCACGAGGTAGTAGAGCCAGTCCTCGTCCGCTCGGCAGTCAGCATCCGTGAAGGCGATGATGTCGCCGGTCGCCGCAGCGATGCCACTGTTGCGCGCGACGGAAAGGCCGAGATTCTTCTCGTGGCGAAAGTAACGGATATTGGGGTGCGCGAAGGCGGTTTGCCGCGTCGTGTCGGTCGAGCCATCGTCCACGAGGATCACTTCATAGTCCGGGTAATTAAGCCGTTCCAGCGAGTCCAGGCAGGCTTTGAGCGTGCGCTCGCCGTTGAAACTGGCCACCACCACCGAGACCTTTGGGTAGCGCGGCAGCGTGAAATAAGGCGCCGCGCGAAACATCTTCTGCACGGCCCCAAACGCGGCCTTCGGCTTTCGGTCGCGCGTGGTCAGCCCCATTTGCCAATCCTCGATCTGCCGGCCCCCGCGCCACCAGTCGTCGGTAAAAGTGAACACGACGGCGCCGGCCAGCCCGCCGCGAAAGGCGCTTTCGATCTGCCACTCCAGGATTGCACTCTGGCGCGCTTCCCCCTCGCGCAGCGAGTCGATGCCGCATTCGCCCAGCAGCAGAGGCTTGGATTCAGCCAGCATCTGCAGGCGCGCGAGGTAACTTTCAAACGCCTGGCGCTGGTGCAGATAGACGTTGAAGCAAAGGAAGTCCACGCTTGGCGGACGCAGAAACTCGGTTGGCGGATAGTTGGTGAAGGTGCACAGGCACTCCGGGTCCGTGCGCTTCGCTTCGTGGACCAGGTCATCAATGAAATCAGCGACGGCCTCCGCGCCGCTCCAGCGCACGATGTCGGGCGGAATCTCGTTGGCGACGCTGAACGCGAAGACCGCCGAATGGCGCGCGCAAGCAAAGACAGCTCGCCGCACGGCTTCGCGCGCCTGCGCCCGCTGGGCAGCCGAGTCAAGGAAACAGAGATGCTTGTTCCACGGAATGTCGATGAGCACCTTCAGTTGGTGCTGGGCCGCCAAATCGAGAAACCATTTGGCCGGGACGTGATAAATGCGGATAAGGTTGGCCCCAAGCTCGCGGATTTGGGCAAAGTCGCTCACCGTCTGTTCCGGCGAGGCAAATGGGCGGCCGGCCGCATTCGGCGCAAACGGGCCGTACGCCACGCCTTTAGCGTAGAATTTCCGTTCGCCGATCCGGAAGAATTTGCCATCCACGCTCACGCGTGACGCAGAGGGAGCCGCGACTGCCATGCGCTTTAGACGTGACCTGGACCTGTTTTAATCATCTTGGCGTTGCATAGCAGAGCCACGGTCGCGGGGCAAGCGAGGACGGAAAGCTGATGGCCAAAAAGTGCTTGCCTGTGGCTGCGAGCTGTCCCCTATTGCGGGTATGAAGCTCTTGCCTCACACCCGCTCATGCTTTGTCTGCGGCGAATCCAACCCCGCCGGATTGAAACTCCGCTTCGAGACGGATGGACGCCTCGTCCAAACCCGCTTTGTGCCGCGCGCCGAGCACGTCGGCTTCCGGCAGACCGTCCACGGCGGGCTGATGGCGACGTTGCTGGATGAAATCATGGTTTGGGCCTGCGCGGTGCAGACCAAACGCTTCGCCTTTTGCGCCGAGCTGAATGTGCGCTTCCTCAGCCCGGTCCGGCCGGGGGAAGCGTTGATCGCCAGCGGCGAGCTGGTGAGCAACCGGCGCGGCAAGCTATTCGAGGCCCGGGCTGAGCTGCGAAATCAGGCCGGAGCGACGCTGGCCACCGCCACCGGGAAGTACCTCCCCATCAAGCAAGCCGAGGTGGCGGAGATGGCCACGGATTTCGTCGAGGACCCGAGTTGGGTCTTTGGCAAGGAGGGGTAAGCAGGCAAGGCCGCGACCGCGCGCAGGAATTAGCCGGCGCGCGGCAACCGGAGGTTACTTCACCTCGACATTGATGCTGAACCGCTTGAGCGTCGAGCCCTCGTCCAGGCTGAGCTGAGCCAGAGCTTTGTTGTAGGTGGCCAGCGCCTGGATTTCGTTGCCGCGCGCCGTGGTGAGGTCGCGCTGCATTTGCAGAACCGTGTAGGTGGTGCTCTTTCCGCTCTCAAGCTTCTTCTGTTCGGCGTCCAGAGCCTCGGCGGCGTACTCGCTGGCGGCGCGCGTGGCGGCCACCTGCTGGTAACTGGACCGGGCCTGATTAATGTCGTTGTCGATCGTGGTCATAATCGTCTGTTCCAACTTCTTGAGCATCACCACATATTGCTCCATCGCCAGCTTGCTCTTCTTGTAGGTAGCTCGGGCGCCAATGTTGCCTATGGGGATAGTGAGTTGCGCGCCGTAGGAGTATGTAGGCCTGCTTCCGTCACCGATCTGGTAGAATGCGTCATTGAATTCGGTTATGCCCCCGCCGCCGGCGTTGTGGCCATAACTGCCCACCAAGTCCAATTCCGGGAAAAGCTGATTGTAGCTGTACTTGATCGTGACCCCCTGACGCTCTATATCGAGCTTTGCCTGGAGCAGGTCCGGTCGGTCGGTGAGACCTCGGCTCCAACTGAGCTGCCGGTCAAAGACCTGAACGGGGGCCTTGAGCGATGCGGCAGGTTGCAGGTCGATGGTTTCCCAGGCGGCGTAGTTGTCGGTGATCAGTTGCTTTAGAGTATTCGCCTGGATGGCCAGGGAACTCCTGGCAGCGATCAAGGTCGCCTGGCTCGAGGCAGCTTGGGCCTCCGCCTGCTTTTCATCGAGTGGTGCCAAGGCGCCTATCGTGACCCGCGTCTTGTTCTCTGCCACCAACTGCATGGCCAGTTCGACCGCTTTCTCCTGCACCGTGACGTTTTCACGAGCGTAAATCAGGTCGTAGTAGGCCTGCTCCACTGTGGTGGCCACGCTCATGATGTTCAACTTGAGCCCCAGTTCCGAGTACTTGATCCGGTTCTTGGCGACCTTGATATTGAGACGGGTCTGATCTATCCAAAAGTTCTTCAGTAGAGGCTGTCTTAGCTGGAGGAGTGCTTGGCCGCCGGACTGTGGGTCGGACTGCCCCACAGTATGAGCCTGACTGACGTTTCCCAAAAGGTTGTAGTTGAGCCCCCACGGCGTTAGGCCGTTCTGCACAGAAGAGTTGAAAGTGTTGTAGTCGGAGGTGTTTTGAAAGATAGGGGTGCCGGTCTTGGGATCGACATAACCGCCGCCCTGCATGTTGAAAGTGTGCGTCCCGCTAATCGAGAAATTCGGATCATATCCCGCATAGGCGGACTGCAGGTCGGCCAGCGCCATCGGCGGGTTGAAGCGCGCGATGCGCAAGTCGAGGTTTTTCTCCAACGCGCTTTGGATGCAGTCCTCCAATGACATTTGCCTGATGGCAAGCGCATTCGTCTGCGCCAATCCCACTACGCTTGTGCCTGCAACGACTAACCAGATGCCTAACCATTTCATTATCCGGGAAGATTGCGGAATCCTGAGCCCTTCGTCAAATAAACGTCGCGGATTGCTTTGCACGGAGGTTTGGACCGGGTGACCAGGTTTGCCTCACGAGAAGATCAAGCGGCGGCCCGTCGCAGGCGATCGGCGATGGCGCGCCATTCCGGGGCGTCCGGCAGCGCTTCCACCACGATCAGCTCGGCCCCCGCCTCGTCGCACTCGTGCAACTCCGCGTAGATCGCCCGGGCAAAGGCCGCGGCATCGTGGGGAATCACCGATACCCGGCCAAAACCCGTGCCGGAAGGAATGCGCGTATGGGCAATCACATGGATCTTTGGCCTTCGGACTTCGCACTTCGCACTTCGCACTTCCAGTTCCGCCTCATCCCTCCACGCCCACACCTCCAGTTTCGCCTTCGGTGAGTAGTGCTTCTTCAGCAAACCGGGGCTTTTCAACACCTCCGGGCTCTCGCTCGCAGCCAGGAGCAGCTCTCCGGTTACCGCCAGCAGCGCCTGCTCGTGTATCATGCCCGGCCGCAGCAGGCGCGGCGACGAGCCGGAAATATCCAGAACAGTCGATTCGAGGCCGACTTGCGACTGCCCGCCATCGACAATGAGCCGAATCTTGTCGCCCAGGGCCTTTCGCACGTGTTCGGCATTGGTGGGTGAGACCCGATTGGACGGGTTTGCGCTGGGGGCTGCCAGCGGGAAACCGCACTCCCGGATTACTGCCTGGATGAACGGATGGCTCGGCCAACGCACACCTACGGTTGGCCCGCCCGCAGTGACGACGCCGGGAATCTCGTTCGCCTGCGCCAGCACCAGGGTCAGTGGTCCCGGCCAAAACGCCTTCGCCAACCGCCCAGCGAGGTCCGGCCAATGCGCGACGCAACGCTTCGCCATCTCAATGCTTGCGACGTGAACTATGATGGGATTGTGGGCTGGCCTGGCCTTGATCTCGAAAATGCGCTCGACTGCCCGCGCGTCCAATGCATTGGCCGCCAAACCATATACCGTTTCGGTGGGAAGCGCGACCACTTCTCCCGCACGCAGGAGTTCCACCGCCCGCTGCACCGCGGCCTGGAACAAGCCGGGCGTGTGCGTCGGCAGAACTTCGGCCACGGCAGATGGCGTCTTTTCCACGGCAGGAATCTGCCTGCAAACCCGGCCAAAGCACACGAAAAATCGCGCACGCCATGACCCTTAAAATTGTGCGGGAGCCAAGTGCCCCTATTTGGACACACCGACAGGACTTGAGATGCATAAGCCAAACCAATTATGAACGCCTGGGAGAATCATGGGAGAGTCATGGGCGTCCTTAACCTCCGCCGGGCCTCGCAATATAATCCAGGCTTGCGCGGCGGCAGACTGCTCATTAGAAATAGCCTGTCTTTCTCGTGGGGACAGGATGCTCCAGCGAGTAGTCGGTCAGTTCAAACGCCGGATTTCTAAAACTATATTATGAAAAAGCCTGGTTACCTTCTCGCCCTGTGGGCCACATTCGTTGGGTTCAGCGTCACGACCGCAATTGCGGCTGACGGCTCATTTAGTGGCCTCGACCTCAACCTCGGCAACCTCTACCGCGTATCCAAAGCCCAGTCGCGGTCGATCAGCCCGGAGAACTTCACCGGCGAAAAAGGCAAAGCCGGCATGGCGACGGAAGGCACCGGCAAGGGGGCAGCCCGCGACCTGGGCAAGGGCTGGAAGGTATCTCCCTCCGTCCAAATCGAGGCGGGGAAGACTTTTACGCTGGGTGAAATCAAAGGACCCGGCTGCATCCAACAGATTTGGATGACGCCTACCGGCAATTGGCGCCACTCGATTCTCCGCTTCTATTGGGACGACGAGACCGAGCCGTCCGTCGAATGCCCGGTCGGCGATTTCTTCGCCTGCGGCTGGGGCAAGTATTGCCAGATCAGCTCGCTGCCGGTGTGCGTGAATTCGGGCAGCGCCTTCAATTGTTACTGGCAGATGCCCTTCCGCAAGAAGGCCAGGATCACCCTGGAAAACCAGGACGCCAAGGGCATGACGCTCTATTACCAGGTCAACTATACGCTCACCGATGTGCCGAAGGACGCGGGTTACTTTCATGCGCAGTTCCGCCGCGAAGCCCCCCTCAATCAGAAGGGGCTCTACACCATCCTGGACGGCGTCGCAGGCCAGGGCCAATACGTCGGCACCTACCTGGCGTGGGAAGTGCACAGTCCCGGCTGGTGGGGCGAGGGCGAGATTAAGTTCTTCATGGATGGCGACAAGGAATTCCCAACCATCTGCGGCACGGGCACGGAAGACTACTTTTGCGGCTCCTACAATTTCGAGACTCGTGGGCCCGACGGGAAGAAACTCTACACGCCGTTTTCGACGCCCTACACCGGTCTGGCGCAGGTGCTGCCGCCCGACCAGAATGAGGTGCCGGGCCAGCGCTTCGGCCTCTACCGCTGGCATATCGCCGACCCAGTGCGCTTCGAGAAGGACCTCAAAGTCACCATCCAGGCCTTAGGCTGGCAATCCGGCGGGCGCTACCTGCCCCTGAAAGACGACATCGCCTCCGTCGGCTACTGGTATCAGAAAGAGCCGCACAACAAGTTCCCGACGCTCCCGGCAGGTCTGTAAAGCAATTACCATGAACAAATCGCACTTCCTCTCACGACGCACCTTCATGAAAACGACCGGCCTGGCCGTTTCGGCGGGGCTGCTGCCTTTGGTCGGTCCGCTGGCAGCGCCGCCAAACAAGAAATGGCCCGCTGGCTGCCGCGACATCCATCTCAAGCTGGCCGGCCAGCCGGATAGCTGGGCCTGCATGAAGGCGCTGGGAGCGGAAGGCACCGAGGTCAATGTCGAGTTGAACCTTAACTGCCCGACCCTGTTTCATCCACAACACAAATACACCCTGGCCACCGCCGAAGGTATCCAGGTGCTCAAGGACGATCTTGCCGCCAGCGGCTGCCGTATCACCGCCTTCATGATGTCCAACCACTTCGATGAGCGGCTGGAGCAGGAGTTGGAAAGCGCGCGCGGCCTGGTCAAAGCCGCCCAACAGCTCGGGATCAACATCATCCGCATCGACGTCGTGCCGCGCAAATTGGACGGGGACCAGTTCCTCCCGTTCGCCATCGACACCTGCAAGCGGCTGTGCGCCATCGCCGAGGGCACGCCCGTCCGCTTTGGCGTAGAGAACCACGGCAACATCACCAACAACCCCCAATTCCTGGAAAAGCTGTTCGCCGGCGTGGGCTCCGAGCAGCTCGGCCTGACGCTCGACTGCGCGAACTTCTATTGGTGGGGGCATCCGGTCAACGACCTCTATCCCATTTACGAGAAGTTCGCTCCTCGCGTAGTGCATACCCACTGCAAGAACATCCGCTATCCCGAGGACAAGAAGAACGTCCGGCGCGACATCGGCTGGGAATATGGCAAATACAATTGCCCGATCTACGAGGGCGACCTCGACTTCAAGCGCATCACCCAGATCCTCCGCAAGGCCGGTTATCGGGGCGACCTGTGCGTGGAGGATGAGTCCCTCGACAAATACCCGGAGAACGAGCGGGCGGACATCATGCGCAAAGAAATCGCGATGCTGAAGAAGCTCGCGTAGCGCTGACTTCCACCACGGCTCATTTGGCCGGGCTCCACGGGATAAACCGCAGGTCCGGCTTGATGACAGGCATCGACGTTTCTCCACTGCCTTGCCCAAACATACACCGGTCATCCGGGTGGGGCCCCGGCACGACGACAATGCAGCTATAGGGAACAGTCCTGTAAACGCCGGGCGGGATCGTGGGCAGGGCAGATGGAAGACTGGTGGAGGGGGGATGGAAGTGAATCGCGATCTCGGGCTTGCGGCCCGGCGCCCGAGCCAGGAATAGTACATTGCTGTTTGGGGATGGGATGACAACAAGGTTGCTATGAGCGTTCCCCGGCCAATGTATCGATGGGGCTCGCGCCGAATCCTTGTGCAGAACCTGCTGAGCGGAAGCAAGAATACCCAGACAGCCCAGCGTTACCACAACCGCGCCAACTGATGCTATGCGTTTCACGTTCCCATTAGACGGGGACCGGCTCCAAATGCTCCAGGAATTTTGCTGATTCCACTGCCTCCCTGAAAGACCAATTTGTAGCTGGTTCCGCGGCTCCGGAATGGCGCATCACATTACCGCCGCCACTCTGCCCCGTAGCGGCGAGCATCCTGCCTGCAGCAGGGCCGGGCATCTTTCCCGGCGGAATGGCCGTCCAGCGCCATTCGAGCGCCGGTTCTGGCGGCAGGATGCCGCCCTCTACGGCAGGCAGGATGCCCGCCGCTACAAGGTGGCGGTGCCCGGATGCGACCGCTCTGGAACAAGGGCGTAGAATCCATTCGACAAGGCCCTCCTCGTCGCGCAAGCTGAAAGTGATGAAAGCCAAACTAGCAACTGCTATCTGCGTGCTGACGATCGGCTTGAGCGGTGTCACATACGGTTCTGATTACAACGACAGCGGCCCGCTTACCGTGACGGCCGATGCCGTGGTGGTCCGCCCCGCTTGCCTGGTCGCGACCGTGCTCGGCTCGGCGATCTTCGTGGTTGCCCTGCCGGTGGCGGCGATTTCCAAGAGCGTGAAGAAGACCGCCGATACGCTGGTGGCCAAGCCCGCCAAAGCCACCTTCACTCGTCCGTTGGGTGATATGGACGCCTTGATTGCCGACTAATCACACGGGCTTCGGGAAGACTTGCAATCCGCGCCTGCTTTACGCCAGGATTCGGCGCACGCAAGCGCTATATGATTACTGAAGAGAATTTCATCGACTTCAAATGCCCCCATTGCGGTGAGCTCGTCTCTTTCCCTCAAGCCAGCGCCGGCTTTGCCCAGGCCTGTCCCAACTGCACCCAGAGCCTGATCGTGCCCGAAGACGGCAGCGAGGTCGGGTGGCAGATTCCCCTGCCCATCACGACCGCCAGGCTGGTCATCAGACGGCTGGAGGGGAGAGATTGGAAGGACTTGCTGGAATTGGTGTCGGACGAGGACCCTTCCCGCTACGTGCATACCCTGCCGCTGGACGAGGAGGGGATACTGCACTGGCTTGAGGCTGACGCCCACGTGAAGATCACCACGCCCGACCAGATGCTCCACTTGGGGATCGAGGTCCAGAAGGGCGGCAAGCTCATCGGCTACATGCGTCTGCAGTTCACCGATCCGCAGCGCCTCCAGGTTCACTTTAGCCTTTTCCTGGACCGGAAGTTTCAGCGACAGGGATTCGCCCAGGAAGCCGTCGTGGCTCTCCTCACCTTTTGCTTTGAGGGTCTAAAGCTGCACCGGGCTGCCGCCTCCTGCGACAACAAGAACACCGCAGCATGTCGGCTCCTTGAAAAGGCCGGTCTGAAACGTGAAGGTGAATTCGTGAAGGACACATGGTCGGACGGCGAGTGGCTAAATACGGTCTGGTACGCGCTGCTGGAAGAGGACTTTGCCAAATCCGAAAGCCCGGTCACGTAATGGCGCTTTAGCCGCATCAGCAAGCACCCGGCGGGAACCCTCCCGGCTAGAGTCCGGGTGCGCCAGCCAGCGTCAGTGGCGGAAATCAGCACAGCGTTTGCCCCGGCTTTGGCGGCCGCCTGCCGGCAATGCTCTATGCTCTTGGTGACAGAACCCCACCGGCTGCCGGAGTAGCTGACCAACGCAATATCACCGTTCGAGCTCCTCTGGTCTCCCTGCGGAAATGAAATCCGGCGAGGGCTCCCCTGCGAGCCCTCGCCCAATCGTTAGCTCACGCCACCGTGACTTCTTTGCTCAGATAGACGTCCTGGATGGCGTTGAGCAGGCCGACGCCTTCTTTCATCGGGCGCTGGAAGGCTTTGCGGCCGGAGATCAGGCCCATGCCGCCCGCGCGCTTGTTAATGACCGCCGTGGTGACGGCGCTCGCGAGGTCGCCCGCGCCCTTGGATTCGCCGCCGCTGTTGATCAAGCCGGAGCGGCCCATGTAACAGTTCGCCACTTGGTAGCGGCAGAGGTCGATCGGATGGTCGCTGCTCAGCTCGGTGTAAATGCGTTCGTCGAACTTGCCGTAGCTGGTGCCAGGGACGTTCAGCGCCTTGAAGCCGCCGTTGTTCTCGGGCAGCTTCTGCTTGATGATGTCCGCCTGGATGGTCACGCCCAGATGATTGGCCTGGCCGGTCAGGTCCGCCGCGGTATGGTAATCCTTGTCCTTCTTGAACGCGCTATTGCGCAGGTAGCACCACAGCACCGTCGCCAGGCCCATTTCGTGCGCCTCCGCGAAGGCCTGCGCCACTTCCACAATCTGGCGCGCGCTCTGATCCGAGCCAAAATAGATCGTGGCTCCCACCGCCGCCGCGCCCATCTCCGACGCCTGCTTCACGGTGCCGAACATGATCTGGTCGAACTTGTTCGGGTAGGTCATCAGCTCGTTGTGGTTGATCTTCACGATGAACGGAATCTTGTGCGCGTATTTGCGCGAGACGGAGCCGAGCACGCCGTAGGTCGAAGCCACGGCATTGCAGCCGCCTTCAATCGCCAGCCGGATGATGTTCTCCGAGTCAAAGTAATCCGGGTTCTTGGCGAAGCTTGCCCCGCCCGAGTGCTCGATGCCTTGGTCCACCGGCAGGATCGAGAGGTAGCCCGTGCCGCCCAACCGGCCATGCTGAACGATGCGTTGCAGGTTGCCGAGGACGCGGTTGTTGCGGTCCGAGACGGCATACAGGCGGTCCACCACGTCCCCGCCGGGAAGGTGCAGCCGGTCCTTCGAGATCTTCGGGTTCTTGAAGTTGAGCAGGAAATCGGCTTTATCGCCGAGTAGTTTTGCGATTGATGTCATAGTCTATTCAGTTTTCGTTTTCAGTTTAATTGCAAAAGGCAAATGCCGCGTGCACGGGCGCCCTCTTTCTCGCAGTGCGCCAACAGCCGAAACAACGGCGCGCTGATTTTACCCCAATTCATGCCCCGCGCCACTTCCATTTGCAGGTTCACGTGCGATATAGTTTCTGCTTCTGAAATGTATTATAGTTGGTATGATCGTCGGCCATGGTTATCAAACCCTGGCAGAAAATCAGCTCCGAACCCATCGGCAACTACCGCATTTTCACCCTCCGCTCCGACAAGGTCATCTCGCCCCGCACGCACCAGACGCACGACGTTTTTGTGATCGATTGCGTCAACTGGGTGAACGTCATCGCCATCACCCCCGACCGGGAACTGGTGATGATCGAGCAATACCGGCATGGGTCCATGACGGTCGAACTGGAGATTCCCGGCGGCATGATCGACGCCAAAGACGCTTCCCCCACCACGGCAGGCTTGCGCGAACTGCGCGAGGAAACCGGTTATGCGGGCGAAAACCCGCGCCTGATCGGCGAGATCTTCCCGAACCCGGCCATCATGAGCAACACCTGCTACACGGTAATGGTGGAGAACTGCCGCTGCCTGCACCCCGTCGAGTTCGACCATGGCGAGGATCTGGCCACCCGGCTGGTGCCTATCGCCGACCTCCCACAACTGGTGGCGAGCGGCAAGATCAAGCACTCCCTGGTCGTCGTTGCGCTTTACTATTTTGAGCTCTTGCAGCGCGGGCAACGGAGTCAGATATGAATAAACTCGGCCAGGACTTGCGGCGCGAGCGCGAGCGGAACTTGCGGCTGGAGAATCTCGCGTTGGAGAAGATCGTGGGCCGTCTAGTGCGCAGGCAACTCCGCCAACTCGAGTTGGACCAGGAACGTGGTATCAACCTCGATCATGGCCGCGAGTCGAGCATTTCGCCAAGGGTGTCGTCCTCAGAGGAGGGAAATGGGCGGAGCACTGCGCCGACGGATTGGGGACTCAGGTTACGGAGCGATGTCCGGGCAGTGAGCGGGGTAAGCCGGGCCACCGGCTTGTCAGCGTCGGTGATGACCAATTCGCCGTCCCGGGGAAGGTCCCGCACTAGTTCCGGCAAGTGCCGTTGCGCCTCTGTGAGGGTGACCGTTTGCATGGCAACAGTATCTCACAGGTGCGGATGAAAGCCAATAGCCGATTCGGGCACAATGTTCCTGCCGACGCGTACGGGCGATGTCTCCCCTCGCTTCTGCAGGGCTCCGATGAGTCCGCCCTGTGAAACCATGTAAACTATGCGGTGATGCAACTCACTTGCCGGTATTCCGCACCTTCTCCTTCTTCTCCTCGCAATCCGCCCGCAGCGTCTTGCGGTCGCTGAGCAGTTGCTTCTCCAATTGCTGCACCGCTTCGGCGTCGCCTTTATCGATCGCCTTGACGATCTCGCCTTTGAGAAAGAGTTCCCGCTCCGCGACCTTGGCGGCGCATTTGGACTCCAGTTCGGCAATCTCCTTCTTCTGGTCATCGGTCAGCTTGACGGTTGGGGAGGCTTTCCCCAGCCGTTCCATCGCGAGTTCATAGGAGCTCTTCATAGTAATAACATTTTTGACAATCCAGCTTAGTCCACGATGATGTGCTGGCGCAAGCGCGTCATCGGCGCTGCGAGCACTATGTCTTTGCCGATTCAATTGATTTCAACTGATTTCGACGGAACGCTCTTTGCCGAGTTCGAGAGCCCGCCGATTCCCGAGGCGGTGCACAACGCCATTGGCGAGCTGCAGGCCCGCGGCGCCAAATGGGTCATCAACACCGGGCGGGATATGTCCAGCCTCATGGAAGCGCTGGCCCGTTCCCAGATCCCGGTGGAGCCGGATTACCTGGTGCTGGTCGAGCGCGAGATTTATTGCCACACGGATTCGCAATACGTCGGGCTGGAGGAGTGGAACGTCGCGTGCGCGCGCGCTCACGCCGAACTGTTTGCGCGCGTGCGGGAGGATGTGCCCCGCATCGTCGCGTGGATCAGCGCCCGGTTCCACGCCCGGCTCTATGAGGACGCCTACTCGCCGTTCTGCATGGTCGCCGGCAATAACGGCGATGCCGATGTCATCCACGAGTACCTGACGGAATACTGCCACGGCATCCCCCATCTGACGGTCGTGCGGAACGACGTCTATGCGCGGTTCAGCCATGAGGCATTCAACAAAGGCACGGCGCTGGCCGAGATCACCCGCCGGCTCGGGCTGACTCCCGAAGTGGTCTTTGCCGCCGGCGATTGGTTGAACGACCTGCCGATGCTCTCGCGCCGCTATGCCCGGTGGCTGGCGGCGCCCAGCAACGCGGTCGAGCCAGTCAAGCAGGCAGTCCGCGAGCAGGACGGCCACGTCAGCGAACTGTCCCACGGCAATGGCGTCGCCGAAGGACTCAAGGTCTGTCTCGCACGCGCGCCGCGCCGCTGACCAACCTGCCCTGGCAAGGCACCGAACTGAAGCGCCAGCGCGAAGCCACGCCGGAGCCACATAACAGCCAGGTACAGGCCAGGAGACCGCGTGATGGCCTCGATTGTTCCTCGATTGTTCCTCTAGTCTTCGGACTGTTTTCCAGTGGTGCTCTCCGGCGCGCCCTGTCGGCTCCAGGCCATGAACCGCGCCTTGCCAGCCGGAAGCGCGGGGCGCATGCTCCCACCATGAGCACGACGGGAACGAAGTTCGATTATGACCTCGCGGTCATAGGCGGCGGCAGCGGCGGATACGCCGCGGCGCGCACCGCCGTGGCCGAGGGGCTCAAGACGGTGGTCATTGAGGGCGGCGCGGAAGTGGGCGGCCTTTGCATCCTGCGCGGCTGCATGCCGACCAAGGCTTTGCTCTACGCCGCCGAAGTCCTGCATTTGGCGAGCCATCCTGAGCCCTGGGGCATTCGGACGAAAGATGTCAGCTTCGACTTCGCGCAGGTCATGGCGCGCAAGGATGCCCTCGTCAGGGAATTTGCCGATTATCGGCAGCAGCAGCTCGCNNCTTCGTCATTGCCACCGGGTCAGTCGTCGCCGCGCCGCCACTGCCGCAGCTTGAGGGTGTGGGCTACCTCACCAGCGACACGGCCCTCAGCCTCACGCGCCTGCCCCAATCGCTGATCGTGCTGGGCGGCGGCCCGGTGGCGGTGGAGTTCGCGCAATTCTTCGGCCGCTTCCACGTGCGGGTGACACTGGTCCAGCGCAGTGCCCACATTTTGAGCAAGCTCGATGACGATGCCAGCGGCGCATTGGAGAACGTATTCCGCCGGGAAGGCATCGACCTTTACGCCGGCACCAAACCCTTCGATGCCCGCCGCGTCGAGGGCGGGAAGGAGGTCGTCTTCGAGCACAACGGCCAACCGGTGCGCGTGCGGGCGGAGGAGATTCTCTTTGCGCTCGGCCGGGTCCCGAACATCGCCTCGCTCGGTCTCGAAGGCATCGGGGTCCGCGTCGAAGCCCGCCGCATCACGACTAACGCGCAGATGCAGACCACGCTGCCGCACATCTATGCTGCGGGCGATTGCACGGGCCTGCACGAGATTGTTCACATTGCCGTCCAGCAGGGCGAGGTCGCCGCCCATAACGCGGCCCATCCCGGACAGATGAAGCAGATGGACTATCGCCTGCTCACCGAGGTCGTCTTCACCGAGCCGCAGGTGGCCGTCGTCGGTCTAACAGAGAAGAGCGCCCGCGCGGCAAACCGGCCTTATCTGGCGGCCAGCTATCCTTTCAACGATCACGGCAAATCGCTGATCATGGAAGCCAAGGACGGCTTTGTGAAACTGCTGGCCGACCCGGCTGACGGCGAGATTATTGGAGGCTGTTGCGTCGGGCCGATGGGCGGCGAGCTGATCCATGAGATCATCGCGGCCATGCACAAGCGCATGACCGTGCAGGAACTTGCGGCGATGCCTCATTATCACCCCACATTAGCCGAGATCTGGACTTACCCGGCGGAGGAGTTGGCCGAGAAATGCGGGCGATGAAGGCTGTGGGGCGGCGCGGCCTTGGGAGCACCTGCTCGCAAACCGCAAAGACCTTCCTGAGTGATCTGTCACGCGAAGCGTTTGGAGTGCGTCCAGCTTGCTGGCGCGTTCGCAAGATATGGGGAGATTCGAAAGCGGGAGCAAGCTCCGCGCACTCCAAACGCTTCGGGAAGTTCGGTCGCGGCTTGGTCGCGCGCGCCGCTGGAGTTGCATTCCTCACATTCTTTCCTGGCGGGACAGACGTGCCCAGTGCGTCCGGAGACTCCTTACCGCAGGCCGCCGCCAAGCTCACACACGAAGCTTACGTCTGGCAACGCGCCTGGACCGAGCCGGTGCGCGACGCCATTACTCAGCACGGCTCCAGGTTTTCCGGGCTGACAGTCCTTAGTGCCGAGGTTTCCTGGAAAGGCAGGCAGCCGCAAGTCATCCGCGTCCCGCTCGATTATTCCCTCCTGACAAATGTCCCCTACCCCGTCGGCCTGGCTCTCCGTATCGGCCCCTGCCCCGCCTCCGTCGCGACCAACGATGCCACCACGGCCTTCCTGGCTGACGTGGCCGCTTCGCTCATCGCCGAAGCCAGGTCGCGCCGCCTCAGCCCGCGGGAATTGCAGATCGACTTCGACTGCGCGGAGTCGAAACTCGAGGGCTACCGCGCCTGGGTGGAAGCCTTTCGCCGCAAAGTCGCTCCGGTGCCAGTGAGCATCACCGCGCTACCGAGTTGGCTGGACCAACCGGCCTTCAAGAGGCTGGCGGCGGCGGCGGACGGCTACGTGCTGCAAGTGCATTCGCTCCAGCGCCCGCGCTCGTTCGATGCTCCCTTCACGCTGTGCGATCCTGCCGCCGCCCGGCGGGCGGTTGAGCGGGCGGCCCAGATCGGGATTCCTTTCCGCGTGGCGTTGCCGACCTACGGATACCTCACGGCGTTTGACGCGGGGGGCCGGTTTGTCGGCCTGTCCGCCGAAGGCCCGAGCAAGACCTGGCCGGGGAGTGTCCAGTTGCGCGAGGTCCGCGCTAACCCGCTTGAGTTGGCTCAACTGGTGCAGCTCTGGGCTACGAACCGGCCCGCCGCGATGCGGGGCGTCATCTGGTATCGGTTGCCCGTGTTGGGAGATACTTTGAACTGGCGCTGGCCGACACTGAGTGCGATTGTGGCGGAGCGGTCCCCCCGGGAAAGCATGCGGGTGGAATCGCGCCGGGTCGAGCCGGGGCTGGTGCAGATCAGCCTCATTAACGATGGTGAGCTCGACATTTCCTCACGGCTGACCATCCGAGTCCGCTGGCCCGATGCCCGCCTGCTGGCGGGTGATGGCCTGCGTGACTTTGATTTGGTGGATGGCGGACCGTCCGCCGCGAAGTTCCAACCGAGAACGCAGCCTTGCCGTTTGCCGGCTGGTGAAACGCAAGGCATCGGCTGGCTGCGTTTGAGCGAAGACCGTGAGGTGCAAATTGAATTGGAAAGACAGTAGTCCCCGTTACGAGCGGATGAGCTTCCGCCAGGTTTTGGAGTGCGCCAGTCCTCTGGCGCTTTTCCCCGGGCGTGCGCAGCTCCCAAAGCGCCAGAGGGCTGGCGCAGTCCAAGACGCTGGCGCCAGGCCGCACGTCCCTGGCAACACGTGGCTGCAGACCTTCGCCGCATGCGCTTCCCTGTTCTTGCTTGTGGCGGCTCTTCAGAACCCGGGCGCCCTGTTCGCCTGCGGCCCAGATTTTCCTAACACCCTGCTGGATGGCGGAGACGCCGCCGTGCAGGTGGCGCCGGTCTTGGATTTCATCGGCGAACTCGAGCGGATGAAGCTGGTTGAAAGCAGATTCCAAGCAGTTCCTCTCAACGGAGGGAGCGGCGGAGAGAGCTTCGCCACCCAAGCCGCGTCGGCCGAACTCGCCGACCTCGTCGCGGCCTTAAAAAAGGCCAAGATCCCGAAGGATGAGTTGGAAAGAATCTGCGGCGCGCACCAGGCTGCTCGCCAGAAACTCAACGAGTTCCTCGCGGACGCCGAGTCTGCTGCCATGTCGCGCCCGTGGGTTTATGACGCGAAGGGCGCGCATCGCGGCGAGCCCACATTGCCGCAGCCACCGTTCCCGAGCATTGAGATCCCTTCCGGGCTGCCGGGCGAGTTCGCCGACTATCTCGAAGGCGCCCTGGCATGGCACAACCCGGCCGTGGTCGGCAAAGGCATGGCGTGCGGCGCCTGGGAACGCTTGCTGGACCGTCCGCCGCAGGAACGCCGCTTTAAGTCCACGTGGGCCGCGTTCATGCTCGGCAAAGCGCGTGAGGAGAAAGAGCCCGACAAGGCGACGGAACATTTCAAGCAGGTGCGCGACCTCGCCCGGCACGGGTTTGCTGATTCGGTGGGCCTGGCCGCCGCGAGCCTGGGCCTGGAGGCCCGCATCTATTTGAAGCAGAAGAAATACGACCGCGCCATCGAGCTGTATCTCGAACAGCTCGCCACGGGTGATCCGACGGCGGGGGTGTCGCTGATCATCGCCACCACGGAGGTCATGAAGAAAGGTCCGGATGTGCTTCGACCGCTCGCCGTCAATCCCCGCACGCAACGTGTCCTGACGGCTTTTGTCATTTCCCGGCGTTGCGAGCAATGGTTGGAGTCAGAGACCGACGATGCGAACGAGAATCGCTGGTCTCGGTCGAGAACCGACGTCAGCCGGACTTGGCTTGAAGCCGTTGAAGCCGCCGGGGTCCAGGACGTGGAATCAGCGGCCAAGCTGGCGTTGGCCGCTTACCAGAACAACGACATGCCTTTGGCCTGGCGTTGGATCAAGCGGGCGCCGAGTTCCCCGATGGCGCAATGGCTGCAGGCCAAGCTGCTCCTGCGCGATGGCAAGACCGTCCAGGCTGCCGAGTTGCTGACCTGCGTAGCTCGCGCTTTCCCAATCGAGGCGCCGAGAACAAATCGAATCGCCAGCGCCAAGTTCATGGACCTCTTGTCCGTTGCAGCGGATCGCTATGGCCTTGACCCAATCCCCGCCGAGCGGCAAGTGCTGGGGGAGCTGGGAGTCTTGCGCCTGGCCCGCCGCGAATACGTGCAGGCGCTCGACGCGCTGCTCAATGCGGGGTTCTGGATGGACGCCGCTTACGTCGCAGAACGGGTGCTCAACGCCGATGAACTCAAGGCCTATGTGGACCGTTATTGGCCGCCGGTTCCTCCGGAGCAAGTGACCAAGGAGAACGAGAAATACGGCCAAAGCGCGATTTCCCCCGTGCTCCTACGGACCCAGATTCGCTACCTCCTTGGCCGCCGCCTGATGCGCTTGGACCGGGCCGATGCAGCGCGGGAATATTTCCCTCCCGAATGGGCGGACCAGCAGGTGGCCCTGGTCCAGTTCCTCCGGACCGGCTGGAATGAATCGCTGCCGGGCGATCAGCGCGCCAAGGCGCTGTTCCAGGCGGCCATCATCATGCGCACCAACGGCATGGAGCTGGTCGGCACCGAAGTCGAGCCGGATTGGCACGCGCACGGCGGCAACTATGAGGAAGGGGTGACCGTGGCCATCCGAGCCACCAATGATGCCGCGATCGCTCTGGTCGCCAGCGAGGATGAGGTTAGCCGAGCCTCGCGACACAACGCCGATCCGGAGAAGCGCTTCCACTATCGCTACCAGGCTGCGTCCCTCGCCTGGGAATCTGCCAAGCTTATGCCGAACAATTTCGAGGACGCCACAAGCATGCTCTGCACGGCGGGCGGCTGGCTCAACAACCGCGACTGGCAAGCAGCCAACGCTTTTTACTTCCAGGCCGCCGTCCTCGCCTGGGAAGCCGCCAAGCTCATGCCGGATAACTCCGAGAACGCAGCGCGCGTGCTCTGTATCGCGGGCGGGTGGATCAAGTACCGCGATCCGCAGAAAGCCGACCTCTTCTACAAAGCCCTCGTGCGCCGGAACCGCAAGACGGCTATCGGGATGGAGGCGGATCGGATCAGGTGGTTCCCAAAGCTCGACGAGCAGGGCAACGTCATACCGCGCAAGACGTCGCGACCGGCATCCATGCAACCGCCAACGCCGCCAGAGCCATCCGCGGGTCAAGCGTCTGACCCCCCCGTGGATAGGGCTGCGCGGGAGTATCCCATTCCAGGGAAGCCCTATGTAATCCACGTCGGGGATAGCCTCGCGAGCATTGCGCGAGCAGCCAACGTATTTGGACAGCCCATAAGCATGGAAGAGCTCCTGAAGGCGAACCCCGGCCTTGATCCAGCCCAGCTCCTGATAGGCCAGAAGATCATGATTCCCGGGAGCACGGACGACGGGAGCACCACCCCAGCATCCGACGGATCAACACCCGCGCCCGCTATGCAGAGCCCATCCGGCGCGTCCTCAGGCCCAGCGCCGCCATGAGGCTCGAACAAGCAGAGAGCCGGCTTGATCACGCTCTGGTTCAGTAACCGGCCGGCGATGGCGCTAGGGCGCGTCACTCCGTGCGCGCCGTCGTGCTCGGTGGTTACCCGGCGCGCACGGAGTGACGCGCCCTACCCACCTCCACTGAGACATTACCAGGTTCAATTCTTTCGTGTTTGACGAATCCGGCGCATGAATACAAATTGTATGCGTGCGGATTATTAAGGAAAAGTTCCTCCGCGACGCGGCGGAACAATATCCGAAGGCCGCGAAGTATTTGGCTGCGTGGACGACGATCGTACGGGCGGCTGCCTGGCGAAGCATGGCTGAGGTGCGCGGCAGCTATGGTAGCGCGGACGTTGTGCATGTCCGTAGCGGGAAGCCTGTGATCGTGTTCAACGTCTGCGGCAACACNNACACGCGGAATACGACCGTGGCCGCTGGAAAGACGAATTATGAAGACAAAAACGAAAATGCGCTTTCAAGCCATGCCAAAGGAATACACGGCCCTCTGCCGGGTGTTCCTGCCGCGCCCAATTCACGATGCTGTGGACTACGCAAACGTCGCGGAAGTGTCCGACGCAATGGCCTTGTGGCATGATGATTTCACCCGGGACCAAGCCGATTATTTTGACCTGCTATGCTCGTTGATCGAAGAATACGATTCAAAGAACGTTAAGTGGCCGAAAGTAACGGGCGTGGAAGTGCTAAAACACCTGCTCGGCGAACAGGATCTTGCGGCAGCAGACCTCTCGCGTCTGTTAGGCGGCAGTCGTAACCTGGGGGCCATGATCCTGCGCGGCGAACGCAAACTCACGCTCAACCATGTACGGAGCCTGTCGCGGCACTTTGGTGTGTCTGCCGACGTGTTCCTGGCCTAGAGGTTCCGGCCTTGGCGTGTCGGATGAACGCGCTGGCAAGAGGGACAGCTTAACGTGCTTCTCGGTTAACGCTTGGCGGCCCGGCCTTTGGCCTTTTCCAACGCGTGGCCGTATTTCCGTTTGAAGCTGTGGCAGGAGGCGAAATCGGTCTTGGCGTCGTCGTTCTCCCAAACTTCAGCGTAGAGCGGCTCACGCGGTTGGCTGCGCAGCGGGTGCTCTTTGAGAATGTTGCCCTCCTCATCGCAATCCACCTCGATGAACCGCGGCTTCTGGAGCCGGTTCAGGCGGTTGGACAGAATCACCAGTACTTTTCGCTTCATAATTCTTACTTGCACCGCACGAACACGCGCAGGCGTTTAGCCTGAAAAGAGCCCGCGTTGCCGGCAAAGGTCCAGTCGGGATTCCCCGTGACCTGGTTCCCAATGCCCAGGTCAGCATGGCTGCCTTCCCTCCAGTGGTTGAGGGCAAACAACGTCTGTTTGGCGGCGTGGTTGTGGACTTGCATCGAGCC
>PLZQ01000138.1 GCA_003152225.1 Limisphaerales bacterium | reverse complement strand
CCCAGGAGACCGTGAAAGTGCGCACCTACACCGTGCCCGCCGGCTCCCGAGTCGAGCAATCCCAGCCGCCCGATGCCGTCCCGCCCCAACTATCAACCATCCACCCTCCGCAGTTGTGCTACGGAGGACGGGTCAACTCTCAACCTATCAACTTGCCGCCACCCTCAACCTTCAACTCTCAACCCTCAACCGCGTTGAGTCAGCAACCCTCAACCGCCTTCGTCCTGAGCGCTCCCATGCCTGTGATTGAGCGGGAGGAAACCAAAGCCCGAACGGAACTCGGCGCCGCACAGAAAGACACGGCACGCGAGCTGGGGGCCAAGTTGTCGAGCCTCAAGGGCATCGTCTGGGTGGGCGTCGGCCTGTTCGTGTTCGGCCTGGCGTCGCTGGTTTATCCGCCCCTCAAGGTGGTCATCGGCAGCGTGACGACCAGCGCTGCCCTGATGCTGGGCGGCGTGGCGCTCATGGTCCTGCCCACGCTGGTGGTCGGCAATGAACTGCTCATCCTGGGGGTGGTCGGCCTGACGGTCGGCGGCTGGTTTCTGGCTCACCATCACGGTCAACTGCGCGGGCTAGTTGCCGCAAGTGGCCAGTCATCAGTGATCAGTAATCAGTCATCAGGAACCAGTGACCAGCAGCCAGCAACCAGTCCCCAGTAACCAGTCACGCATCACGCATCACGCATCACGTTTCACGCATCACGCATCATGAGCACAAACCTCCAATCCCAAATCCCTTCCGCTCGGGCCATCTCAGGCGAGGGCTGGGCGGCGATCATCGGCGCGATCGGCTCGGCGTTCCTCCTCGTGAAGAAGCTGGCCAGCCCCAGACCAGCCAAGCCTGAGGCTGTCAGCCGGGCGGAGTTCTGCGCTGAGATGCTCGCGACGCGGGAGCGCCTCCACACCAACCATTTGGCCATGCTGGAGAAGCTGGACGCCAACCACCGGGAGCTGCTGACGGCGCTTGAGCGGTTGGCCACACGGATCAATGCGCTCGAAGCCGGCCTCGCCCGCGTGGACGAGCGCACGCGCTGAAAGTCTAAAGTCTAAAGTCCGGAGTCGGCGCATCACGTATCACGCATCACGAACACACTTTTGGCGCGCGCAAACTGGCTGGCGTTGCCGGCCACGCGCGCCGTAGCAAGCAGAAAACAACAAAAGAAAGGAAAGTAGTAAACGTATGAAAATACTAGACATCCCACAATCAGGTAAACGTGGCCTGAACGTCTCGCAGGCTGGCCAGTTCGGCCAGATCAGCCGGACGCTCGCCATCCCCGCCAATCCGCGCACCTCGGCGCAAATGACCGTGCGCGACAATCTCAGTCGCGTGGCGGCGAAGTGGCGGGTGCTCACTGAACCCCAACGGGTCGAGTGGATGGAGGCAGCCACCGCGGTCAAGAGCACCAGCCGCCTCGGCCAGAGCGGCGCCCTCAGCGGGTTCCAGTTGTTCGCCAAGATCAACTGCACGCTCGCACAGTTCGGCCAAGACCAGGTGGACACTCCACCGCTCCGGCCGCAGTTCGCGGACCTGGCGCCGCAGAGCCTGGTCATCACCAACACGGGGGGAGTGGTCGCCCTCAAGCTGACCTGCCTCGGCGATCCCGGCGAGAACACCATCGTCCGCGGCTCCAAACCGCTCAGCCAGGGCATTGGGGTCTGCAAGGACTTCCGCATCCTGGGGCCGTGTCCCGCGGCCGTGGCGGGTTCGGCTGACATCACGAGCCTCTATACGGCCCGTTACGGGGTGCCGAAGGCCGGCACCAAGGTGTACGTCCAGGTCAACCAGGTCGTTGATGGTTGGGAGAGCCTGACCAGGACCTACTCGGCCATCGTCCCTGCTGGGGCCTGAGCATCCGCCGGGCGTGCGGGCCGTTGAGCAATGGCTCGCTCCCGGCGTCCAGGCGGGTGGGTGTCCTTCGGGGCGCCCGCCCGCTCTGGCCCCGGCCCCGGTCTCCTATCCACCATTTAAGAAAGAAAAATAACGTATGAAACTAAAACACATCTCCCGGAATGAGAAAGATCCTTCGGCAGTCGTGTGTGCTGGCCGCTATGGCCTCGTAAGCCGCCGCCATGTCATCCCCACTAACCCTCGAACCGAGCGCCAGTTGGAAGTCCGCCGGAATTTGGCGGAGCAGGCACGGCGCTTCGGTGATCTTACCGACGCGCAGCGCGAGGCCTGGAACGCGGCCGCCGCCACGTACCGGTCGTATCCCCGGCAAGGCCAAAGCGGTCCGCTGACGGGGCACCACCTGTTCATCAGGGTCAACTGCAAGCTGGCCCTCTTCGGTCTGGAACCGCTAAACACACCACCTCCGCCTCCGGAGTTCCAGGAACTGGCGCCGCAGGACCTCGTCATCACCAACACGGCCGGCGTTATCGCGGTAAAGCTGGTCTGTCCGGCAGACCCGGGTGATAACACGGTGTTGCGGGCGAGCCCACCGCAATCGGCCGGCGTAGGAACCTGCAGGGAATTCCGCATCATCGGCACGTGCCCGGCGCCGGTGGCTGGTTTAGCGGACATCACGGAGCACTACGCCAATTGCTTCGGCCCGCCGCCGGTGGGTCGGCGAATCTTCCTGCGGGCGAGCATGATGGTGAGCGGATTCGAGAACCTGCCCCGTGAGTTCCGCGCCCTGGTGCCCACGCCGTGACCGCGGGTGTGCTTCTCTCTCCCAGGGCAGGCAGGGGCAGCTCCGCACGGGCGGCGGTCCCGGACTAAGCTCCGGGCCGCCGCCCCGAGTGCTTTCGCCCAAGGATTATCCTCGGCGAGGGAACGGTTAGCTCGCGAAGCGGATTGCTTGCATGGGCTTTACGCGCTCGTTAAGGTCTTCCCATGCGCAAGCGTTTCACTTGCAGGCCAATACATGCGTGCTTATTGGCGGTGCTGCTGGGGTTGACTGGATGTGTGACGCCAAACGAGCGTGGCGATGAGACGCGCTGGCAACCGCAACGGCTCTACCTTATCTGAACGGTGAGGGGGTGCCGAAGGATCTGACGAAGGCGCTCCAGTGGTTTCGCAAGGCTGCCGAGGCAGGGAACATGGAAGGCCAGAGATACCTTGGACATGCTTTGGCAGTGGGTCAGGGGACTCCGGTGGATGTGGTCGAAGCTTATCAATGGTTAAGTCTCGCAGCCGGAAAAAGTGACAAAGCTGCGAGGGAAGAGCTGGCAGGCCTCACCGGCAAGCTAAGTCCAAATCAACTCAGGCAAGGGCAGGAGCGAGCCGCTGCGTTTTCAAGGCAGAGTGCCAACAAGCCGGCGCTCGTCAAATAGATCAGAATTGACTAGCCATTCAGTGTCCAACCCGGTCGGTAAGTGTGCCGCAGCAATTCGTTGGCTTCGGCGCAGTCGGTGACGCGCCCGGTGGCGCCGTCGTATTTGATCTTCCGGCCGACGCGGTAGGCCACCAGGCCGAGCAGCATCATTTCTATCATGTCGCTGGCATAACCGAAGTCGCAGGAAGTCTTGAGGCTGCCCTTGCAGGCATTGATCCACTCTTGCTGGAAATTGCCCTTCATGGGCGGAAGCAGTGTCGCCTTAGTCCGCGGTTTGTAATAGGTCAGATCGGACTCATTCCCCCGGGGCAGGAGAAGACGGGATTGGAAATCGGCCACCAGGCAGCCACTCGACCCTTCGAACAGCACGCCGTGGTCAATGCTCTTGAGGTTCATGGCGCGATTCGGAGACTCCGGCATGGCGCCGCCTTGATACCAAGACACCTTGATGGCAGAGCGCCAGTCGTTGGATGGGATATCAAAATGCGTCTCCAGCTTTACTGGGGTAACTTCAGGATTGAACGGATCGCCCTTGCCTCCGGCAGAGGTTGGAAGGCTAGCGTCGATGGCGTTCCAGGCCAGGTCCATGGTGTGGCTGCCCATGTCGCCCACCTGGCCGCTGCCCCAGTCCCAATGCATGTTCCATTTGAGGCAGCCTCCCTTGAAGTATTCCGAGTTGTAGGGATGAAAAGGCGACGGACCGAGCCATAGATCGTAATCAATGTAACTGGGCGGATCGCCTTCGGAGGGCAGATAGCCGGCGCGGGGAACCTTGCGGTCACCCCAGGCACTAACCTCTTCCAGTTTGCCGATGGCCCCATCGAGGATCAGCTCACGCACCCGGTTGAAATTCGTGGACTGATGGCGCTGTGTGCCAACCTGGGTGGCGAGCTTGTCCTTGTTCTTGAGCCAGGTGGCGCGAATGACCCGGGCTTCCTCGACGCTGTTGACGAGGGGTTTTTCACAATAGACGTGTTTGCCGCGGTTCATCGCCCAATTGGTGACAAAGGCGTGTGTGTGATCCAGGGTGCAGCAGATGATGGCGTCGATGTCCTTCTGCTCAAGACACTTGCGCCAGTCCGCGTAGCGCTTGGCCTTGGGGAACTTCTCGCCGACGGAGGCCAGAGTCTTCTCATTGATATCACAGAGGGCGACCACGTTTTCGTGGGCAGCTCCCTCGAAATGATCGCGCGCGCGGTGCCCGGTGGCGATGAGGGCGATATTTGACTTATTGCTTGGAGCCTCGGCCCCAAAGAGTTTAAGGCGAGGCAGGATAAGTGCCGACGCTCCGATAAAGGCGGCGGATTTGAGGAAGTGGCGTCGTTTGATCGAAGGGGACGGGGTCTGGAGATTGCCGTCCGCCGGGCGCGGCGTTGCACGCGTTTGCTGTTCGGGTGCCTTCATTTTCATAGGGCAAGTTTCCTGAAGCTACGGCGCCGGCTCAAGCGCAGATTTGCCGCATGGTTAGGCGGATTCCCATTGTTCGCGAAGGAGTTTGACCGCGGCGATGAGGGCATTGCTTCGCTCGCCTTTGAGGCCGCATTCGAAGGAGATAAAGTCCTGGTAGCCGATGAGCTTGAGGCCCTTGAAGCCGTCCACGTAATTGTCGCCCGCGTCTTCTCCGGGCATCTTCCGATTCTTGCGGCTGGCGATGTGAACGTGCCGGAGATACTGGCCACCGGCAATAAAGGCAGCCATGTCGCTAGTTTCCTCCCACGTCATGTGCCAGAAATCACCCATCACGCGGATGCCGGGATGATCAACATCGCGACAAATGGCGGCGCCGTCGGCCACCTGGCGCAGGAAATGGCATTCCCGGCGGTTGAGCGGTTCGAGCAGAAGGTGGAGGCCGGCTTTTTGGGCGTGATCGCACAACTCAGGCAAGACTTTGACGAGAAGCTCGCGGGCCTCCCAGTGACCGAGCTTGGTTTGGTTGGGACGGGCCGGCACCATAATTACACCTGTGGCACCCAAGGCGCCGGCGGCGGTTAGCACTTCTTTCAGACTCTCCATGCCTTTGCGGCGTTCTTCTTCCTGGTCCGAAATAAGGCACCCCTGCATGCCACCGCAAACGACGCCTACCTTTATCTTGCGGCCTTGCAACGCCTTTTGCAGTTCATCGGCGATGTTCGGCAAATCCTTGCCATGCGGCTCAAAGGCCTCGAAGCCGTTGGCCTCCAGGAAATCGAGCTTCTCGGCAATGGTTTTTCCGGGCGCGACGCTATCCTGGCAGGACAAGCGCAACCGCGCCTTCGGTGATGGTTCAGGCAGAGTCAGCGCTCGGACTGGGGATGGGGTGGCGCTGATGATGCCAGTCAGCGCGGACAGGGTCAGAAACTTGCGGCGATCCAGGTTCATAAGCTTGTGTTTGAGTGTGTGACCAGACAGATGACGGAGCCAGAGCAATCTGGATTAATGTGGCATCAGGGGCAGGATTGCCTTACTTGCGGCTCTGTTGTCTAATGGGAGGAAGTCGAGTCCGTGAGCAAAGAATTCATCCGAATTGGTGGGGCCCGTGAGCATAACCTCAAGAACCTCACCCTGAACATCCCGCGCGACAAGCTGGTGGTCATCACCGGCCTGAGCGGTTCGGGCAAGTCTTCGCTTGCCTTCGACACGATTTACGCCGAAGGGCAGCGCAAGTACGTCGAGTCCCTCTCCGCCTACGCCCGGCAGTTTCTCGACCAGATGCAGAAGCCGGACGTGGATTTTATCGAAGGCCTGTCCCCGGCCATCGCCATCGAGCAGCGCAGCTCCGGCTCCAGCCCGCGCTCCATCATTGCCACCACGACGGAGATTTACGACTACCTCCGCCTGCTGTATGCCCACGTCGGCCAGCCCTACTGCCCGGAAACCGGTGTTCCCATCGTGCGCCAAACCACCAGCGACATCGTCGATAAGATCCTCACGCTGCCACCGCGCACGCGGGTCATGCTGCTCGCGCCGGTTGTCCGCGCCGAAAAGGGTGAGTTCCGCGACGTGGTGGAGAGACTCTCTCGCGAGGGCTTCGTCCGCGCTCGCGTGGACGGTAAGCTGGTCGAGGTGGCCAACGGCGTCCGTATTAAACTGGACCCCAAACAGCGGCATACTATCGAGGCGGTGGTGGATCGTTTGGTCATTGACGAGAAGATCCGAGTCCGGCTGAGCGACTCTGTCGAGACGGCCCTGCGCTGGGGGCAGGGGGTCTTGCTGACGTTGCACCAGTTGCCGGAGGTTGAGTCTAAAGTCCAAAGTCTAAAGTCTAAAGTCAGGGCTCAGGAGACGGAGTCCGGCATCCAGCGTCCAGAGTTTGCGGCGTCCCATCCTCCCGCTCCCCTCAACCCTCAACCCTCAACCCTCAACCGCCCTGAGTGGATTGAGACACTCCATTCCAACCGGAATCTCAGTCCGGCGACCGGCAAGAGCTACGAACCGCTCACGCCCAAGCACTTCTCGTTCAATGCACCCGCCGGCGCGTGTCCGGTTTGCCATGGACTGGGCCAGAAGCTGGTCTTCGACGAGAGCCTGATGGTGCCCGACCCGGAGAAGTCGCTTGAACAGGGCGCGGTTCTGCCGTGGCGGCGCGGTGGCAAGCGCATGGTGGTCTATTACAAGGGCCTTCTGCGCGGCGTGGCGAAGCATTACCAGCAGAGCATGGAAGCTCCCTATAAGACGCTCCCGGAGGATTTCCAGCGCGTGCTGCTTTGGGGTTCGGGCGAGACTGAGATTGAGTTCACCTTCTGGCGCGCGGGCAAGACGAGCAAAGTCATGCGCCCCTTCGAGGGCGTTATTCCCAATCTCCAGCGGCTCTATCAGGAGAGCGAAAGCGAGTTCACCCGGAACCGCCTCAAAGGCTTCATGAGCCCGCAATTCTGCGACGCCTGCCAGGGCCGAAGACTCAAGCCCGAGATACTGGCGGTCACGCTGGGTGATGCGGCAGCAGGCGAAAAGTTTAAGGGCGTGGGGCGTGGGGCGGGCAGCGTGTCGGAAACGGAACAGGTACCCCCCGCATCGCCCCACACTCCCCGAATCGCCGATAACCAATCGCTGATCCGCCATGCGCCTTCGCCCATCACGCATCACGCATCACGTCCACCCTCCGCAGTACTGCTACGGAGGACGGGCATCACGCTCCCCGGCTTGTCGATCATGGATCTCTGCTCGCTGTCGGTTGAGCGGGCGGACGAATTCTTCGCTACTCTCAAGTTGACGGAGTTCCAGGAGAAGATTGCGCATGACCTCATCAAGGAAATCCGCGCCCGGCTCGGCTTCCTCATGAACGTCGGCCTGGGCTATCTGACCCTTAACCGGGAGAGTAGCACCTTGAGCGGCGGCGAAGCGCAGCGCATCCGCCTGGCCACCCAGATCGGCGCTGGCCTGGTGGGCGTGCTCTACATTCTTGACGAGCCCAGCATCGGCTTGCATCAGCGCGACAATGACCGCCTGCTCCGCACGTTGGCCGGTCTGCGTGACCTCGGCAATTCCGTCCTCGTCGTCGAACACGACGCTGACACCATCCGTCATGCCGATTATATTCTCGACCTTGGCCCCGGCGCCGGCGTGCGCGGCGGGGAACTCGTCGCAGCGGGCACGTTGCAAGAAGTGCTAGTGCATCCCCATTCGCTCACCGCCAAGTATTTGCGGAACGAGCTCTCCATTGCCGTTCCTCGCCACCGCGTCAAACCTTCGCCCGACCGCGGCTGGCTGGAGGTGCTCGGCGCGAGCGAGAACAACCTCAAGAACATTGATGTCCGCATCCCGCTGGGCACGCTCACCTGTGTCACCGGCGTCAGCGGCTCCGGCAAGAGCACACTCGTGGACGACATTCTGCGCCGCGCGCTGTTCCGGAAGTTCTTCGGTTCCAAAGAGCGCCCGGGCGCCCACCGCGCCCTGAAGGGCTTCGAGAACCTCGACAAGGTGATCGTGATTGACCAGACGCCGATTGGCCGCACCCCGCGCAGCAACCCGGCCACTTACACCGGCATGTTCAACTCCATCCGCGACCTGTTTGCCCGCCTGCCCACCGCGAAGATTCGCGGCTACGGTTCCGGCCGTTTTAGCTTCAACGTCAAAGGGGGCCGCTGCGAGAAGTGCCAGGGCGACGGCCTGATCAAGATTGAAATGCATTTCCTGCCGCCGGTTTATGTGACCTGCGAGGCCTGCAACGGCCGCCGCTATAACCGTGAAACCCTCGAGATCAACTACAAAGGCCAGAACATCGCCGATGTGCTGGACATGACCGTGGACGAGGCGGCCACGTTCTTCCGCGCCGTGCCGAAGGTCTATGAGCCGCTGCTCACGCTGGCGGAAGTCGGCCTCGGCTACATTCGCCTCGGGCAATCCGCCACCACGCTCAGCGGCGGCGAGGCCCAGCGTGTCAAGCTGGGCGCCGAGTTAAGCCGCAAGGCGACCGGGCGCACGCTCTACATTCTTGACGAGCCGACCACCGGCTTGCACTTCCACGATGTCGCGAAACTGCTTGAGGTGCTCTTCAAACTCCGCGCCTCCGGCAACACGCTCCTGGTCATCGAGCACAATCTGGACGTTATCAAGACCGCCGATTGGATTATTGATCTCGGTCCCGAAGGCGGCGATGCCGGCGGCCAGATCGTCGCGCAAGGCTCGCCCGAATCCGTGGCTCAATGCCCGGCCAGCTACACCGGTCGATACCTCGCCAGCACGCTCGCCCAGCGCTGATTGGGAGCCAGCCCGAAAAGTTCCTACGTCACACGATTGGCCAACAATCTGTAGCCGCCGACGTCAGTCGGCGCATTCTTTCCGCACCGAGAATAGCGCCGACTGACATCGGCGGCTACGCGGGTATGAAATGTTCAGGTTTGGTGCAGCCCTGGCCGCCGCTCGAAACTCGATTTGCTAATCCCTCCGGTTCTGCTAATCGTAGTTCGTGCAGTTTTTCGTCCAGCGCAGCGAACTCCGCGATCTTTATGATAAGGTTGCCGCCGGCCAACGGGTCTCCGAAGCCGACGCGCTCCGCCTTTTTGAGAGCAAGGATCTGAACGCGGTCGGTGCCATCGCCGACCTCGCCCGCCAACGCAAGGTCGGCCGGCGCGCCAGCTACATCATCAACCGCTACGTCAACTACTCGAACTACTGCATCCTGAGCTGCCAGTTCTGCTCCTTCGCGCGCAAGAAGCGGGATGCGGACGGCTTCCAGCTCACGGTCGAGGAGATCGTCCAAAAAGCCCGCGAGGCGCTCAGCCTGGGCGTCACCGAACTGCACATTGTGGGCGGGCTGCATCCCTCCCTGCCGTTCAGTTATTACACCGACATGCTCAAGGCGTTGCGCGCGGTGGATGCCCGGCTGCAATTGAAATGCTTCACGGCGGTCGAGGTCTTGCACCTGGCGTGGCTGGCGAAGAAGACTGTTGCAGAGACGCTTGGCGCCTTGAAAGAAGCCGGGCTCGATTCCCTCACCGGCGGCGGCGCGGAGATCTTCCGCAAAGAAGTCCGCTCCGCCATCGCCCGGGGCAAGGAATCGGCCGAAGAATACCTCGATGTCCATCGCACCTGGCATCGCCTGGGCGGCCGCAGCACCTGCACTATGCTCTACGGGCATGTCGAATCGCTCGCCGACCGGGTGGACCACTTGCGCCAACTGCGAAGCTTGCAGGATGAAACGCGAGGCTTCGTCGGTTTTGTTCCGCTTCCCTATCAGCCGGAGAACAACGACATCCCGGTGCAGAATCCGCCCACCGGCTTCGATACCTTGCGCACGGTCGCGGTGAGCCGGATTTACCTCGACAACTTTGACCACCTCACCGCCTATTGGGTGGGTATGGGGCTCAAACTGGCGCAGGTCGCGCTGAGCTACGGCGCGGACGATCTCCACGGTACCATCATTGAGGAACATATCTTCCACATGGCGGGCGCCAAATCACCGCAGCTCCAAACCGAGGCTGAGATGGTTAAAGCCATCCGCGAGGCCGGCTGCACTCCGGTGCAGCGGAATACGTTTTACGAACCCATCAAGGTGTGGGAGGCGCCCGCACCGGCCGGGGCCGAGCCCAACGATAAGCGATCGAACGTCTTGGAGAACAACCTGGCAACCGCATAATGGCTTCCCCCGACGACATTCCCAAACTCCGCATGGCCCCGCTCGAGACTGCGGAGGAAACCGCCCACCGTTGCGAGCGTGAACAGCGCGTTGTTGATTTGCAGCGCGAGAGCAACCTCGAACACGCGCTGGCCCCCTTTCGCGTCGGCTCCGTCGGCTACCTGAATGCCGTCCCCCTCACGCGCGGCTTGGAAGAGGAAGTGATCTATGCCACGCCGGCCAAGCTAGCGGAGATGCTTCAACGGGATGAGCTGGACGCCGGGCTGGTCAGCGTGGTGGAAGTCCTTTCCAACGACCGCTATGACATCCTGGATGGCATTGCCATCGCCTCCCTGGGCGAGGTGAAAAGCGTTCTATTGGCACACCGCAAACCCCTGGGCGAGGCAACCGAGATCTACTGCGATACGGCTTCGCTCACCAGCGTCCAATTACTGCGAGTATTGCTCGCTGAGCGCGGGCTCAACCCGCAGTTCAAGCCCCTCGCCTCGTACGATATGGCCGGGCTCCCTGACTACGCCATGCTCATCGGCGACCCGGCGCTGGATTTTGCCTTGGGCCCGCATGAGCACGAGATTTGGGATCTCGGCGCCGCCTGGTTCGAGATGACCAGCCTGCCTTTTGTTTACGCCGTCTGGGCTTTGCGCCGCGGCGTCGAAAATGCCGCGCTGCGGAACTTCCTCCGCGAGGCGCGCGACTTTGGGTTGGATACGCTCGATTCCATCATCCGCACCCGCACCGAATACGATTACGACTTCCGGAAAGATTACCTGGGCTGGCACATCCACTACCACCTCGGCTCCGACGAAAAACGCGGCTTGGCAAAATTCATCGAACTGCTTCGCCGGCACGGCTGCGGCCCCATCTTCGAGCCACGTTTCGTGGTGTAATGCCTTTGGTGGTCGGCTCAGGGAGGGCTGATCATCTTGAGCGGTTGAGCCGAGGGCGGACCCGTCGGATGACCACGAATGCGGTGACCTATTCCGCTGGGAACAGCGAAGAGCCCACCAAAGCTAATTCTTCATCGCGTCCTGAAACCGCTGCTGCAATTGATCAAGCCACTGGTCTATGTCCTTTTCCCACATCGCATATTGCTCCGCGTTCATCACCTTCTTGAGCTTCGGGGCAATCTCCTTGTGCATATCCTTGAGCTTCTCCAGCTTCTGCGGCATTGACAGGCTGCTGTCCTGCTGCAATTCGCGCAGCTTGTCCATCTGCTCCTGGTAAATGGGCTTGAGTTGCTCCTTCTGTTGTTCCGAAAGGTTCAGGCCCTTGATGGCCTCCTGCAGCCGGGCAGCCGGTCCGCCGCCTCCGGCGGTCGATTGGCCTTGCTTTGCCTTCCACTTCTCGAATTGCTCAGGCGTCAGCACTTCCTTGACCTCGGCGGTGACCTCCTCGCGTATCGCCCGGATCTTCTCCCGCTTGTCCTCCGCCGATAAGCTGGTGTCCTGGCGCAAGCCGCGCAGCTTCGCCATTTGTCCGCGGATGACGGCCTGGAGCTTTCCCTTCTGTTCGTCGGTCAAGTTCAGCTCCTTGGCGGTGTCTTGCATCCGTTCGCGCAAGGCAGCCGCACGGTCGCTGCTCGCGGGCTTGGCCGGTTCCGTGGTGTCCGCAGCCCGCGCCGCTGGTTGAAGGCACAAAGCGCCGACGATTGTGGCCAGAGTTACTAATGTCTGTTTGTCTATTCTCATAAAGGTCGCATTCTGAATGCGCGGGGCGGCGGCGTGTTAACATCCACCAACCACGCAGTTTCCAGCTCTAAGACGGAAACCAGCCTCGATTAGTTACGGTCTTTCGGATCTCGCCAACACTTACCGCTGCACTGGTGTCACGCGAACCTGATGCCGAGCCGTTCCGCTTCGCGCTGAGGAATTGCTTTGTTTTCGCGGCCCTGGCTTGCCAGAGTGAATACCCAAACCACGCGACCTGTGAGCATTCTGAGCGAATTTAACCTGAACGCGAGCCAGGCAAACCAGCGCCTCCGGCTCTTGGGATGGGCGTTAGCTCAAACCCACCCTGCCATCGCCTGCCGGGAGCCTAATCATGGCTGAGGTGGAGTTGAATGCTCGGCTGAGGATCATAGTTCGGGGTGCCGTCCAGGGGGTCGGCTTCCGTCCGTTCATATACCGGCTGGCCACCGGGGCCGGGCTCAAAGGCCGGGTTAACAATTCCGCCCAGGGCGTGTTCATCGAGGTCGAAGGCTCGCGGGCTGGCCTGGAAGCATTCCTGCTCCGCGTTGAGGCGGAAAAACCACCGCTCAGCTCCATTCAGAGCCTGGAAGCGTCTTGGCTTGATCCGGTGGGCTACGTGGGCTTTGAAATCCGACAGAGCGAAAGCGGCGGGGCCAAGACGACGCTGGTGTTGCCAGACATCGCCACGTGCCCCGACTGCCTCGGCGAGGTTTTTGACCCGGGCAATCGGCGTTACGGATACCCGTTTACCAACTGCACTAACTGCGGCCCACGCTTCAGCATCATCGAGGCGCTCCCCTACGACCGCCCGAACACCTCGATGAAAG
This sequence comes from Limisphaerales bacterium, assembly GCA_003152225.1. Lineage (GTDB taxonomy): Bacteria > Verrucomicrobiota > Verrucomicrobiia > Limisphaerales > UBA8199 > PALSA-1440. Next base: position 13,285 of record PLZQ01000138.1, on the reverse strand, counting down.
GCTTCACGATGTGTCCGCAGTGCCAGGCTGAGTATGACGACCCGCGCGACCGCCGCTTCCACGCCCAGCCCAATGCCTGCCCCGTCTGCGGGCCTCAACTGGAGCTTTGGGATCAGAAGGGAGATGTCCTGCCTGGGGGGAACTGCGGGGCGATCGCTGCGGCTGCAGACGCCATTCGTCAGGGCCAGATCGTTGCGGTGAAAGGCCTTGGCGGCTTTCACCTTATGGTCGCGGCGCACCACGACGAAGCAATTCGGCGTTTGCGGCAGTTGAAACACCGCGAGGAAAAGCCCTTCGCCGTGATGTTCCCCTCGCTCTCGGCCATAAAAGCGGCCTGCGAAGTCTCGCCGCTGGAAGAGCGCTTGCTCCGCTCTCCCGAAGCCCCAATCGTCCTCCTACGCCGCATTCACGTATCACGCATCACACATCACGTTTCCGCTTTATCTCCATTGCTTGCTCCGGGCAACCCCAACCTCGGTGTAATGCTCCCCTACACCCCGCTGCATCATCTGCTGTTGTCAGCGCTCGGGTTTCCCGTCGTCGCCACGAGCGGCAACCTGAGCGACGAGCCGATCTGCACCGATGAACACGAAGCCCTGCAACGTCTCGGCGGCATTGCGGATCTGTTCCTGGTCCACAACCGCCCCATCGTCCGGCACGTGGACGACTCGATCGTGCGGGTGATGATGGGACGCGAGCTGGTCCTGCGCCGGGCTCGCGGCTACGCCCCGCTGCCAGTCCGGTTCCCACCTGCCATTGGCAATGTGCAATCGGCTATCGACAAGAGTGTTCTTGCCGTCGGTGCCCACCTCAAGAACACCGTCGCCCTCTCAGTGGGCGCTCAGGTCTTCATCAGCCAGCACATAGGCGACCTGGAAACCGACCAGGCGCACGAAGCCTTTCGCCGGGTGATCGCCGACTTTGAAGACCTATACGAATCCCGCCCCGCCATCATCGCTGCCGACGCTCACCCTGATTACCTTTCCACCAAGTTCGCCCGCGATCTCAGCAAGGCCGACCCTCAACCCTCAACCCTCAACCCTCAACTGATCAGCGTCCAACATCACGTCGCCCATGTCTTATCCTGCATGGCGGAGAATGAGCTGGAACCTCCTTTCCTTGGCGTTTCCTGGGACGGCACCGGCTATGGGCTCGATGGCACGGTTTGGGGCGGCGAGTTCTTCCTCGTCACGGATACCTCCTGCGAGCGCGTGGCGCATCTCCGGCAGTTTCGTCTCCCCGGCGGCGACAAAGCGGTGAAAGAACCGCGCCGGGTCGCCCTCGGCCTCCTCTACGAACTGTTCGGCGAAGCCCTCTTCTCAATGAGCGAGCTGGCGCCAGTAGCTGCCTTCTCCCCCGCCGAACTGGGCCTGCTCAAAACCATGCTGGCGCGCAACCTTAATTCACCGCTGACTTCCAGTATCGGGCGCCTCTTCGACGCCGTGGCCTCACTCGCCGGCCTCCGCCAGCAGGTCCGTTTCGAAGGCCAGGCTGCCATGGAACTGGAGTTTGCGCTCGAAGGCACTGCAACTGCTGAAGCACACGAACTCCCCATCCGTTCCAATCACGCATCACGCATCACGTCCCACGCATCACTCCAACTCGACTGGTCCCCCCTGGTCGAAGCCATCCTCGCGGATTTGAAACGCGGCCTCCGCATCGGCCAACTCTCCGCGAAGTTCCATAATGCGCTTGCCGGAGCCATTGTTTCCGTCGCGCGGCAGATAGGCCAGCCGCGCGTCGCCCTTTCCGGCGGCTGCTTCCAGAACCGTTACCTGACCGAGCGCTCCGTACAGCGCCTGCAGGAAGCGGGCTTTCGCCCCTATTGGCACCAACGGGTTCCGCCAAACGACGGTGGCATCTCCCTGGGCCAGGTCATCGCCGCGCTGCAGCCGGGGTGGGCGGTGCAACCCGGTTAGAAACCGTTTTGGCTAAGCGTATTCCTTGTGCTTGCGAATGGTGGGCCCAGAGGGATTTGAACCCCCGACCAAGCGATTATGAGTCGCCTGCTCTAACCACTGAGCTATGGGCCCAACCTGCTCAAAACAAACGCTTCACAGCGAACAGTCGAGTGGAGGACTGGCACTCAGACACGGCAATCTCAAGCTCTGCGCACGAGCAGTTGTCGCCCTGAGCCACCCGCAGAGGATGCGGAGAGCCATTCTGATTGGGTGAAGACACCCGTCGCCAATCTTGTCCGTTACACGCCATCAGGCATCTATTTCGCCCGAGTGCGCATCCTGGGCAAGCTTTTTCGACAGCCCCTTCAATCTCCGCGCGCCGAGTCAGGGCGGGAGCGCGGCTACAGGAGCTTGATCTGCGCCTTCTCGCGGGACAGGGCGCTGCCTAGGCTGGGGAGGCGACCGTTGCGGTGCTCGATGATGTGCTTGTCCACCGCGGGGTCGAAAGGGACTGGGTAGTTGCCGTCGTAACAGGCCATGCAAAAGGAGTTCGCGGGCAGACCGGTGGCTTTGACCATGCCGGCCTGGGAGAGGTAGCAAAGCGAGTCGGCGTTGAGGTATTTACGGATTTCCTCCCGTGTCAGATTTGCCGCCATAAGTTTGGTGCGGTCGGGGAAGTCGATGCCATAGACGCACGGATTCATGTGCGGCGGGCAACTCACCATCACGTGCACCTCCTTAGCGCCGGCTTCCTTAAGGTTGTTCACGCGGGTCTTGCAGGTGGTGCCGCGCACGATGGAATCGTCCACGACAATGACGCGTTTGTCCTTCACCAGCTCTTCGATGAGGTTGAGCTTCACGCGCACATCGAAGTCTCGGATGAGCTGCGAGGGCTGGAGGAAGCTGCGGCCCACATAGTGGTTGCGCACGAACGCCATCTCGTACGGGATCCTGGACTCGAGTGAGTAACCCAGCCCCGCGCAGTTGCCGCTGTCCGGCACGGGCACGACGACGTCTGCCGCGACGGGGAATTCGCGCGCGAGCTGCCGGCCCATCTCGACGCGCACCTTGTAAACGCTGCGATTGGCGATAGTGCTGTCGGGCCGGGCGAAATAGACGTATTCGAAGATGCAGAAGGCGCGGCGATGGTGTTGCGGGAAGGCCTGCATGCTCGAGAGCCCATTGCGGTTAATGACCACAATCTCTCCCGGCTCAACGTCGCGCACATACTTGGCGTGAATCAGATCCAGGGCGCAGGTTTCGCTGGCCAGCACCCAGGCGTCGTCGATCTGGCCGAGGCAAAGGGGCCGGAAGCCATACGGATCCCGCACGCCGATCAGCTCGTTCTCGGTCATGATGACGAGCGAGTAGGCACCTTCGATGCGGTGAAGGCTGCGCACGAGGTTGTTGCTCTCGCCCTGCATCGTCGGCTGGGCCAGCAGATGCAGAATGATCTCGCTATCGACAGTGGTCTGGAAGATCGAGCCCTTGGCCTCGAGTTCTTCACGAAGCTGGGCGGCGTTGGTGAGGTTGCCATTGTGAGCGATGGCGATCTGGCCGCGGGCGCAACTACCCGTGAGCGGTTGGGCGTTGCGCAAGTGCGACGAGCCGGTGGTCGAATAGCGCGTGTGGCCGATGGCGATGGGGCCGACCATGTCGTGCAGGACGTTCCCCTTGAAGATTTGCGACACCAGCCCCATGCCTTTGTGCTCGTGAAACTGTTTGCCGTCCGAAGTGACGATGCCGGCGCTTTCCTGTCCGCGGTGTTGCAGCGCGTAAAGGCCGTAATAAGTCAGTTCCGCGGCGTTCGGATGGCCGTAAATGCCGAAGATGCCACAATAATGTTTTGGGTAATAATTCATCAACCAGGTCCGCTTTCCACTAACGCATCGCGCGAGCGATGGAATTCCACCACAGGTCGTGCAGTTCCGACAGGTCGCAACTCAATGTCGTCCCCAGGGCCTTGATTTGCAACGTCCCGCCGCCGACGGTGCCGATTCGCGTTGCTGTGATGCCTAGGATCTTTGCTTGGGCCAACACCTTGCCGGCGTTGACCGCGGCCATCGAGATGACGACGCGTCCCTGGGCTTCGCCAAATAGCAGGGCGTCGAGGCGCAGTGCTGGCGCGCTAGCTGGAGTCGCCGCCAGCGCCGTAAGGTCAACCTGGGCGCCGATCAGCCTCGGCGTCTCGCGCGCAATCTGCTGGCTGATGCAGCTTTCGGCGAGGGTGACGGCTAGGCCGCCTTCGCTGCAATCGTGGGCGCTCTTGACGACGCCGGAGTGGATGAGCGCGCGCAGGGCCAGGTGCAGTTCCTTTTCCTTCTCGAGGTCGCACCGCGGCGGGATGCCGGCCTTTAAGTTGTGGATGCGCTGCAAAAACGCCGAGCCGCCCAGGCCGCGCAGCGGGTCGTTGGCATCAGCGACATCCCCGAGCAGGATAATGGCGTCGCCTTCATCCTTGAACCATTGCGTCGTGATGTGCTCTGGTTTCTCGATCAGACCGACCATGGCGACCGTGGGGGTAGGGTCAATCGGGCCTGCGGGGTGCTGGTTGTAGAGCGAGCAGTTGCCGCCCGTGACGGGGGCATTGAAAGCGCGGCAGGCGTCGGCCAGGCCGCGCACGCTTTCCTTGAGCTGCCAGAACAGCTCGGGGTTGTGCGGGTTGGCGTAATTGAGGTTGTCGGTTACGCCCAAAGGTGCCGCGCCGGAACAGGCCAGGTTGCGGGCCGCCTCGGCCACTACGATCTTGCCGCCTTCGTAGGGATCGAGAAAGACATAGGCGCCGTTGCCGTCCACGGACATCGCGATGAATTTATCGGGGCAGGCGGACGGCGGAGCTCCGGGCACGCTGTCGCCCTTGATCCGCAGCACGGCGGCGTCGCTGCCGGGACAGACCACGGTGTTATCGCGCACCATGTGATCGTATTGGCGGTACACCCAGTTCTTGGAGGCAATGGTCGGCCAGCTCAGCAGGGCTTTAAGATGCGCCAGCGGGTCTTGCGTGTCGGGCACGCCGGCGAGGTTGAATGACCGGACTTCCTTCAAGTACTCGGGCTCCCTCGCTTCCCGCTGATAGATGGGTGACTCGTCGGCGATCTTCCGGGCGGGGATATCGGCAACGACCTTGCCGTGATGCCGGACAACCATGCGGCCCGTATCGGTGACCGTGCCAATCTCCGACCAGGGCAGGTCCCACTTGTCGAAGATGCGTTTTACCTCCTCCTCGCGGCCCTTGTGAACAATGATCAGCATCCGCTCCTGCGATTCGCTTAGCATGATTTCGTAGCTGGTCATGCCCGGTGCGCGCTGGGGGACCTTGTCGAGCTCGATCTCGATGCCCGTGCCGGCACGCGCGGCGGTTTCACAGGTTGAGCAGGTCAGCCCCGCGGCACCCATGTCCTGGATGCCCGCGACCGCGCCGGTGGCCAGCAATTCGAGGCAAGCTTCGCAAACGAGCTTCTCCATGAACGGATCGCCCACCTGCACGGCGCCGCGCTGCCGTTCGGCGGATTCCTCGGTCAGGTTCTGCGATGCAAATGCCGCGCCGGCCAGCCCGTCGCGTCCGGTCGCCGGGCCGACGTAGAACACCGGATTCCCAATGCCGCTGGCGCGTCCACGCACGATTTGCTCGTGGCGCAGCACGCCAAGGCAAAAGGCATTGACCAGCGGATTGCCCTCGTACGACTTGTCGAAATAGACCTCGCCCGCGACGGTTGGAATGCCGAAGCAGTTGCCGTAATGCGCGATGCCCGCGACCACGCCGCCGAAGAGTCGCCGGTTATTGGCGATGGGTGAGTGGTGATTGGTGGCGGGTGCGTCCGCCGGCTGGGAATCGTCCGTGATCGGTCCAAAGCGCAGCGAGTTGATCGAACAGACCGGCCGGGCGCCCATGGTGAAAATGTCCCGGATGATACCGCCGACGCCGGTCGCCGCGCCCTGAAATGGCTCGACCGCGCTCGGATGGTTGTGCGATTCGATCTTGAACGCGATGGCCAAGCCGTCGCCGATGTCGATGATGCCCGCGTTCTCCTCGCCCGCGCCGACCAGGATTTTGGGCGATTTGGTCGGGAAGGTCTTCAGCAATGGGCGGGTGTTCTTGTAGGAGCAGTGCTCGCTCCACATCACCGAGAAGATGCCGAGCTCAGTGTAGCTTGGCTCACGGCCAAGCACGGCCTTGAGCTTCTCATATTCTTCAGGTGTGAGGTTGTGCTTCTGCACTAGCTCGGGAGTAATCAATGGCTCGCTCATCAGGGTTTCAAAGGCAAAGGTTACAGGATCGAGGCTGACAGGCCCCGTGGAGCTTATGCTGCTCTCACCGCGGGCTTGCCTGCCAATGCGTGAATCATGCTCTCCAGCACCAAACGCCCATCCGTGCCGCCCAGAATTGGCTCACTGGCGCGCTCTGGATGCGGCATCAGACCGGCCACATTGCGCTTCTCATTGCAGATGCCGGCGATGCTGTCGAGCGAACCGTTCGGATTGGCGACCTCGGTGACGTCGCCTCGCGCATCCACGTAGCGCCAGAGGATTTGGTCATTTGCCCTGAGGCTGGCCAACGTTTCCACGTCCGCGAAATAGCACCCTTCGCCGTGGGCAATCGGCAAGCGCAGGAGCTTGTCCAGGGGAATCTGGTTGGTGAACGGCGAATTGGGAGTGGCCGTCTTCAGTAAAATATGCTCGCAGCGGAATTGGAGCGAGCGGTTGCGAATGAGCGCCCCGGGCAGTAGCCCGGCTTCGCAGAGAATCTGAAATCCGTTGCAGATGCCCAGCACCAGCCCGCCGTCGGCGGCGAAGCCCTGCACTGCCTCCATCACGGGGCTGAACCGCGCGATTGCCCCAGTGCGGAGATAATCGCCATAGCTGAAGCCGCCGGGAACAATCACGGCATCGGCTGCGCCCAGCGAGGATTCCTTATGCCAGAGCAGCTCGACCGTATGTCCGAGCACGTTGCGCAACACGTGAACCACGTCCTGGTCGCAATTGGAGCCGGGAAACTGGAGGACCGCGAAGTTCATTCTATCTCAAACTGGTAGTCTTCGATGACGGGGTTGCTCAGGATCTTGTGGCAAGCGTCATCAATTTGCTTCCGCGCGGCTTCCTTGTCCGTGCCCGCCAGTTCGATTTCCAAATACTTGCCGACATGCACGGCGCCGATGCCCGTGTAGCCGATATGGGCGAGCGCGTTTTGCACGCTCTTGCCCTGCGGATCAAGCACCGCTTTCTTCGGCGTAATAACAATTTTCGCTTTCATGATGGAAAGGGATTCCCAACTGCTGGCCTGACGGGATGTTGGCGGAGCGGGGGATCGAAGGCCAGAAGTTTTTTGAGCTGCCGCGCGTTCAGCCAGGGCTCCATCAAGCTTGACTCGGAACACCTGCTGGCGGCAAGTTCGGATGTGTGTGCCATAGGCACCCAGCGCATGAATGCTAAAAGAATCCTCGTGGTCGAAGATAACAAAGTCGTCCAAAAGGTGATTGCTGACACCCTCAAAGCAACAGGCTACGAGGTGTTCCTCGCCCACAATGGGGCTACCGCCGTGAAGCAGGCCCGCGAGCAGGAACCGGATCTGGTTACCCTCGACATCGAGCTGGCCAAAGATTCGCCGGACGATTCCTGGGACGGGATTAGCGTCGCCGGGTGGCTCCGGCGGATGCGCGTGGGTGAGTCAAAGCCCGCCCTCATCGTAATCTCCTGACACGAAGACCCGGCCAAGATCGTTAAGCAGGCCGCAGATGTGGGGGTTTACACCTGCCTGACGAAGCCGGTCGATAAGCAGCAACTGCTCGACGCGGTGGCCGCCGCGCTCAAGTAGGTCTATCCGTTAGCTGCCAAAGCTCTCCGCCATAGCGACGGCTTTCAGCATGGCTTTGGACTTGTTAACGGTCTCCTGGTATTCGCCTTCGGGCGTGGAATCGGCCACCCAGCCGCCGCCGGCTTGCACGCAGGCTTTCCCGTCCTTAATAAGCGCGCTGCGGATGGTGATGCAGCAATCAAGGTTGCCGTTGAAGGAGAAATAGCCGACGCAGCCGCCGTAAGGGCCGCGCGCGGTCTGCTCCAACTCGGCGATGACCTGCATGGCGCGGATTTTGGGCGCGCCGCTGAGCGTGCCCGCGGGGAAAGTGGCCCGCATCAAATCATAGGGCGTCTTCTCTTTGGAAAGGTGCCCTTCCACCTGGGAGACAATGTGCATGACGTGGCTGTAACGCTCAATCATCATGAGGTTTTTCACCTGAACCGTGCCAAAATCGCAGACGCGGCCCAGGTCATTGCGGGCCAGATCGACGAGCATTACGTGCTCGGCGCGCTCCTTAGGATCGGCGAGCAATTCCTTTTCCAGGGCGAGGTCTTCCCCAGGCGTCGCCCCGCGGCGGCGCGTGCCGGCGATGGGGCGGATCTCGACCTTGCGGTCCTCGCAGCGGACATGGATTTCGGGCGAGGCGCCGACCAATGCAAACCCGTCCAGTTCAAGCAGGAACATATAAGGGGACGGGTTAATGGAGCGGGTGGCGCGGTAAATGTCCAGTGGCGAGGCTTTGACGGGACAGGAGAAGCGCTGGGAGCCAACCACCTGGATGATGTCGCCCGAGGTGATGTATTGCTTGGCCTTGAGGACGTTGGCGATGAACTTTTCCTTGGGAAGGTTCGACTCGAAGGGCAGCGGCGGCACTTCCTCGCGAATGGTTACGGGAATATGCTCGATCGGGTGCTCGAGGAGGGAGACGAGACGGTCGATTTCGCCGGTGGCGTTTTCATAGGCCTCGGCCGGGCTGGCGGCGTCTTCGAGCACGGCGTTGACCAGGACGGTGATGGTCTGGGCAACGCGATCGAAGATCAGCAGTTGGTCGGCGATGAGGAAATAGATGACCGGCGTCTGCAAGTCGTCGTGCGGCGGGCGCGGCACCACCGGCTCAACGTCGTGGATGAACTCGTAGCCAATGAAGCCGACTGCCCCACCCGTAAACCGCGGCAAACCGGGCACCGACACCGCGCGATACTTCTTCATCACCCGCTCGACTGCCACCAGCCCGTCGCGCAGGCTGGTTGCGCGGGCAGGGCTGTCTTTTGCGGGTTCGGCCTGGATACCGAAGGTCTGGACGACCTTGCCGTTCTCAATCACTTCCACCGTCTGGCCCGTTTGCCGGATAACCGCGCGCGGATTGCAGCCTACGAACGAGTAGCGCCCGAGATGTTCGCCGCCCTCAACCGATTCGAACAAGAACGATTCGCCCGGCCCGCGGATCTTGCGATAAGCTGAGAGCGGGGTTTCCACGTCGGCCAGCAGCCGGCGCGTGACGGGGATCAGGTTGCCCTGGTCGGCCAGCTTGAGGAACTCTTCGAGGGTAGGTGAATACATAATAGCTGGAGGCGGGTTATTTGGCCTGAGGCTGGGCGCTGGGCTGCGTAGGAATGAGCATGCCGTCCCCGTTCCTGGCGGGCGCGCGTTGGCTGCTTCCGACGGCTGGCTTCCGTTCCGCCAGGCGGGCGGTGTGCAGAGCTGAACGGCGCATACGCCAGACACCCAGCAGCGTGTAAAAGCCCACCGCCAGCGCGTAGGCGACGATGCCCAGGCCAATCGCCATGGGCACGAGCTGCCACTCGGTGAAATAGATCACCGCCGCTCCCACCCCGCCAGTGAGCGCGGTTTGGGCAAACAGGCAGAACAGATAGAGCGTGACGCTGGTTTCCTGGACGCGTTCGATGTGCCAATCGCGATAGATCCGCTCACCCAGCGATCGCATCAGCCAGGCGGATTGGAAGTTCCGGGCGGCAACCAGGACACTCGTAGTGCTGATAACGATGGCTGGCAGCGGCCACACGGCGAAGCCGAGACAGAACGCGAAGTTCAAGGGAATGCCCCATTTCCAGCCGAGCTTCTTGGCGATGGGGTTGCCTTCCAGCACCATGTTGGGCGTGGCCACCCATGTGCTGAGGAAATCCATGCCGCGCGAGACGAACAGCAGCAGGAACAGCAGGGCGTATTCGCGGCTGCCAAATGGAACGAACTCTTCCATAGCGGCTTACCGGCAAAGGCGGCGTGCCAGTCGTCGGGCGGCAATTCCGGTATTTACGCAGGGCATCATGATCGTGCGCCGCGTGAGGGCACGCGGCCTACAAGCGAATGTAGGCCGCGTGCCCTCACGCGGCGGGGCCTGAGTCGTTAAGTATAGCAGCCTGTCAGGCATCATTTCTTTCCGTAGATCTGCCCGGGCGTCTTGAGCTGCGCTTCGGTGACCTTGAAGCTCGCGCCGTCACCCTCGACGGAGCGGAAGAAGCACGACTGGTAGCCTTCATGGCAGGCAGCACCAATTTGGTCCACCTGGATCAGGAGGGTGTCCCCGTCGCAGTCGAACGCGACGTCCTTGACGGCCTGGGTGTGGCCGCTGGATTCGCCTTTCATCCAGAACTTCTGGCGCGACCGGCTCCAGAAGTGGGTCTTGCCGGTCTTGAGGGTTGTTTCGAGCGAGGCGCGGTTCATCCAGGCCATCATCAGTACCCGTCCGGTCTTCTGTTCCTGAATGATGGCCGGGATCAGGCCATTGGCATCGAACTTCAGTTTGTCGTAAAAGCTCATAATTGCGAATCTACTGTGACACCGTGATGGTAAAGTAGCAAATTCCCTACCGCAGACCATTAAAAAATCCGAAGGTCGAAGCCCGAAGGCCGAAAGAAACCCGAAGCTCGAAGGCCGAAGCCCGAATCACTCACCGAACCGCCTGGTAGCGTCGCACGCCCAGTTCGGAATTCGGGTCTCGGCCTTCTTTCGGCCTTCGGCCTTCGGGTTTCGGATTTAGCCCAATCCCCGCCTAGTGCAGCCACATGAGTATCAGCATGCCGGCCACCGTCGTCAGGATCGTGACGGGGATGCCATAGCGGGCGTAGTCCCAGAAGCCCAGTTCTACATGGCCGCGGGCGGACTCCACGACGATGATGTTGGCGACGGAGCCGACGATGGTGAGGTTGCCCGCGAACGTGGTCGTGAGGGCCATAACCTTCCACATGAGCTCGGGCTGGGCGAAGTTGTTGATCCACTTGCCGGCTACCAGGACGAAGGGGACGTTGGAGAAGACATTGGACCCGGCCTCCGAGAACCAGGCGAAATTCCAGGCCTGGCTGGCCACCGAGCCCCCAAACACGGCGTGCACGTGGCGGTAGGTTTGGTCGGGCAACCCTGTCTTGTTCAGGCCCTCGACTACGATGAACAAGGCCGCGAAGAACACGAGCAGATTCCAATCCACCAGCTTGAGCACCTTATGCGTGTCGCGCTTGGCCAGCACCATCACCAGGGCGCCGCCGCCCAGCGCCGTCCACGAAAGGTTCAGTCCCGCCACAAACCCGGCGAAGACCAGCCCCAGCACCGCCAAGGTCAGGCCCAGCAGCCGCCGGTCGAGCGCGTGAGGCTGCGGCGCGGGGCGATGGATCACCGTCTGGCTGAGCACCTTGCGGAAACCGACGCTCAGCACGCCGTATTGAATGACGAGCCCGGCCAGCGCCACGGGGGCCAACGACGCCGAGAACCGCAGGAAGGGCATTCCAGAGAGATGGCCGATGATCATGTTCTGCGGGTTTCCGACGAGGGTGGCCACGCTGCCGAGGTTGGCGCTCATGGCCAGGGCCAGCAAATAGGGCGCCAGCGGCAGTTTGCCTCGTACCATGACGGCCACCACGAGCGGCGTCAGCATCAGGCAGACCACGTCATTGACCAGCAGCGCCGACAGGATGCCCGAGGTGAAGATCAGGTGGAGCAACAGCGCGTGCGGGGTCTTGGCGTGGCGTAGAATCCAATCCGACGCCCAATCAAAGAAGCCTGCCAGGCACAGGTAGGCCGAGATGAGCATCATGCCCAGCAGCAAGACCAGCGTGTCGTAATCCACGGCGCGGTAAGCCTGCTCCGGCGTCAGCACCCCGAAGGCCACCATGAGCACCGTCCCCAGCAGCGCCGCCGCCGGCCGGTTCAGGGGCAGTATCTTCAACTGCCGCCCGCTGATCAGCAGGTAGGTAACGCAGAAGATGATTACCGCAATGACTTCTTTCTGGTTGGGGCTCACAGGTCCGACCTGCCTCCCGGTCAAACCGGCCTTACGGGGATGCCCTTCGACGCCAGGAACTTCTTTACGTCCCTTACGGTGAACTCACCGAAATGGAAGATGCTGGCGGCCAGCACGGCGTCCGCTTTGCCTTCGAGCAGCACCTCGGCCATGTGTTCGAGCTTGCCCGCGCCGCCGCTGGCGACCACCGGCACGCCGACGGCCTCGCTGATGCGCCGCGTGATGACGAGGTCAAACCCCTCCTTCGTGCCATCGGCGTCAATGCTGTTGAGCACGATCTCGCCGGCGCCGAGCGACACGGCGCGCTTGGCCCACTCGACCGCTTCCCAGCCGGTCGCCTTGCGGCTGCCATGCGAGAAGACCTCCCACCGGTCCGGCGCCACTTTGCGGGCGTCGATGGACACCACGATGCACTGGCTGCCGAACTTCTCGGCTCCGGCGCGAATCAGGTCCGGGTTGGCGATCGCCGATGAATTGATGCTGATCTTGTCGGCGCCCGCCCGAAGCATGGTGTACATGTCCTCGACCGACCGCAGGCCGCCGCCGACCGTCAGCGGCATGAAACACTGGTCCGCCGCGCGCTCGACCACCTCGACCATCGTCTTCCGTCCGTGCGCGGTGGCGGTGATGTCGAAGAACACCATCTCATCGGCGCCCTGCTCGTTGTAGCGCAGGGCCAATTCGACGGGATCGCCCACATTCCGCAGCCCACCGGCTTCGGCAATGCCGAACTTTACGCCGCGGGTGACCTGTCCGTTGTGCACGTCCAGGCAGGGTATGACACGTTTAGCGATCATCGCCGGTAATTGAACCGCTTTGCCGGCCTGGAATCAATATCTTCCGCCTGTCCAGCCCGGGAACGGCGTCGGAAGTTAGCTCGGGGGCCCAGTCACGCATCACTCTTGGCTTTGGGCGCATTTCTGCTTTCTGCTTTCTACTTTCTGCTTTGCCTCGGGGTTGGCTTCGATGTCGCATTGTGTGGCTTCGTCCCGCCATTCTTCATTCTGCATTCTTCCTTCTTCCTTCTCCTAAGATACCGGATCGGTTGCCTACCAGTTCCCAAGCAGTGCGCTTGCGGGTAGCCTGCACGGCGCCTTGGTCACGGGAGCCGACAGATAGTGGGGAATGGGGGGAAAAGGCAGAAGGAAGTCCACCCTCCGCAGTACTGCTACGGAGGACGGGAAGGAAGAAGGCAGAAAAAAGCAGAGGGAATGGAGGAATCGGAGGGGGAAGGGCAAAGCTCAACCGGCCCTCGCGGGAGCGAAGGCGCTCAGAATATGGGGCGGGTGGCGGTCAGGGAGGCTGGCCGGCCATGCACTCCTGGGGGCGGTCCTGCCA
>PLZQ01000189.1:20614-46651 GCA_003152225.1 Limisphaerales bacterium | reverse complement strand
ACGCTCGGGGTGGCGATCTTCGTAGCCCCGTTCGCGTGCCCGTGGCCCGATGGGTTGGAGTCGGTAGCCGCGAAGCTGGGCTTCGAGCACCGGGCGGTGGAGGCGACGGTGCCCGCGCTCGCGCCCAACTACCAGGTCCCCGGAGTGCGCTGGGCTGCAGGGGCGACCGCGCTGGCCGGAGCGACGGGCGCGGTGATTGTCTTCGGGCTGGCGCTGCTGCTGGCGCGGTCCCTGGTGCCGGGGCGAGAGGGGAGCAAAGGCGTAATCCGTGATGCGTGAGGGCATTTACGATTTACGATTTACGATTTACGCGTCCTCCCCGTTTGCGCGCGTAAATTGTAAATCCCAAATCCTAAATCGCATATGATTGACGAGTGGATTGGCCATTATCACGGTCGCCGGGAGAGTCCGGTGTCCCGCTTGCCCGCCGCGGTCAAGCTCGGGGTGGCACTGGCTATGATCGTTGGGACGGTGCTGGCCCCGCCAACGGCGGTCGGCTGGTTCATCGGCATGGGCCTGATGCTGGCGGTGGCGGTGGCGCTGAGCCGGCTGCCGTTGCTTTTCCTGTTGAAGCGATTGGCGTGGCTCTCACCCTTTATCCTGAGTGTGGCCTTGGTCAATGCGCTGCAGCCGGCGGCGCGCGGGAGTTGGCTGACGGTGGCGGTGAAGAGCACGATTTGCCTGCTGACGATCATCGTGGTCTCCAACACGACGCCGTTCAGCGGGATTCTCCACGTCCTGAAACGGGTGCATGTGCCGAGGCTGCTGATCACCACCATCGCCCTCATGCACCGCTACCTGTTCGTGCTGGTGGAGGAAGCGGAGCGGATGCGCCGGGCGCGCGCCAGCCGCACGTTCACGCACGATCGCCGCGCCCGCTGGCAGGCGTTGTCCACCGTGGTGGGCCAGCTCTTTGTCCGCGCCTCGGAGCGGGCCGAACGCATCTACGACGCCATGTGCGCGAGGGGCTGGAAATGAACCCGGCCATCCAGGTCACCCATCTCAGCTACCGTTACCACGACGGCACGGAGGCGCTGCGCGGAGTGAGTTTCTCCGTGACGACGGGCGAATGCGTGGGGCTGCTGGGGCCCAATGGGTCGGGCAAGTCCACGTTGCTGCTGCACCTCAACGGCATTCTGCCCGAGAAACTCGACGCGGACGGCGCGGTGCGCATCCTCGGCCAGCCGGTCACGCCGGATAACGTCGAAACCGTCCGCCGCCAAGTGGGCCTGGTGTTCCAGGACCCGGACGACCAGTTGTTCTGCCCGAGCGTGGCGGAGGACGTGGCCTTCGGCCCGCGACAACTGGAGCTAACCGAGGCGGAGGTGAAGGCGCGCGTGGAAAAAGCGCTGGCCCAGGCCGGCCTCGCTGGTTTTGGCCACCGCGCCACGCATCACTTGAGCCATGGCGAGAAGCGCCGCGCCTGCCTCGCCGGCGTGCTGGCCTGCGAACCCAGCATACTGGTGCTGGATGAACCAACCAGCGATCTCGACCCGCGTGGCCGGCGCGAGTTCAAGGCGCTGCTGCGGCAGATCACCGCGACCAAACTGATCGCGACGCATGACCTGGAGCTCGTCGTCGAGCTGTGTACGCGGGCCATTGTGCTCGACCGCGGGACGGTGGTGGCGGACGGCCCGGTGACGGAGTTGCTGGACAACGAGGAGCTGATGCTGGCGCATGGCCTGGAACGACCGCACATCCTGAGGCATCACCATCCGCATTGAAAGGGAAGGGAAGGCGGAAGGCCGAAGGCCGAGACCCGAAGGCCGAAAGAAGGCCGAAACCAGAAATCCGAGGGAGGTCTGATCCTATGGACGAGGGCTAAGTATGTACGGCCGTAGATGCGCTGACGCAAGGGAAGCTGGGCATTGCGGCAACGCGAAGCGTTTGGAGTGCGCCCAGCTTGCTGGCGCTATCGTTAAACGTAGGCGCTCCGAAAGCGGGAGCAAGCTCCACGCACTCCAAACGCTTCGCGCGCAGGAGCGTCCGCGCCGTACCAGAATAGGTCATCGGAGTCGCGTTCCAGAATGCTGAGTCGGACCGCAGCGCAGGCCTGCGAGTTGGCCGCCGTGCCCTGTCGTGTCAGGAGAAGACTCGCTCAACCTGTCGCGAAACCGACTATCGCAAGCAGCATGAGACCGAGGAGGTACACCGCCACAATCAGCAACACAAACTCGCCAATGATTAGTCCAGTCGGCTTCGGGCCGCCCTTGACTTTCCACATCAGGCGATTTCCGACCCAAAGCAGCACGACCCCAGGCACCATAAGCCAAGGAAAGAACAGCTCCAGCCAATCGAGATATTTGTCCCGCACGACATCCATCAATGGCCTTCTTGGTGACTTCCAATCTGCGCCCGCCGCAGTGACGCTCCCATCGCATAGGACGGTGTTGCCGTCGAAGGGACAGACAACCAGCACCGCCGTGGGATTGCTCTCATTGAGATTGGTGCCGGAGCGCACCCGGTAGGTCACGTTGCTTGCCTGAAGGCTGGGAAACCCGGCCGCAGGCTTCCTCGACGAATCTTTGGGGCACACGAGAATTCGTGGAGTAGATAACTCGTTGGACATCACCTGGAAATGCATTGCTGCATTGGTGTCAAAACCGTCGCTGCCCCTCGCGCATAATTCCATGGTGCCACCGGCGTTCGTGCTGACGTTGAATGGGAATTGGCCGTCGTTATCAATCGCCCATGTTCTGAACGCCAGGCCGATCTGTTTGAGGTTATTCGTGCAGCCCAAGCGCGAATGTCTGCGCCAGTCGCTGGGCCGACATGCAAAAAAGCAGCCCACAAGCGCAAGGGCCAGAACGACTAACACTACCCCGGCAATTTGGCAACCTCTTCCGATACGCAATCGATTCATACCACAGCTTTCGAGCTACGAGGCTGCCCCCGGATCATACACCACTCCCATGAACAGAATCATTCTCGTCACCTGGTCCTCGATTAAGAAAAGAAACGGACGGTCCACAATCATCTGGAACGGCTTGGGAGGGGCCGTTTCAATTCCATGACTTAGTGGCATCCCCGTTACCGCCGCGGCTTCGGTCCCTTCTTCGTTCACTTCGACAAACGTCCGCTGCCGCACTGCCGATATGAACAGGCCCAAGTCGGCAATTCCTGAAAAATCGGCCTTCCCGAACGCCGCGCGCATCCCCATTGCCTTCAACGGTTGTATCAACTCCACACCGTATTCCAGCTTGAATCTCGGCAAGACGACGGTTCCCTGCCTCCACGTGAACCCGGGCTCGGTGACTCGCTGCCAGGTGTCGCCGGTCATGATGCCGATCAATTTCAACGGGCTGGAACCGGCATCGGGCAGGAAGACATACATGGCCAGCTCACACCCCTCATACGGCAGCCGCACCGCCTCATAACCACTCCCTCGTCGGTAAGTAAACGCCTGTGTCTGCTCCATCATCGGAACCTGCTTCTGTCGCCCCGCCCGGAGATGAAACACCCGGTCCTGCGTGCGCTTCACCTCAAATGGAACGGCCCACTTTCCTTTGAAATACACGGCATTCGCCAAGAATAAGTCGGTCAGCGGATCAATGAGCCCGTCCGCAATGCTCTTAATCTTCCCATGCGTCTTTTCAGATGCCCAGGCGTTCATGATTCCGACTGAGCGGGGATCATCGAAGTCGAGCGCGTCCACGGTGGCGCCGAAGTACTGCTGATTGCAGGCAACGAACGCAGGCTTTAACGAAGTCCCCTTCCGGCACCAGATTGCATTGGCGGCAGTGAGAACGACGTTGGTGCCCAGACTGTTTAGGGACTGGCCGCAATCCTTGTATGCCGAGTTCAACGCCTCCGCCGCCAGGCCGGTCGTTCCCAACACCTGCTGCATCTCCGTCATCGTTTGTCCGCCGGCCCCGTTGCACACCATCTGCAAGACGGTCGAAGCGCTATACGGTGAAATGAAGATGTTGGTGCCCGGCTGCTCTTTGGCGAGCTGCTTCAACAGCTTGAAGGCGAACCCGATATTCGCCGAAGCGAGCTTCTGCTGGTCAGCAGGCGAAGCCGCCTGCAGCCCAATGCCCAGGAGACACAGCACGGCGGTGATAGCGAGCTTGCGAGAATATGTCGGCGGAAAGTCATTTCGGTTCATGGTTACCTCATCACGAATTCCGGGTTGAGACTCCTCCCGACACAGTGATTTGTAAAGCTCGCAAAGGAACTCGCGAAAAGGAGAAATCGACCGGGGATCGGCACCCTGCGCCAGCATTGTGGTCATGGGTCTGAGGCCCGTAACCGGCAGTCACCCCAGTCGCCTTCCAAGTCATCATTCACGGGCGTATCTTTATGCTTTCCACTAAATCCCACGTCGTGCCAGGATGCCCCGGGTAATGCTGTGCGCCATCCTCGATAATTGAGAATCATGCCACTGTGCCGTTCAGCTTCCGCACCAAAGCCCAGATATGAAACCCGTGACGCAAAATCCGGCCGCTCTCCTTCCTGACATTGAGAGCCGCATAGTCACCCTTCGGGAACAGCGGGTGATTCTTGCAGCCGACCTCGCTGCCATCTACGGAGTGTCAACCAAGGCCCTTAATCAGGCGGTCAAAAGAAATGCAGACAAGTTTCCCGGCGATTTCATGTTCCAGTTAACCAGCACGGAGGCAGAGCAGCTTCGGCGTTCAAGGTCACAGTTTGTGACCTTGAAGCGGGGCCAGAACATCAAATACCTCCCTCACGCCTTCACCGAGCATGGCGCCATCATGGCCGCCAACGTGCTGAATACACCCCGTGCCGCGCAAATGAGCGTCTTTGTGGTGCGGGCATTCGTTAAGATGCGCTCTCTGCTGACGGACACTCGTGAGCTGGCTCGCAAGGTCGCGGCTCTGGAGCAGGAGCTCAAAGCCCGGTTGGATGTTCACGAAGCCGCGATCGTTGAGTTTCCCCAACGTATTATGAAGATCCTGGACCCGCCGCCACCTCCGCCGGAACCGCCCATCCCCGAAATCGGCTTCCACGTCAAAGAGGACACCGCCCCCTACCGCATCAAGAGAAGGGCCGGCCGACGAGGCTAAGGCCTACTGGCGGAGATTAGCGACGGCGCCGCGTGCGGTCGCGCAGCCAGGGCGTTATAGGCCACGTGGCCTCGTGCGGCAGCCTGTGATACGGCGGACTTGCAAGTCTGCACTGCGGGCAACAGCGTGAAATGCCCGGCTGAGTAGCGCAGCCGTCCCGGCTTTGAGCGTCGGCGGCATCCCCGCGACCGGTTACTCTCCAGTTCTGAATTGCACTCCTGCTTCGCCCATGCCACACCTCCCGCATGTGGAAGCGCGGCAGCCTTCTGTTCCTGATTCCCTGTCTGGCAATAACAGCGCTTTTTCGCCGCCAAGATCATCCAGTTCAATTCTGGATTCCAACCCTGCTTCACTCATGAATTAATGTCCCCGTGCGAAACCTCGGGAAGCTCCTCATCGTGCTCCTGTGCCTGGCGGCTACTGGTTTTGGTCCTGCGGCAGCTCAGGCCACCCCACATCTCCAACCGAGCCTTCTCGACACAAATGAGTACCTGCGGCTTAACGCCACTAACGCTCTGCAAGCAATCGCCCCCGACATCCGCACCAGCAGACCAACCCAGTAAGCTCCCGCACCCGGTGCGCTCCGTAGCGTGTGCGGCCCTAAATACGCTGACGTAAAGGAGGAGGGGCGTCCCGGTAACGCAGAGCGTTTGGAGGGCGTGGAGCTTGCTCCCGCTTTGGGATCGCCCACACTCAGCAAAAGCGCCAGCAAGCTGGACGCACTCCAAACGCTCCGCGCATAGGAACGTCCGCACCGCACCACAATACGTCACTGGACTTACGTTCCAGAGTACTTAGTGTGCAGAATTGCCAGATTAACCCTGATTCGCCCTTCTGGCATCCCTTTTAAGGGTTTCGTTAACGTTACCGTAGCGCGAAACTGGCCTACCGCACCGGCGATACACTGGAGGCTATCTTGCTTTAATATTAAGCCACTACTATGCAACCACTATGTAACTATCTTGCAACTATTATGCATCCATTATGCATCCATTATGCAGCGATCATGCAACTCTGGAACAGCTCTGGCGTATATTGCCTATTGCTAGCCACTTGCATGCGAGGTGATTGGGCGCGTGGAGGGCGTGGGTTGGGGTTGGTTTGAGGTTTACTGTGCTGGCGGGGTTAGACGGGGCGGTTGGGCAAGACGCGGGGCCGGGTAGGCATTACATTGCCGTGAACCGTGACGAGGCAGCTTGCTCGGGTGCGTGGGGATGCCTGCTATTCTGGCACAAATCCGGCTATTGAACGGCCTCGTTGTAATGCAGAGCACACACCCCTCTATTGGCGGGAAATTCAGGACGGCTTTTCTCATCCTCATCGGCTTGTTTGTGGGCACTGGGGGTTTGGCCTTCGGCGGGCCGCCGGCGCGCTTTGTCTCGCGCAGGTCGGGGGGCGGGGGCGCCTTCTTCGGGCCGTCGATCAATCCCTACAACCCGGACGACGTATGGGTCGGCTCGGATATGAGCGACCTGTTCCATTCCACGGACTTTGGGCGGACGTGGGACACGATGGATTTCCGGTTGCTGGGGGGCGGCAACCAACCGGGCCGGATGGAGTGCACCAGCAACCCGCTCGTGCGATATGCCCTGAATGGCGATGTGCCCGCGCGCTCGGTTGACGGCGGCGTGACCTGGACCAATATCCCGCCCGACCCGTGGTCGCATCGTGCTGTCCACCTCGCCGGATCTATGCGTCTGGACGGCGATTGCCACAAAAGTTATGTTCACCAGCCAGGGCATCCTGGGTGAGACGTCCGCCGGTGTTGTGCGTTACTTCCGCGCGGAAGTGCGTTAGCCTGGGGCCAACGATGAAACGACGCAGCTTTCTCAAGCAGGCCGCGATGGCTACCACGGCCCTGGCGGCGACGCTATCCCCGAGGTCCCTCCTTGCCGCCGAAGAGCCACGCGCGGCGGGTGGAAAGCCCACGCTGGTTCTGGACGCTGCGCTCCGCAAGGACTGGCTCGCGCGATGGGAGAAGAACATCCTGGACGACTTGCGCAATCGCTATTGCGACAAGGAAACAGGCGAGGAGCTCGGCTGGCTGGTGAGCCCGTTTCTGAATGGCTTCTATTATGGCTATTTGGCGACCCGGGACCCGAAGTGGGTCGAGGCCCTCATCGATTGGATGGACTCCTGCCTGAAGCGCAGCGTCAAGGAGCCGGACGGCTTTACCGGCTGGCCGAAGGGCGACGGGGGTGGGGGCGAGTCCAAGGAGTATTCCGCTGACAGCCTGTTGGGCGAGGCGATGATGCTGCGGCCAGTGGTGTTGATGGCGGAGGTAATCCGCACGACTCCGGCCCTCGCCGCCAAGTGGGGTGAGAAGGCGCAAAGCTATGTGAAGCTCGCGGAGGAGATATTCCAGAAATGGGACTCGCGCGATTGCTGGCGCGAGGCCAAGGGCGGGGGCTTATGGGTCGTGCCCGCGTATGGCATCGACACGCAAACGGGCAAGTGGTCTGCCGGATATGCGGCGAGGAAGACCACCGGCTTTTCCAACCCCGATAACAAGGAGAACCACATCGCCCGCTGGCTGCTGGCGTTGTATGACGCGACGAAGAAGCCCGTCTATCGCGAGCGCGCCGCCGGATGGTTCCAGCTCATGAAATCGCGCATGCGGACCCGGCAGGACGGGAAATACTTCGTATGGAATTACTGGGAACCTGCCGGCCCGTGGGACTACAAGGCTGACGGCTCACCCAAGCATTGGGTTGGGGTGCATCCGAATGGCGGATATTATGGGATTGACGTTGAGGGCATCGTTGCCGCCTTCGAGCACGGGCTGGTGTTCACACGGGAGGACGTTGACCGTCTCATTGCCACCAACCGCGACTATATGTGGAACCAGCAGGTGGCGGGGGCAAAGTTTCAGCGGATTGACGGCGGGGAGCCCGACCCGCGCTGGAAGAACTCGCCGGGGGTGCTGTGGACAGCACTGGTGCCTTACGATCCGACTTTGCGGCAAATCTTCCTGGCCAATCATGACCCGGCCGGTTGGGGCGGGCTGGGCGCCACGCCCTGGTTTCTCTCGCTTTCCAAGTGATGAGAACTGTGCTCCGCCTTGCGTTGCTGGCAGCATTGGCGGGAGGGAGCGCCTGCTCGCTCGCGGCAACGTATCGGGTTGGACCGACCCGCACTTACCACACGGTCGGCAGCGTGCCGTCGCTCAACCCGGGGGATGTCGTGGAGATTGACCCGGCGACTTATAACGAGGTCAAACGCTGGACGCGGCCTGGGACCGCCGCGCAGCCAATCATCGTGCGGGGCGTGGGCGCTGCGCGTCCATTGTTCGACGCCACGGGCCAGACCGTGGACGGCGCGCTGCCGCACCCGCGCGCGGTGTTCCAGGTTGAGGCCGACTTTGTCACCCTGGAGAACCTGGAATTCCAGAACGCGCGGAACGGGGACAACGGCGCCGGCATCCGCGTGACCTCGGGCAACAACGTCACCGTGCGCAACTGCCGGATCGCGATGTGCGACATGGGCATCATGTGCGACAGCAACAGCAACCTGGTGATCGAGGCCTCGGAGGTCTGCTCGAATGGCACCTCGCTCTACGACGGTTACAGCCACAACTTTTACCTGGGCGGCAACAGCGCCACGATCCGCTTCTGCTACATCCACGATTCGCTTTACGGACAGAACTTCAAGACGCGCGCCCATTACACGGAGCTGCTTTATAATTACATCGCGGATTCGCAGGACGGCGAGGTGGGCCTGGTGGACGCAGCGGAGACCGCCGCCGCGAACAGCCACGCCGTGATGATCGGCAATATCGTCTTCAGCAAGCCGCGGCTCAGCAGCTACAACTCGGGGCGCTTCATCCAGTTCGGGCAGGATGGCGGCGGACAGCACAACGGCACGCTCTACGCCTTTAACAACACGTTCGTCGCGGGCGATGGGCGCATTCAGTTCTTAAGCGCCAACGCAACCGGTGCCACGATGGAGGCCCACAACAATGTCTTTTGCGGCAGCGACAAGATCGTTGGCACGCCAGGCGGCGGCATCAGCGGCTCGAACGACTGGATGCAATCGACAGCCACCGTGCCCGCCACCTTCTATGCGTCCACGACAGGAATCGACCCGGGCTTCGTCAACCGTGCCGTGCGCGACGTGCACTTGACCGCCGCTTCCAGTTGCCGGAACCGGGGCTTGAATGCCTTGCAATATTTGAACGGCACGGGCGTTGCGCTTCCCGGCCTGCCGACGCTCGAGTATGTGAGCCCCTTGCAGAGCCGCCCGCGCCGCAGCGACGGCCAGACCGATCTCGGCGCTTACGAATACCGCGTGCCCGCCTTTAGTTCGATCAGGCTCATCGGCAACGATTGCCTCCTCGATTTCACCACAGCCGCCGGAATTCAGTACGACCTGCAAAGCACGAGTAACCTGACCGGCAACTTCTGGTGCCCTGTGAGCACGAATATCCCGGGCACCGACAGCGTCGTCCGCGTGATCGACACCAACGGGGCTGCCCAGTTAATGCGGTTCTACCGGGTGCAAGCCTCGCGGTAACGAGCTTAGGCTGCGGCGGAACAGATTTCACTTTCACGCCCATTATATAAAACGCTTTGTCTTATGCGCTTGAGCGCCGCACCTTAAAGGTGCAATGAGCTTAGCCGAAATCGAAGCCGAACTGGGCAATATGACGCCGGACGAACTCCGCCAACTGACCTTGAAGTCGTGGACGGCCTTCGTCGAAAAGGAAGTTGGCACTGGCGTCGCCAATGAGTGCAGCGAGGATGACCCGCTGCTTTTGGCCGCGCTGAATAAGGCTATCGAGAAGGCTGAGGCTGCCCCGCAACGGGGGTATTCGGGAAACGAAGTCCGCTCACGATTGGGCAAATGGACTTCAAGGTAGATTGGCGGCCTTGCGCTAAACCGCATGGTCCGCGCCGTTAACATCCAGATGCGCAAAACAGCGGTCGCCGTTCAGGAATTCAATCCGGTTGTTCTTGTAGCGGACCTTGATCGCGCCCTTGCCGTCCAGTTCCACGCAGGCGCCCTCGTTGAGCCGGATGTGATTGTCATGCAGGTTCAATCCCACCTGAAAGCTGCCGGGCAGGTCAACGCCTGTGGTGCCCTTGCCTTTCAGGTTAATGGCCGTCTGGAAGTGGTTGCTGCCGTCGTGGATTTGAATGCCGTGCTGCATGGGCGCGGTGCCGCCGACGGCCTGGATGTTGAGGCCGGTGGCGACAGTCTCTTCGGTGCCCCCGTAATCGTTGCTCATTTCGATGTTGACGCCCAGGGCGACGCCGCGACTGTGGTTGAAGACTTCGGAATGGAGGCCGGAGGACCATCCGGGGCCGTATTTGTGGAGGCGGGAGCAGACGACGCAGGCGTCGCCCGTTTCGTGGTGGGTCTCGAGGCTGGTGTATAGGGTCCACGGGTAGGAGTGTTTGCCCTTTTCCTGGTGGATGAGGGAGAGCACTTCGTGCGTGATGGCCCGGCCGTTATTGTCGTCGCCCCGCTCGAATAGAAGCATGGTGTCCAGCGGTTGGGCCGGCGGCTCGCCCTGGCGCATGCGAGTGGTCACCGGCTCACCCGTGTTCCTGGCGGCGGCAGCAGCGGCGCTGCGGCCACTGAACAGACCGGCGATGAGTGAGATAAACCCGGTCAGCAGGAACCGCCGGCGCCCGCTCGAAGTTGCAGTAGCTTTATCGTTCATAAACACATACGATTAGCGCGTCGTCGTGAACTTATGCAACATGCATCGTCGCACTCAAAGATGAACCGTCGCCAGTTCCTCGGCCTGAGCGGAACCGTGCTCGCCTTCCCCAGCCTCATCGCCAGCAGCGCCTTGGGGCGCGCCGGCCAACCGGCGCCTTCCGCGCGCATCACCCTGGGCATGGTGGGCTGCGGCGTCATGGGAACCGGGAATACCAACTCCTTCCTCGGCTTGCCCGAGTGCCGGGTGGTCGCCGCCTGCGACGTGGATAAGAAGCACCTGGAGACACTCGTCAAGAAGGTTAATGGCCATTACAAGGATAGCGGATGCAAAGGTTACCATGATTATCGCGAGCTGATCGCGCGGCCCGACATTGATGCCGTCATGCTGGCGGTGCCGGACCATTGGCATGCCCTGGCGGCGGTCGAGGCCGCCCGGCACAAGAAGGACATCTATGGCGAGAAGCCACTTGCTCGCACCATCGGTGAGCAGCAGGCCATTGTCCGGACCGTGCAGGCGAATCACTGCATCTGGCAGACCGGCTCCTGGCAGCGCTCGGTGGGCACGTTCCACAAGGCGGCCGAAATCGTGCGCAACGGATTGATCGGCAAGGTCACTCATGTTGAAGTGGGCCTGCCAGGCGGACAGGGCGGCAGAATCCCCGACCCCAAAGACATGCTGCCCAGCCAACCACCCCCGGAACTGGACTACGACACCTGGATCGGCCCCTCGAAGCTGTTGCCATACATCAAGGGCCGGGTTCACCGGGAATGGCGTTGGAACTACAACACGGGCGGCGGCCAGTTGCTCGACTGGATCGGGCACCACTGCGACATCGCCCACTGGGGCTGCGATTTCGATAACTCCGGCCCCTTCGAGATCGAGGGCAAAGGCGAGTTTCCGCCGGTGGACGCAGTGTGGAACACCTGCACGAAATACCGCATCGAGTTGAAGTATCCCCGGGACATCACCATGACCATCGCCGGCGGGCACGCCGACATTCGCGGCGGCACCAAGTGGATCGGGACGGACGGCTGGGTATGGGTGGACCGCGGAGCATTCGAGGCGTCCAATCAAGATTGGCGGGATGTCAGGCAACTGCCGGAGGAACTGCGCAAGGTGAAGCTGCCCGTCTCGGACAATCACCAGCGCAACTTCCTGGCCTCCATCAAGTCGCGCAAGCCGACCATCACGCCGGTCGAGACGGCCCACCATTCGGCGATCCCCGGGCATCTGGGCCTGATCTCTATGCTCGTGGGCCGGAAGCTCAAGTGGGATGCGCAGAAAGAGAGCATCCTCGATGATGCGGACGCCAGCAAACTGCTCAGCCGGAGCTACCGCGCGCCGTGGCAGATTCCGGGATAGGCGGGGCTAGACAGGTTAAATAAGTTACATAAGTTACATGGTTACAAAGGCCCACCGTGAGGATGCCTCATGTTACCATGTAACGGTGCAACTTTGTAACTCCACTAGAGCTTGAACTGCGGGATCTTCGTCAGTTCGCCACCCTTCAGCGCAGACTGGTGCGCGACGATGCCGGCCACGGTCATGTTCAGGGCCTGGGCAATGTCCACCAGCGGCTTGCGGTCCTGCAGGATGGCGGTAACGAACTCGTTCATCAGGTAGCCGTGCGAGCCGCCGTGGCCGCCGGCGTCCACACCGGGAGGCAGGGGCGGACGCTTGATGTCGGGCAGGTTCTTCTCCAGGCCTTCGTATTTGCCGTAGTAAGAGCCTTTCTGCCCGCGAATGCGGCCCATCTCCCCGCCATAGCCGGGGGAATCCCAACTGACGCCCATCCGCGACATGCCGCCTTCGCTCGTGCGGAACAAGGCGATCTCGGTGCCGAGAGCATTCTTGTAAGGGTTGTTGGCCGGCTGCAAATGCTCGATCCGGCTCGGCATGCCCAGGCAGGATACTTCGGTAAAGCTGCCGCCCGTGACGCCGACGTAATAGGCGTTGGAGTGTGTCGGATACCATTGCGGCGGCAGGCCGATCCGCCAGCCTTTGTATGAATCAATGGGCGTTTCCATGTAGTGGAAATACTCGCCTTCGGAATAAAGCAGCTTGCCCAGCCCGCCGGCATTATAGATCTGCCGCATCGCATAGAGGTCCTCGTGGAAGTAGGAGGTCTCGAACATCATGTACTTGAGGCCGCTGGCCTTGACGGCGTTGAACAACTTATGGGCATCTTCGACCGAGCCGAACACCGCCGGCACAGCCGAGGCGACGTGTTTGCCGTGCTTGAGAACTTCGATGCAATGCCGCGCGTGGCTGGGCGCGTCGGTGGCCACGAAGACCGCCTCGATGCGGTCGTCCTTGACCAGTTCCTCCAGCGAGGGATACGTCTTCGCGCACCGGGCGGCCTTGGCCAGACCCGCACAACGCTCCGGAATCAGATCGCTTACCGCGACTACCTCGACGTTCGGGTGGGCCTGGAAGCCGAACGCAGCGGCGAACTGGCAAACGCCGTAACCGACCAGTCCCACCCGAATCTTTCGGTCGGAGACCGGCTTCCAATCCTTCGAGGCGTTGGGATCGGTGGGCGCCTGCTCGAATCCCTGAATCACCTTTTCCTGTGACCGGGCGGTCGGCGTGAGCGCCAGCGTCGCGGAGCCCAAACCCAGTGTGTGCAGGAACGAGCGCCGCGTGAGAGAGCTGACGGAAGGAAGTTCCTCTGAAGCCGGACGAGCCTCAGAGCCAGGCTGGTTGTCGCTTTTCATAGCTTGGAGCATGGCCGACACGAAATGCGCGTCAAGCCGGAACAGGGGGGACACTTCACTCCCGCACAACCCGAAGTGCCGAAAGAATCTGCGGCAAAATGGGGTGGCCGACGGGATTTGAACCCGCGACAGCCAGATCCACAATCTGGGGCTCTAACCAAGCTGAGCTACGGCCACCAACCGACCGACAGCCTAGCTTCCGGCGCCACGCGCGTCAAGCGCTGCCCGTGCGCCGCTTTTGCCTCGGCAGAAACACAGCCAGCCCACGGCATGCGAGCGGCAGGTTTAATGTGGAAAGTTCAATGGCTTCCTGGAGCGGCCTGCCATTATCCTTCGCGCTGTGAGCAAACCGATGCAAAGCACGCCCGTCACCGAAGCACTAATCGCCGCGGCCAGACGGTTGCGCGCGGAAACGGGCCGGCTGAAATTTGGGGCGCCGGTCACGCATGTCTATAATCCGCTGGGTTATGCCTGGCCGCCGCATGAGGCCTATCTGCGGAAATTCGGCAGCGCCGGGAAGCGCGTCGTGTTCCTCGGAATGAACCCGGGACCCTTCGGAATGGCGCAGACGGGAGTCCCGTTCGGTGAAGTGGCCGCGGTGCGCGATTGGCTCCAGATCGAGTCGCCGGTAGGCAAGCCGGAGCGCGAGCATCCGCGGCGGCTGATTGCCGGGTTTGGCTGCGCACGGTCGGAGGTCAGCGGCCGGCGGCTGTGGAGTCTTTTCGCGGAGCGCTTCGGAACGCCGCGACGGTTCTTTACGGAGCACCTGGTGATGAACTATTGCCCGCTAGTTTTCCTGGAGCGCAGTGGCCGCAACCGCACGCCCGATAAACTGCCGGCCGCCGAAAAGGCGGCCCTCTTCACCGCGTGCGACCGTCACTTGCGGGCCGTCGTCGTGGCGCTGCAACCCGAATGGTTGATTGGCGTCGGCGAGTTTGCCACGAAGCGGGCGGAAGAGCTCTTTCCGGACAGCCCCTTGAAACGCGGGCGGATTCTGCATCCCAGCCCGGCGAGCCCGGCGGCGAACCGCGATTGGCCGGGGGTGGTTACGCGGCAACTCGAGCAACTGGGCGTCTGGCGATGATTACGGCGTTTCGTCCACGACGGTTCCATCGTCAGCGAGGAGGAGTCTCGGGTAGTGCGCCTCATCTTTGAACGTGACGACGTAAACCGTGCGGCCGCCCCAGGTCTCCTGATTGATATAGGCTACCTCGCCCGAAGGCGCGCGTTCCGAAATCACCTTGGTGATCTTGGGGGGCACCTCGGTGGGCCTCACCCGCATGCCATGCGCCGCGCTGACGGCGACCGTCAGGTCGGGATTGAGCACGCTGCCATCCGGGGCGACATACATCGTTGGGTAAACCTCGTTGTCCCGGAAATAGATCTTATAGACGACGCGGCCCGTGCTGGTGTCTCGGACGGCATCGACCACTTCCGCCGGGCCGGCCTCGGCCAGCACCGTGCGCTGCACCACGGGTGGCAGGATGCCGAATTTGGCGCCCGGGGAGGTAAGGGGCTTGTTATATACGGTCTGGTGCTGCGCGATTTCGGTCTTGCTGTGCGTTGCGCACCCGGTGAGCAAGAGCGCAAGGGACACCACTTGGAAAACGTGTGTTCTCATAGACGTGGAGCAATGTATCTCCCGCGCCCCGGATAGCAAGCGCTCGGAGTCCCCTCACGCAGGCGAGTACGGCGCGTTTGCATTCCCCGCGCTTGAGCCCCGCCGAATATTGGCCACCGAATCAACTTGCCTTTTCTCTGCGCTCGTGCCAAATAGAGGTCCGTGCTGGCGCCCCGCAAGAGGCGCGGGCCAACTGGTTGCCTCGGTAGCTCAATTGGTAGAGCAGTTGACTCTTAATCAATTGGTTCTAGGTTCAAGTCCTAGCCGGGGTACCAACCCCAAGCGCTCTCCCATGAACCCACCTCGCCGGATACAAATCTCGCTTGAAAAAGTAATGGGCTTTCGCCCATAAGGTGGCATTCTGCTTCCGGTTCAAGTGATGACAAGGCTAATGCGAATTGTGATCTCGTTACTGGCGACGGCGTTGCTGGCCGGCGGGCTCCCGTTCCGCAGCGAGGCAAAAAGCTACAGCGGCGGCGGCGGCCACAGCTACTCCTCGCACAGTTCCAGTTCTGGAGGCAGCCACAGCTTTAGCTCAGGGGGCAGCCATCGCTCCGGCTCGGGGAGCAGTCACAACTTTAGCTCGGGTGGTGGCCACAGTTTCAGCTCGGGCAGCAGCCATAGTTCGAGCGGAGGATCCGCGCATAGCTCCAGCGTCGGCAGCATGAGCCAGGGATCAAGCTCGGGGCACCGTAGCGGCGAGCACTTCAGCTCCGGCAGCGGCAAGAGCTACAGTTCCGGCCCCACCTCGAGCGACAACAACCGGCACAGCTACACTTCCGCCAAGAGCTATAGCGCCGGCACCGGCCATACTTTTACCTCCAGCTCCGGCAGTGACAGCAGCAGCCGGGAAACCGAATCCATCCACAGGACCAAGCCAGATTCGGGCGGCACCCCGCTCACGTTTGACACAGCAGCCGCACACGCCCGGAAGGAGCAAGTGAGCAAGGAGAAATTCACGCAGTTTAAAGAAACGCAACTCGCGCCGCCCGTTGCGTCGAGCGACGCTCCTCGGACCACTGTGCCGAGCGATACCCCTCACTCCGTCTCGGGCTCCCCTTCGTACCGGGGCCAGCCGCCTCCGCTCCCGACGTCTGCGGACGGTGCTTACCGAAGGTCAGTTTATGTGCCCGACGCCGTGACGATCTCCACCCGACCGGTGCGGATCTACAATGTGTTCAATCCCTATTACTCGCGGCCCGTGGTGATCTACCAGGATTCCTACAACAGCTTGTTCTGGTGGTGGCTGCTCGACCGCTCGATCGATGACCGGGCCTGGTGGGCGTATCATCACCGCTACGACATGGACCCGGCGCGATACCAGGCCCTGGTGGCCACTGACCAGCAACTGGAGACACGCGTCGAGCAACTGGAAGCCCAACAGGCGCCGCGCGATCCGAATTATGTGCCGCCCGGTGTTGACCGGGATCTGATGTATTCCGACCATTACGTCGCGCAGTCTTATAGCAATCGCCCAACGGCAGCGGGGGTGTTTGCCTTCTGGCTGCTGGCGGTCCCGACGGCGCTGGGCGTGACGGGCTTCTTTATTTGGCTGATTTGGTTCAAACGCTGGCAAACCGCAACCTGATTGAAACTGACAAACTGACCCTATGCAGACACATCTGCCTGACTACCTGCTGACTGACCTCCTCGCCACGGTCGCCTTTGGCGTGGTGGCGATCCTCCTCATCGTGCTCGGCTACATCACGTTCGACAAACTCACGCCGAAGCTGAACTTCAGTGACCTGCTCAACAAGGGCAACACCGCCCTGGCCATCGTCGTCGGGTCCTTCATTCTGGGCCTGTGCTACGTGATCGGCCGGGTGGTCGCGGCCATCCTGGGAGGCTAGGCGCGGGCCTTCGCGCCGCTCCGTCTTCCGCACCCGCAACATCGTCATCCACGCCCTCGCACATGGAACCTGAGAAGAAAGGCAAGACCCTCTGGGAGATGCTCCTGGAGCGGGTCCACGGCAATACCAACGGTGCCGGCATAGCATTTGCCAACCCGCTCGACCTGCGGGTCGGCTCGGCGGTGCCCATCGCCTTTGCGAACGGCCCCGAGTTCACCCACTACAACTTCACGGCGCAGGAAATCCGCGAATACAACCGGCGCATTGGCGACCAGGAGTTTCGTTTCACGGATTACATTCTGCGCGGCGTCAACGCCAAGTCCCCCGACGCCGATGACACGCTGGCCGCCCGCCTGCGCGTCGTGCCCAACCAGTCTGGGGCGCACGACTCGCTCTTGCTGAGGCTCTATGACGAGTTCGAATTCGCCGAGGACTTTCTCGCCGTGGTCAAGGATACCACCGGGCTGTTCAAAGTGACGGACGACGCCACCGGCGCCGAGACGACGTTCGCGCGCATCAACGACCTGCGCGAATCATACCAGGCAGCGGTCCTGGTGGTGTCAGAGACGACGCCCGATGGCAAAGCCGCCACCGGCAAGGTTGCGCCCGCCAAGATCGAGTATTGGGACTACTGGCGCGATGCGGACATCGGCGGCGGCAAGACGGCGAAGGAGTTCATCTTCGTCGAAATGAACTCCGACACGGGCTGGTTCCAAATCTGGCGGGGGCGGGAGTTTTTCTCCTAGTGGCTGCAACCGCAGCCGTGCTCGTGCTCGCCACAGCAATCACCGCATAGCTCCTCTTCCGAAGGCAGGCGGCCCAGCTCGATCGTCTTGCTGACGTATTTCTGGATAGATTGCTGCACCTGATGCAGCTCTTGCTGCGCGTCCAGGAACGCGCGCGCCACGGGGTTGCTCAGCAGCGAGTCGCGGTGCTGCTCGAAGTCCGAAATCTCTTCGCCGGTGAGGGCTACCGACCGCTGCTGTTTTTCCTGCAACGCCTGGCCTTTGGCGATCAGGCCGTCGTACTGGGCCCGCGTCTGCTCATCCGCCATGAAGGTGTCGATGCGTTGGCGCAGGGCCTGCATGCTCGGCTCATCCAGAATCATTTGGCAGAGCTCCCTTGTCTTCTGTGTAATCGCAGTCTCTACAATCGTTGCTTCCATATTCAGTTTGCGTTGCTGTTCAATGACACGGGCACTCGGCCATTGGGCGTGTCAGCCTCACAATACATCATACAAGCGGCACAAAAGCAAACGATTGTCTCGCCCTGCTCGAACGAGCTGAACCAGGAATTTGCCAGGGAACACTTCCCGTTTTCCTGGTATCTGGGTGGCTTGCGATGGGCTTTAGGTTGGCTTGGGGGTGCCTATCAATTGGCTTCCCCCACGGTTCCCCCACCGTTCCCCCACCGTNNCACCGTTCCCCCACCGTTCCCCCACAGTTCCCCCACAGTTCCCCCAAGGTATTGCCAGTAGATGCGCTCGCAAGCGCCTGGCTTGTTTCCGACCTTGCTCTGGCCCTCCTGGGGCGCTGTCGTCCCAGTCTCATCCAACTCGCGCCGCGGTTCCTGGGCCCTGAATCCCGAAGGCAGCCTTCAGGTGCCGGCGTAGCGCGTTCGGCTCTTTCCTTTGGCTCGCGCGGGTTGTGACCGACCGGGCCGTTTGCCGCTTCCCAGCTTTTCCATTGCCTTAATCCACCCTTTGCCTAGGCTTTTCCGCGGAGCATGGCATGACTCAACGACAACAACCACAACAGCCGGCGCAGAGAACAGCTTCGCGAAGCGTTTGGAGTGCGTGGAGCTTGCTCCCGCTTTCGAACCATCCCGGTCTGGCAACAGCGCCAGCAAGCTGGACGCACTCCAAACGCTTCGCGTGGCTCGGTGGCGGCATCGCCGCGCGGGGCATGAGCGCCTCTTGCCCATGAGCGGCCAAAACCAGTTCGTCCTCTACACCGCGCCAGACGGGGCGGTGAAGGTGGACGTGTTCTTCAGGAACGAGACGGTCTGGCTGACGCAGAAGGCACTGGCGGAGCTGTTCGGGGTCAAGGTGCCGGCCATCAACAAGCACCTGAAGAACATCTTTGCCACCGGCGAGTTGGTAGAGAATTCAGTTGTTTCCATTTTGGAAACAACTGCCGCCGACGGTAAGAACTACGCGACCCAATACTACAACCTTGATGCCATCATCGCCGTCGGCTATCGGGTAAACAGCTTCAAGGCCACGCAGTTCCGCATCTGGGCCACGAAAACGCTGCGGGAATTCATCACCAAAGGCTTCGTGCTGGATGACGAGCGGCTGAAGCAGGGGACGCGGGCCTTCGGGAAGGATTACTTCGACGAGTTGTTGGAGCGCATCCGGGAAATCCGGGCGAGCGAAAGGCGCTTCTACCAGAAGATCACAGACATTTACGCCCTCTCGGCGGATTACAGCGCGGACGCGCCGCTGACCAAGGAGTTCTTTGCCACGGTGCAGAACAAACTGCACTGGGCGATCACCGGGCAGACGGCGGCAGAACTGATCTACAGCTCCGCCGACGCGACGAAGATTTACATGGGCCTGACGACGTGGAAGAGAGCGCCGACCGGCAAGATTCTGAAGTCTGATGTCACGGTGGCGAAGAACTACCTGAGCGAGGCGCACGTGAAGGAGTTAAACCGCATCATCTCCGCCTATCTCGATCTGGCGGAGAACCGGGCCGAGCGGGGCATCCTGATGAAGATGGCTGACTGGGTGGCTTTCCTGCACAGCTTCCTGGAACTATCGAACTACCCGATTCTGCAAGACAATGGCAAAGTGAGCGCGCTGGAGGCGAAGCTCAAAGCCGAACAGCAATTCGAGGTCTATCGCCAGCGCCAGGACGCGGAATACGTCTCAGACTTCGACCGGGAGATCAAACACATCGAGGGCAAGAATCCATGATCACTGAAGACCAACTTGAGCATCTCATTCTCCAGCAATCCGAAGCCTTAGCGGATGCCTGGACTACCATTTTATAAGCACGTGCCAGTTCACCACCAATCCAAACACGCACCGAAGCTCGTCGTCGGCTTGATGTCCGGGACCTCGGCGGATGGCATTGATGCGGTGGTGGCAGAAATTGCGGGGAGCGGACGGCAGTTGCGCGCGCGCGTGCTGGCACACGTGCATCATCCCTTCTCGCCGGTTATGCGGCGGCGCATCCTGCATCTATGCCTCCACGGGACAGTAGCCGAGATTTGCGAAATGAACTTTGTGCTGGGCGAGCAGTTTGCCCGCGCAGTCCTCGCGGCCATCCGAAGCGCGAAACGCAAACCGGGGGACATCGCGGCCATCGGGTCTCACGGGCAGACCATCCATCATCTGCCGAATGCGGGGACGCCCTCGACGCTGCAGATCGGCGAGGCGGCGGTCATCGCGGAGCGGACGGGCATCACGACCGTGGCTGATTTCCGCGTGCGCGACATGGCGGCGGGGGGAGAGGGCGCGCCGCTCGTGCCGTATGCGGATTGGGCGCTGTTCACGGACCAGACGAAGCCGCGCATCGTGCAGAATATCGGCGGCATCGGCAACCTGACGTTCCTGCCGCCGCGCGCGGAGTTGGACGGGGTAATCGCGTTTGACACTGGCCCGGGCAACATGGTCATGGACGCGCTGGTGACGGCGCTGACACAGGGCAGGCAGACGTTTGACCGTGACGGCCGCTGGGCGGCACGCGGCCGTGTGTCAGAGAAGCTGCTGGCGGAACTGATGAAACACCCTTTTCTGCGGCGGCGTCCGCCCAAAACCACCGGGCGCGAGGAGTTCGGCGAGGTGTTTGTAGCGCGCATGCTCGCGTCGGGGCGGCGGCTGCGGTTGCGCCCGGAGGACATGGTTGCCACGGCAACGGCGTTCACAGCGGCGAGTATCGCAGACGCTTACCGGCGATTCGTGTTCCCCAAGCTCACGGTGCGCGGGCGCGGCGCGCTGCAAATCATCCTTGGCGGTGGCGGCGCGAAGAATCCGACGCTCCGCCGGATGTTGGCCGCGCGCATTGGCGCGAGGGAGATGCTCACGCACGAGGATTTCGGCATTGCCAACGCCGCGAAGGAAGCCCTGGCGTTCGCCATTCTCGCGCACGAAACCTTACTCAGGAAGCCGGGCAATGTCCAGAGCGCGACCGGCGCGCGCCGGGCAGTAGTGCTGGGGAAGATTGTGCCGGGCTCAGGTCAAACCGCCGCCGGCGAATAGTCTTTGCCACGATCCGCGAATTACACGAATTCACGCGAATTAATGCTTTGAACCGACTTCCAACGTGAAACCTATGACCACTCTAAACATCAAACCGGACGGTTCCTGCAAATATGACCTGGTCGCACTGGGCGAGATCATGCTCCGGCTGGACCCGGGCGAGGGACGCGTGCGGACGGCGCGCGAATTCAGTGTCTGGGAAGGCGGCGGCGAATACAACGTCGCCCGCGGCTTGCGACGGTGCTTCGGCTTGAAGACCGCCGTCTGCACGGCGTTCGCGGACAACGACGTCGGTCGGCTGCTGGAGGATTTTATCCTGCAAGGTGGCGTCGATACGGAACTGATCAAGTGGATGCCGTTTGACGGCGTCGGACGGACGGTGCGGAACGGCCTGAATTTCACCGAGCGCGGTTTCGGTGTGCGCGGAGCAGCGGGCACGTCCGATCGCGGCCACAGCGCGGCGAGCCAGCTTAAGCCGGGCGACTTTGACTGGGACCGAATCTTCGGCCAGCCCGGCGCGCGCTGGTTGCACACGGGCGGCATCTTCGCGGCGCTGAGCGACACCACGCCTCAGCTTGCGCTTGAAGCCTTGCAAGCCGCGCGGAAGCACGGCGCCATTGTCTCCTACGACCTGAACTACCGTCCGTCGCTCTGGAAAAGCATCGGTGGCCAGAAGCGCGCGCAGGAGGTTAACCGCGAGATTGCCCGGCACGTCGATGTGATGATCGGCAACGAGGAAGACTTCACGGCGTGCCTCGGCCTCGAGGTCAAGGGTGCGGATGAACATCACTCCCGCATCGAGGTAACAGCCTTCAAGAAGATGATTGAGCAGGCCGTGAAGGCTTATCCGAACTTCAAGGTCGTCGCCACCACCCTGCGCGCGGTCAAAACGGCGACGTGGAATGACTGGGGCGCCATCTGCTGGGCGGACGGCAAGTTCCACGAAGCGCCGAACCGCCTGGACCTGGAAATCCTGGACCGCGTGGGCGGAGGCGATAGTTTCGCGAGCGGGCTGATCTATGGCCTGATGAAGTTCAACGACCCGCAGAAGGCGGTGGAGTATGGCGCGGCCCACGGCGCGCTGGCCATGACCACGCCCGGGGATGCGTCCATGGCGTCGATCAAGGAAGTCGAGGCGCTGGTTAAAGGCGGTAGCGCGCGGGTACAGCGGTGAAGTTACATGAGTAACTGAGTTACACCAGTTACATGGGCGCCCGTAGCCTCGTGTAACTCATGCAACCATGCAACCCAGGTAACTACTTCCCGGCTTTCAGCACGAGCAGCCAATCGCCGGGCTCAGGCGTCGGGAACTGGCAGGAACTCCCGCCCACCACAGCCACGGCGGGATTGTTTTCACCCGTGCGCGGACTCAGCCAGCTCACCGAGGGCGATTGCGGGAGAGCGTTGAGGACTGCTTTGAGCGTCCGGTCTTCCGGCACATAGATCAGCGCAAGCGTGTTGGGGTCCGTGCCGGCCGCGGCAATGAACTTCCGCGGGGATTCGTTGCCCGGCTGCGAAGCAAGCGCTTTTGGCTGGGGCCGCAGCCTCCAGAAGTCCACGCTGCTCATGAGTTTGGCTAGATAAGACATCTGCTTGGCCGCCGGCATGTACATGGACTTGCGCCACGTGGGCTGGTCGGCGCCTTTCGTGCGGTCGGCCTGCGGCTCGATGCTCATGTCCCAGTCCGCCACCCCCTGGCCGGCGTAGCTGACCCCGGCGGGCACGCCTTGGAGCAGCCCCCAATAGACCGCGTGCCGCACGTCATCCGAAGTGAATCGCTTCCGGGATTGCGTCGCCACCCCATTTTCGCAGGGGGCGAAAACAATCAGCGGGCGATTTGGTTCCTTCTGCCATTCCCCCGCAAACGGCCCCGCCACGGCCCACTTGATGGAGTCTTCAGTAACGTCCGTGACGATCTGATAGCCGAGCACGTCAACCCATGGCTGATCGCGAAACTCGTC
Source organism: Limisphaerales bacterium (assembly GCA_003152225.1). Lineage (GTDB taxonomy): Bacteria > Verrucomicrobiota > Verrucomicrobiia > Limisphaerales > UBA8199 > PALSA-1440. Next base: position 23,597 of record PLZQ01000189.1, on the reverse strand, counting down.
GAAGACCCACTGCGTCTCACCCGGATACAGCACCACCGGCGCGTGCGCGCGTCCGCCGAAGGCGGCTTGCCCGATTTGTTTCCAGCGCCCGACATTCTTGCCTGTGTTTTCGCCGTCGAACGCGAGCAGCCAGGCCACGGGCTCGGCGCCCCAGCGAGCGACCACATAGCGGACCAGCAGCACGGCCTGATCGTCCGTCAGGGCCGGCGCCACGTTGGTTTGCGACCGCAACTCGACCAACGGGGCAATCGCGCTCAGGATACCCGCCTGGCTCAACACCTCCAACCGGGCATCCAGCCGCTTGAAGAAATCGGGATTGACGGCGATGCGCTCGGGATAGCCGCTGTAGGCGCACTGCTGCTTAACGTCCTCACCGGGAGCCACCGCCCATTGCGCCACCGTGAACCGTTGGGCGGCGCGCGTCCCCGCATAAGCGTGCCAGTCCTTGAGCGCCGCCGCGCGCGCCCCCGTCCAGACCGTGTCCGCCAGCCAGAAGAACGGCGTGCCGTCGGCATGTTCCAGATGACGGTGGTCGTGCGCGACACGCACCGGACCGTGCTTATGAAAGCGCGTTAGCCCGATGGGCGAGGAGCAAATGAATTCGCCGGTTTGATTGTGCAGGCCGTCGTTGGCCGCGTCGGAGCAGGTCGTCTTGAACTTCCACTGGCCCGGCTGGTCGGGCGAAAACCGCACGCGCCAAATCTTGCCGCCGTCCCAGAACCCGTCCACCTCGCTGGTCTCGCCCAGCGGCGATGTGAACCGGACCTTCAACAAGGCGTCCTGCACTGCATTGGTATAGATCAGGAGGCTCTTGAAAGCCTGCTCGAAACGGCCCCATTTGGGGACGACTTGCAGCTTGGCGGACGCCGAAGCCGTTGTGATGCTCGCCGACATCACGAGCAGAGCCAGCACGGCAAGCCGCGGCCAGGTGAGAAAAACGTTGCGTGTCATGTGTAATCCTTTCGATTCGTTCACAGAGCATAACATAGCAGATAGTCAGCGGTGTCAAACTTCCAGAACTGCCACCACCGCTTCCTGGGCGGCGGGCTTTTCCAATCCTGGTAGCGCCGGCTGATCACCGCCGCGATCTTCTCATAGTTATCCCAGGTGTCCGCCACGTGCCAGAAGCTGGGCAACCCCGCCGCCAGCACTCGCTTGTAGTCGGCGAAATAGGCGCCCCGCTTGCCCGTCTCGTCCACATAGTAATGCTGCGCGAAGGCGTTGCCTTCGTCGTTCAAGTCTTGGTCCGAAAATCGCTCGTGGCAGGCGGCTTCGAAGAACTGGCGCCCCGTAATCTCCCGCCGGCGCAACCGGGCCAGCAGCTCGGCTGACTGCTGACGGTGCAAGTCGCTCTCCAAGCCGTTCTGCACTGCCCAGGCCAGGAACATCCCAATGTGCGTGCCCGCGTGCCCTTTGGGCAAAGGCTCGTTCTCCGTGCTGTAGTTGAAATCTGCCCGGTCGTATGACATGGCGGCGTGATTGACTCTCGGACGCGTTCAGGGGTGCGACGATGGTCCCTTAATTGCAAGCACCAAATGCCGGCGATTCGGGCCCTGAAACCCGAAACTCGATACCCGATACCCGAAAGCCGAGATCCGAATATGCGGGCTAATGGCCGGGTAGGGCGGTTATGGATTCGGCCTTCGGCCTTCGGCCCTCTTTCGGCCTTAGGTCTTCGGGTTTCGGTTTTGCCCCTGGGCGGCACGAAAATCGCTATGACTTGTCCCTTGTTCGGAACTCAGCGGCTTTAATAAATGACAGATCACATGAGCAAGCGCTTTCAGTTAAAGGTCATCACGGCCAGTTTGGCCAACCTCCTGGTGCTGAGCTACATCGTGTACCTGGCCGGCTATAACTTCCTCTTTTTCATCTTCTTCTTCATTCCCGTGACGATGTGCGGCTGGTATCTGGGGCGAATCTCGGTCGTCTGCATGGCCATTCTGAGCGGGGTAAGCTGGTGCGTCGTGGACATCCTCTCCAACCACTATTACCCCTCGGATCTGGTTCGTTATGCGAACACCGTCATCTGTTTCCTCGCCTTCGCCAGCATCGGCCTCCTCATGCAACGCCTCAGACACAGCCTGTCTGAGCAAGTGCGGGTGAGCCAGCAGCTTGAAAAGACCCTCGAAGAGCTGAAGCGCTCGACCGAAGACACCCGGAAGTTGCAAAGCCAGTTGCAGGTCGTGTGCGCCTGGACCAAGCGCATCAACATCGAGGGTCGCTGGGTGGCGCTCGACGAGTTCCTGACCCATCAGCTCAACACCAAAATCACCTACGGGGTGTCGCCCGAAGCCATGAATGCGGTGCTGAATACCGTGGATCAGGCCGAGGTTCCCGCGACCCCTCCATCCCCGCCCCAACCCTCGGCTCCCGTCGGACCTTCCTGAGAACCCAGTAAGCCGAGAGCCCCGTTCCCATTCAGCAAGAATCTGTCCATAAACTGGACGGACGGGCGCTGTCTTCCGTATCCCAGACCGCCAGCTCGCGGTAATCCACCCGCGTCTCGGCGGAGCCGTGGCGAAGGCAGGGCTGCGCTCCCCGAGCGCGCCGAGCACGCATCCTCCAGCCTCGAAGGCCGTTTGTGCTGGGCTTTTATGCGGCTCCGAGTTGGCTCTGGAGGCACTTGCTGGTGGCAATCACCTCCCAAGCAGGTCATTTACCCCCTGTATACCCCCTGTATACCCCTTGTATGCCCCCTGTATCCTCCAGGCTAGCATCAATCTCTTTAAGCGCGCTATCCTCGCCTCTTCCCGGCCCGTATCTGGCTTGAAGTTCGCAATCCCCCGCCAAGCAATTGGCTTCTACGTGGGTTTGGACGGTTTTGCCCGGCCTGCTTCCTGCCTTTGAGGGGGCAGCCAAACAATCTTTGTCGGATTCCGTTTTCGGCGGGTTCTGCTATTTAGACAGGCGATGACAGACGACGGACAACTGTTGCAGCAATACACGCGAGAGCGCTCCGAATCAGCGTTCGGCGAGTTGGTGA
>PLZQ01000189.1:0-20601 GCA_003152225.1 Limisphaerales bacterium | reverse complement strand
CTGGTTTACGGCGGCCAAAATGGTGCGCACAGAGCGGCGCCGCCAAACTCGCGAACAAACCGCCATGGAAATGAGAGCGCTCGACGACAACACCGGATCGCCGTGGGAACTGGTTGCTCCCCACCTCGACGAGGGCCTGAACCAACTGAGCGCGTCCGACCGCGACGCGATCGTATTGCGCTTCTTCAAACGGCAGGACTTCCGCGTAATCGGGGCCGCGCTCGGCGTGAGCGAGGACGCCGCGCAAAAGCGGGTCAGCCGGGCGCTGGAAAAACTCCGGAGCCTCTTGAGCAAACGCGGCGCCACTTTGACCGCGACGGCTTTGGCCTCGGCGCTGACTGCTGAAGCCGTGGTGGCCGCGCCAGCCGGGCTCGCTATTTCTGTGACAACAACCGCCCTGGCCGGAGCCGCCACCGTTGGCACCGGGCTCGGCCTCACAACCATTAAAACGATAGCTATGACCAAACTACAAGTCGGTGCCGTCGGCGTCCTCCTGATCGCCGGCATGGCCACTCCACTCTTGCTCCAGCATCAGTCCTTGAGCCGGCTGCGCGAGGAAAACAACCGCCTGCGCGAAGAGACCCAATCCTGGCAGCAAAAGACGAGTCAGATGGCTCAATTGGCGGCCGAGAACCAGCGCCTGTCCAACCTGCTCGCCCATGCCGGCAGTGCTCAATCGCTCAAACCGGACCAATTCGGCGAATTGCTGCGGCTGCGCGGTGAAGCCACCCGGTTGCGCGCGAACGCGCAGGCCGAGGCCAAGGCGGCCAATCCCATGGTTGAAATGCTCAAGAGCCCGGAAGGCAAAGAGATGATGAGGGCGAGCATGCGGACTATGGGCCAGGCGGTTGCCAGGAGCTATGCGAAGCTTTTTACTGACCTGCATCTGACGCCGGAGCAAACCGATTCCATGAAACGCTTGCTGATGAACAAGACAATGGCCAGTGCGGACATGATAACGGAAGCGATGGCAGGCCAGGCCGACCCGGCCCAACTGAAGGCACAGGCCATCCAGGTCAGAGCGGAGCAGGCCGCGATTGACGACCAAATCAAGCAATTGCTCGGCGATGACAATTACACCCAATACCACACGTACGGGAAGACCCTTGAGGAGCGGATGGTGGTCACCCAGGCCGCAGATCAACTGGCCGACAGCCCAAGGGCAGTCCGCGCCGACCAGGAGCAGCAGTTGCTCGACGCCATGGTCGAGGAACGGCAGAACTTCAAATTCAGCACCGATTTCTCCGATCCTTCCAAGCTCACGGGCGATGTAGCATCGTACTACACTGAGGCTAACAAGAAACTGTATCTGCAGGAACTGGATCAGCTCAGCCAGCGCTACCTGGCGCGTGCACAAAGCATCTTGTCGCCCGATCAGCTTGCAGCATTCCAGACCTCCCTGGCGAGCCAACAGGCCAAGCAGGGCGCCAGCGTGACGGTAGGGGCAAAGTTTTTCCCGCCGAAATCAGCCGCGAATTAGTGGTCAGCCAAGATGGGAGGTGTCAAGCGCCCGGGTGGGGCCATGATGGATTCAAGAACCAACGATTTGGTGGCCGCCGACGTCAGGGCGGCTTGCCCAAGCGGCTTCGACTGGTAGGGCGAGCACTCCGTGCGCGCCGTGCGCACTAAGAGACGCCCGAAACGCCAGGGTCTTCGCAACCTCTAGCGGTGCGCACGGAGTGCTCGCCCTACCTTTACGCGCGGACCTAAGGTAGGCAACANNGACAGTGCTCCAAGGAAGCATTTCGCATCAACCTGCGGCGATGAGAACATTATGCCTCGAGTGTTAACGAAGGTTCGGACCGGGTTTACGCTCACTGAACTCATGATCGTGGTGGCCATCGTCGGGCTGCTGGCCGCCATAGCCATTCCCTCCTTTGCCCACGCCCGGAAGCGCTCATTGAACGTGCGATTTGCTGCCGATCTCCAGGTGGCCAAGGCAGCCTTCATCGAATACGCGTTCGATCATGGCAAATACCCGCCTGATACTACGCCGAGCGTCGTGCCCGAAGGCATGGCGGATTATCTCAGGCGGGTTGCCTGGACCGAGCCCAACACCCTGGGCGAACAATGGGATTGGGATAACGCGCAATTCGGATTCAAGGCGGGGGTGTCGATTTATCGTCCCACCGCGAGCAGCGAGCAGATGCTCCAGCTCGATAAGACCATAGACGACGGCAATCTATTTACTGGCGATTTCCGCTCCCGGTCCGACGGATACATCGGGATAATCGAGGAATAGCGAACTGGGGGAGCGCTTCCGAAGAGCAACAACGAAGCCACGAAGATCCATAAATGGAGGTCGGGGCGGATGACCCTCAACGTGCCGGCTTCGACCGTAGCGGCTGCGGGGGGTCTGGTGCCCGATTGGACCTGGCTATGGACGCATGCCACGATCCGGATGCCATGAGGCGCAGCTATTTGGCGTTTAACCGGATGACGTCATTGGTCGAGAAATGAATGTAGGGAAAGCATTCAGGAACATGAGAGTCCCACACCCCATGCCGGCTCCAAAACCAGCCGCTGGAATCCTGCGCCGGCGGCGGTGCCTTGTATTGGTTGAAGCGTGAAAAATCAATGCGCCACAAATCTCCGTCTCGGGGCGGCAAGGCACGACCGTCAGCCTTCGCCAGCCATTTCATTCCCGCCCACGGAAAGGCCAGCTCAACCGTCCAGCCGCGGTCCGTGTCGCTATCTTCATTGAGGGTCCCATCAACGTGGACGGCGGTTTTGAGGCCGGGGAATTCAAACGCCCAGGAGCCAAGCCGCAGCCCGCGGGGATGGTTGGTGAAACCCACTCCGTTGAAGGGCTTCACTTCAGGATTGGAACGTCTGAATTCAGGGGCCTCGGCGTAACCCCCCTTGTCATAGGCGTCCTCCCAGATGAAGAAAGCCTCATAAACGGTGTTGAGAGCGTTGATCTCGAACTCGTAATAGGTGTCTCGGCCCGCGATGAACACCTCGACGTCGTTGTTCTCGTAGATATGCGATCCGTGCTTCGTCAACGTGGCTTTTACTTTGGGTTCCTCGACCCAGAAACCCACGTAGAGGTTCAGGTCATCCCATAAGACCGCGGCCCGGGTGTCGTAAAGTGTCGGTTTGCCCGTGAGGATGTCGATAAACCGAGGCGAACGTGGCGCCGCCAGCCAACAGGGTTCATCCAGCCGGCCATCGATGTGGACAACCCCGCTTGCGCGGTAGGCGGTATAATGAGCGATCTCCGCCGGGTTGCAGGGGAACCGAGCTAGAGCGTTCGTGCCGGGCGCAGGCGGCTCCGCGCGACTAGGGGCGCCTGGAGCCCCCGCCAGGCAGAGCGCCAGTATGAAGGCGGGACACGCCCCGCCTGCAGTCATCGAAGCCTTGTGTTCACTCATATCCAAACTCTCGGCAATAAGGTTCCAGCGCCGGCAAGATGGGGGCAAGATAATTCTCGTAAGCGCGCCAGCGCGCAACGGAACGGCTATAAACCGGCCGTGTCACGTCCTCGTGGGTTGTGCTGCGCAGCGGCGCTGGCGGTCGGGCACGACGGGCTTCAAGGGGTGGGTGGTGGGGCTTGCACAATATCTTGTAATCGGGCGGATTGGTTCTTAGGGTGCCAACTATGCAGGAGCTGACAGAAGGTTATAGAGACCTGATCCTGGTCCTGGCGGTGCCCGGGCTTTACAGCCTGATGGTCCTGGCGGGGCGGCGGCTAAAGCGGCAGCACGGGGTGCGTCTGGGCTGGCTCTATCACTTGTTCTCGCTGAGTGTGGCAGTGTATGTGCCGGCGCTGCTGCTGAAGTTGAACTGGGCTTTTCTCCGGCACCTTGGCGCGGCGGCGGTCGTTCTGGGCGCCTGTGTTTTCATCGCACTGGTCGATCGCTACCTTTGGGAGTTGTATTTCCAGCAGCGACACCGGGTTAAGGTGCCGAAATTCCTGACCGAGGTGCTGGGGGTGATCATCCTGATCATCGCCATCTTCCTGGTGCTCCAGATCGGGTATCACCAGAGCATCCAGGGGCTCTTGATCGCGCCGGGAATTGCCGCGGTGATTATCGGCCTGGCGGCGCAGGACCTGGTGGGGAACATCCTCGCCGGCGTGGCGCTGCAAATCGGCAAACCCTTCGAGCACGGGGATTGGCTCCTGGTGGACAACCGCTACGCGGAGGTGATGGAGATCAATTGGCGCGCAACCCGGTTGCGAACAACGGATGATATCTCGATCGAAATCCCCCACCGGGAACTGGCGCGCCAGACGATTGTGAATCTCAACCGGCCGCGNNATCGAGTATGAAATCCGGTTCTGGCTGGAGGACTATGCACTTTACAATCAGGTGTGCGATGCTATTCGGACCAATATGTGGTACAGCCTGCGGCGGCATGGGATCCGGATACCGTTTCCCATGCGCACGGTGCAGTTGGAACGGCCGGCGCGGGACAAGCAGTTGGAGGTGCAAACGGCGGCGCGGATCATCCTGCGCCAGCAGCCGTTGTTCCGCTGTCTGAGCGACGAACAGTTGGATGCGTTGCTGCCGCGGGGGCGGGTAGCGCATTTTGGGCGCGATGAGAAACTGATCCAGCAGGGCGACGACGGCGATTCGATGTTCGTGCTGGTGGACGGGCAGGCGACGGTAGTGGTGGAGCGGAATGGGGGGCCGACGCCGGTCGCGTTTCTGCGGTCGGGCGATTGCTTCGGCGAAATGTCGCTGTTAACCGGCGAGCGCCGCACCGCGACGGTAATCGCGCAAACCGATTGCGAGGTGGTGGAGATCGGCAAAGCCGTGCTGGCAAAGAGCCTGAAGGACAACCCGGAACTGCTGGCGCAGCTCAGCGAATTNNGCGCAGCAAACTCAATACGCCGCCAGCTTCGTGGATAAACTGCGCACGTTCTTTGAGCTGTAATCATCCCCGCGCCGAGACGCGGGTCAGGCCAGACAAAGGGCCCCTTCCGGTCTCCCGGAAGGGGCTTGGAGGAACTAACCGACCGACTAAAACTTGTAGATAATGTTGGCCGCCAGCAGAAAGGCGTTTTCACTGGTCGGGATGGCGCCNNAGCCAGCTTCGGAGTCGCCTGCCAACTCAGATAGAGGCCGAATGCCCCCTGGTAGCCTGACGAGTTCACTCCGTTAAACGTGTTCGGCCCCAACATGACGTAGTCGAAGGCGGCGCCGACTTTCACAGTGGGAATCGGAGTGTTGAGCGTCCCGCCGATATACAAGCTGGTCTTGTCCGCGGTGGTCACAGAGTCATAGCCGTTGATCACTCCTCCCGAGAGAGTCGAGCCAGAGAGGAAGCCGAAGTTTGTCGGAGCGGTGAAGGTAACCGAAGCCATGTAAGTCTTGAAGGACTCGGACTTGGGCGGAGAACTCCGGGCGTTGACGCCGGCGTTCCAGGCATCGCAAATCCCGGCGCTCAGCGCGACAGCCGAGTTCAATTGGTAACCCGCCAGCACGCCGGTCATGGCCGTCGGCTCAATCGCGTACCCATATGACCTGGTATAGTTCGGGTTATTCCCCGCCTCGAACACTTCGTAGCCGAGAATCTCAGTATAAGTGCCGAGCTTGATATCCAGGCCGTTGCCCACAGGGGCGTGAAGCTCCACGTAAGCGTCCTTGAGACTGAAGTCGCTCGGGAAACCTCCAAAGGAGTTATTATAGCCAACGGCGTCCGGCCCGAACAGCAGCGTGGCATTGTAGCCGGCAGACCAATCGCCCTCGCCGGGGGGCTTGCTCAGCGTCAGCGCCACGAGATCAAGGTTAAAGCCATCAGCTTTTGTGCCCCCGGCTTTGCCATTCGGGGTGTAGGCCGGCAGGTTTTGGTCGCCGGTCCCCGGATTCCAATGTGCCGAAGTGTCCACGTAACCGCTGATCGTCGTGGTCGATAGGGCGGTCAAGACCGCATTGGTGGTTTCTTCTGCGCGCGCGACGGCGGGCAGGCTAACAACTCCCGCGCTAATTAGTGCTAACGTCCATGCATTGTATTTCATATTTCTGCGTTCTCCCGTCTGTTGGTTCCAGCGGCAGCCGCAACCAAACAGAGGTTCAACGGCCTTGCCAGCAATAATCTGCGACGCCGAACGCACGGGCCATGCCAACCAATGGAAAACGAGGCAACATATTTTAATTCAGCCACTTAGAACTGCGGGCGGCGCGCCAAGGAGCTGGGAGTTTCGCCGATTCCTGTGCTGCGTGGTCAAAAGTCGCCACAAGAAATCCGTTCTTCCCGGAGGAAACTTCAAACCCGGATGGGCAGGATCAGCAGCGGGAGTCCTTGCTGATAGAAACGCCGCTGCAAGGAGAACACCGCGTAGTTGTGCAGGAACCGGGTGAAGAAGGTCTCTTTGCGGAAGACGAGCTGGCCACCGAAGAAGATCGAGTTGGGGAACCGCTGCAAGATCGCACGCGCCATCTCAGAGGCCTTTTGCATGACATCGATGCCGACGGCTGCCACGGCTTCGGCCGAAAACCCCCGCGACTGAAGGTAATCGACGTAACGCTGGTTGCCGGCTTGGATACCCACTAGGTACTGTATAGGTACCGGATAGCCGATCGCTAGCTGTGCGGCAGTTATACGCTAGGGATCCACTAGGGCCGCTCTCGCAAAGCAAAGCCCGGTGCTTCCGGATTTATATATTTTTAATGCGGTTGGCCTCTCATTTGATTACCCCCCAACGTCGTTCCGGGCCAGTGTCGAGGCATGAAACGCGACGATACATGCCCGCTAGAGCAAGTGACCTGTTGCCAGGAAGTGGTTGAGCATCATGACCCGGTGGATGCGTCCGCCGCCCCATTCCAAGAGGGCCAAGTGCTGGATGGCCGCTTTGTTATCACGGAGGTCCTGAGCCGCAGCGGCATGGGGACGGTTTTCAAGGCCGAGGATAAACAGTACGGCAACCAGCTCGTGGCGGTGAAAGTGCCCCATTTGGAATACGAGAGCGATCCCAACTTCTTCTCACGCTTTCAGCGCGAAGAGCGGATCGGCCTGGAGTTAAACCACCCGTTCATCCTTAAGTTCATCCCGGTCGATGACAAGAGCCGACCCTACATCGTCACCGAGTACTTGAAAGGATGCACCCTGGAGCACCTGCTCAAGGCGATGCGGCCCTTGCCGGAAAAGGACGCGCTCAAGATCGCCAGCCTGATTTGTGAAGCCTTGCAGCACATGCACGACCACGGCGTTGTTCACCGCGACTTGAAGCCTCAAAACGTGATGATTTGCTGCGATGGAACCATTCGGATCATGGACTTTGGAATCGCCCGAGACTCGGCCTCACGGCGCATCACGCGCGTCGGCAACTCGAACTCCATGGGCACCCCCGATTATATGGCGCCGGAACAGGTCACCGGCAAACGCGCCGACCAGCGCACCGACCTCTATAACCTGGGCGGCCTCATGTACGAGATGCTGACCGGAGTTATTCCCTTCCAGAACGACAATCCCTGGGCCGCATTGAATGCCCGCGTGACCGGCGACCCTGTCGCACCACGCAAGCTTAACCCCGAGCTTTCCGCCCAGGCGGAAGAGATTGTTTTACGCGTGCTTCAGCGGGAACCTGCCGACCGCTACGAAAGCGCCGCCGCCATGAAAGCCGAGATTGACACGGTCGATCACGTGCGGGTCACCGGCCTTGCCGACCGTTTGCAGGAGCCGACCCCGTGGACGCCGAGCCTCCTCCAGCGTCCCTTGGTCCTCGCAGCGGCTCTGCTCGCCCCTTTGCTCATTGGCATTCTGGTTCTCTCATTCCTGCTGCTTCGCCGGCATGTGGGAGCGCCGTAAATGCGCCGCAAATTCGCCTTCTTCATGAATGGCATGGACACCGGCCCTCCGCGGTAACGCCTAACCTGGCCAGCCGGCTGAATCGAAGCGAATTCTGCGCCGCATGACCTGCGTGCGCGGCTTCGACAGAGGCTGCTAATGTTGTCGAAAAAGATTGCTACTGGGCAAATCGCAACACTTCTTCCCACCCCTCCAAAAATCCCTCCCGTGCAAAAGCGCCTGCAAAAGCGGGCGATTTCGCTGCCGAACCTCGATTCCTGGCGCATGGCATCCCCAGTGCTAAGGGCCATGCAAAGATTAAGAGATCGGCATGAAAAAGATCGAAGCCATAATCAAACCCTACAAGCTCGAGGAGGTCAGAGATGCCTTGGGCGAGTTGGGGGTCACCGGGATGACGGTGACTGAGGTGAGGGGCTTTGGTCGCCAGCAGGGGCCGGCCGAACTCTTTCGCGGCCGCGAATACACGTCTGGCTTCATGCCCAAGATCAGGATCGAAGTCGTTGTCATGGACCAGGCTGCCGAATCGACCGTGGCTGCGGTGGTTAGGAGCGCCAGGACCGGAAAGACCGGCGATGGCAAAGTCTTCGTTGCCAGGGTTGAACAGGCGGTTCGCATTCGCACCGAGGAAACTGGAGAGAACGCAATCTAAATAGGAAGAAAACAAAAACATATGGCAAACGCAGAAACATCAAATAAGTCGTCTGGCGGGGGAGGGAGTCCTTCCACCTCCAAAGCTACCCTGGGCTTGACCGGGCTAACCATCAACGCGATGGCGCTCATAGCGCCGGGAGCCTTCCTATGGCTCACGTTCCAGATACAATCCTTGTACGGGGCGCCAATGGCCGGCTATGCCATGTGGTTCGGCATTCTAGCGGCGCTGCTGCTGTGCTTCGCCACGGCGATCAGCTACGCGGAATTGTCAAAGCTGTTCCCCGGGGCCGGCTCCTCGTACCTCTATGCGGAGCAGGCGTTCCTTTCCAAGACCAAGGCCTATAAGTTCGCACGGGTGGCGAAGTTCTTTACTGGCTGGGCCAGCCACCTCTACTACTGGGTCTATCCCGGCTGCATGGTGGGGGTGACGGCGATTCTCGCCGGGTATCTGGCCAGCCAATTCTGGCCGGGCACCTTCAGCGGCACGTACAATAGCCCGATTTTCATGTGGCTGTTCTGCATCGTCTTCTCGGTGGGGGTGGGGTACATCGCTTTCCGCGGTGTAAATGGCACCACGGCGGTTAACATGGCCATCAATATCATCCAGATCTCGGCATTGATAGTGTTCTCTTGCATGGCCATCGGTTACCGCGTGAGTCATAAGGATGGTTCCGTGGCCTTTCACATGTCTAACGGCATACCGGTTAATTACCAGGTCGAGACGGTGAATGTCACTGACGATAAAGGCAAACCCGTGCAGGACAACTGGGCCGACAACACACCCAAGACTGACGACAAGGGCCAGCCGGTCTATAAGCAACAGGACCGGCAAGTCGCCAAGGACGACCTGGACAAGGACAAGAACAAGGACGCAGCCTTGGTGGCAGCCCTTACCGGGCTCGGTCTGAGTGAAGGCGACCCGTACCCGGTGCTTCAGAAGGACGACAAGGGGGCTTTGGTCATGGGTAAAGATTCCAAGGCGACTCCGGTGCCCTTCACGCTCAGCTATAAGCCTGAGGATGCGGTCAGTGGTAAGCCTGGCGACGCCAAGGATCCCCAGACCGCTAATTTCCACAGCACGGCAAAATCGGTCCTCGCTCCGCATGGATTCAATCTCGTGATCATCCAGGCTTGCATTGCGATTCTGATCCTGGTCGGGTTCGAGTCGGTGACCGCCATGGGGGAGGAGGCAAAGAATCCCAAGAAGGATATTGCCCGCGCGGTATTGTTGTCGCTGGCGATTCAAGGCGCGGTGTGCTACCTGTTCGAGTACTTCGCAGCCGGTTACTTCCTGAATAGTGGCTACACGCTTTCCAATGCCGGCGCTTCCGGCGCTCCCCTGGGAGATATGATGGTCATCGTCGGCACCTGGATGTTTGGCAGCTACGCGGCCGGCAAGGCCTTCATGCTGGTGCAGGCCGGGACGGTATTCCTGGCGTTGATCGGCACCACCCTATCCTGCATCAACACGGGCGCACGGGTCACTTATGCCATGGGGCGGGATGAGGAAATGCCCTCCCACTTCGGCTTGGTGCACGGCCGGACCCTCTCTCCTCACCGCGCGATCTGGACTTTGGTGGTGATCTCGGCAGTCATCGGCATCATTTCCACCACGGTGTATCTCGGCGCTCAATCCGCCGACCTGGCTGCGTTGGACAAGCACAACTTCTGGTACAGCTTCGGCATCTTCTCGCCGCACGCTTACACCTGGCTGCCTAATACACTCGTCATCATCACGCTGGTCAGCAACTTCGGCACGTTCCTGCTCTATATGATGACCTGTGTTATCGCGATCGTGGCCTTCCGAGAGCATCACAGCTTCAACGGGTTCAAACACATGGTCGTTCCGGTCTTTGGACTGCTGGCAAACCTGGGCTGCATGATCTTCTATCTGGTCGGTCCGTTCTCAGTCAGCGGCATGAGCTGGCATGAGCCTTACATCGCGTTGGCCGTGGCCGCCGCTTGGGGTATTTACGGGCTGGTTTACTTCAAGAGGAGAAGCGCCGCGACGGGCAAATCGATATTCCTCGAGCAGAAACCTGCTTACAATCACGGTTGAGATTGGAAAGGACAGTCGCACAGCCCGGCCATCCTTCGGGGTGGCCGGGTTTTTGTCTAATACCCACTGGAATGCAAGTAAAAGTGAGGTTAAGGTGACGGCCTGAGATGAAAGTCAAGTGCCACCAAATTTCCAGCGCCGGAACGGTTCGGGATCACAACGAAGATTACCTGCTGTTCTGGGAGCCGGAGGAATTCGATCTCGCGCAGAAGCTGGGGAGCATCGCGATTCTGGCGGACGGGGTTGGGGGCGAGAACAACGGGGACATCGCCAGCCGCCTGGCCGCCGAAACCGCCTTGGCTACCTTCAAAGAAACCGATCCCGCAGCCACTCCCACCGATGTGGCTCGGCGGATGTTCGATGCCGCCGCCGGCAAAGTCTTCCAGGCGGCGCAGGACAAGGGTCGCATGGCCACCACCTTGCTGGCTTCGATCTATCGGCATGACAAGGTTACCATTGCCCACGTCGGGGATTCGCGGGCGTATCTGATCCGGGGCGGGAAGATCAAGCGGCTGACGACCGATCATTCCTATACGGCGCTGCAAGTGAAGCTCGGGCTGCTGCTCGAACGCAACGCGATGACCAGCCCCAACCGCTCCACTCTGACCCGCAGCATCGGTTATGAGCCGATGTGCCACTATGACATTTCGACCGAAGCCCTCCTGAAGGGAGACATCGTCCTGCAATGTTCCGACGGGCTATACGGGTTCGTCCTGGATGAGGAGATCCTCGAAGCGGCGGTGAAATACCATCCGGGAGAAGCCTGTAAACGGCTGATTGCCCTGGCCGAGAAACGGCAGGTCAGCGACAACGTTTCCGCGCAGATCATACAGGTGTGGGATGTCGATACCGCCCGACCGGCCCAGACCGCGAGCCCCGGGGGCGAAAGAAGGTCCGGACATGCATTGGGCGTAGGGAGCCTGCTCGACGAGCGCTTCGAGATCACCGACGTAATTGCCAAGAGTGGGATGGCCTCGCTTTTCAAGGCAACTGACCGCCAAACCGGCGAGGCGGTCGCCTTGAAAGTGCCGTACCTCCAGATCGAAAGCGACCCCGCCGGCTTTGACCGGTTCCGCCGGGAGGAGGAAATCGGGCTCCAACTCAACCATCCTTACATCCTCAAGGTGATACGCGTCGAGAAGAAGAGCCGACCCTATCTGGTGATGGAGTACCTGGAAGGCCAGACTCTGGGCGAGCTATTGAAGAGTGTCCACCCCCTGCCCGAACCGGATGCGGTGAAGATCGCCAGCCGCATTTGCGAGGCGTTGGATTACATGCACAAGGGTGGAGTGATACACCGCGACCTCAAGCCCCAGAACATCATGCTCTGCAATGACGGCAGCATCCGCATCATGGATTTCGGCATCGCCAAGGCCTTGGCCTCGCGCCGGCTGACCTTCGTGGGCTTCACCCCCGCGATGGGCACTCCCGATTATATGGCGCCCGAGCAGGTCCGCGGCAGCCGGGGGGACCAGCGCACCGATATCTATAGCTTGGGGGCGATTCTCTATGAAATGGCCACCGGCGAACCTCCGTTCGGCGGCGACAGCGCCTACGTGATCATGAACGCCCGCGTCACCGGCGACCCGATGGCACCCCGCAAGGTGAACACCAAGCTCACGCCCGTGCTGGAGGAGATTATTCTCCACGCGATGGAACGCGATCCCAAGCGTCGGTATCAATCGGCGGCGGAAATGAAAAAGGAGCTGGACGACTACGAATGCGTCCAAATGACCGAACGGTTCAGCCGGCTGCAGGCGCCGCAGATGTGGAAGTCCCGCTTTCGCCTGCTGCCGATCATGGCGGGCTACGTCCTGTTGCTGGGGATCATCTTCTTATTGCTCTTCCTCCACTTCAAAAAGTGATAAGTGGCGCAAGGGGAGGGCTCTACCGCCGTGGTTAATCCCACCGGGGGTGAGGTGGGTTATATCTCCACTTGCATGCCCAGCTCGACGACGCGGCCGGGTGGGATGCGATAGAACGAACTGGCGGACTGGGCGTTGCGGGACATGACGGCAAAGAGCCATTGCCGCCAGCGGCTCATGGAACCAGACCGGCAGGGCACGATGGTTTCACGGCTCAGGAAAAAGGTCGTTCGGTGGAGGTTTATCGGGTCGCCGATCAGAGGTGCAGTGGCCAACAAGTCGGGCACGTTAGGCTCTTCCATGAAGCCGTAATGGGCGATGATGCGCTGAAACCCGGCGGTCAGCTTTTCGACCTCCATCCGTCGCGTGGCATCCACTTGTGGGACTTCATCGGTGAGGATAGTGAGAATGAGGTTGCGCTCGTGGAGGACTTTGTTGTGCTTGAGGTTGTGGAGCAGGGCGATCGGGGTGCCTTCGGGATTGGCAGTCATGAATAGCGCCGTGCCAGGCACCCGCGGCACCTTTCGATTCCGGTCAATGTCATCCAGGAACATCTCCAGCGGCATGGATGCCGGCCGGAGCTTGTTCCACACCAATTCGCGCCCCCTCTTCCAGGTTGCCATGAGGAGGAAGATCACCAGGCCCATCGCGAGCGGAAACCAGCCGCCGTTGGGCACTTTCACCAGATTCGCCGCGAAGAAACCCGTCTCTACCACCAGGAACACGCTGCAGGCCGCCGCGGCCTCCCACGCGCTCCAGTCCCACAGCCGGCGAGCAGCAAAAAAGAACAGCACCGTGGTCGAAAGCATCGTCAGCGTCACGGCAATGCCGTAGGCCGCGGCCATGTTGCTGGAGGAACGGAATCCCAGGACCAGCCCGATGGCCGCCAACATCAGTGCCCAATTAATATGGGGCAGGTAAATCTGGCCGCGCTCCGTCGAGGAGGTGTGCTTCACAGCCATGCGCGGGAGATAGCCGAGTTGGATCGCTTGGATGGTCAATGAGAAGGCTCCTGAAATCAGCGCCTGGGAGGCGATGACCGTAGCCGCGGTGGCTAGCCCCACCAGCGGATAGAGAGCCCAATGCGGCGCCAGCAGGTAGAATGGGTTCTCGATGCTCGTTGGGTCGTGCAACACCAGGGCCCCCTGGCCGAGGTAGTTCAGGAACAAGCCCGGCAGGACCAGCCCGAACCAGGCGATGCGAATCGGTCGGACCCCAAAGTGTCCCACGTCGGCATACAAGGCCTCTGCGCCGGTGACGGCCAAGAATACGGCGCCTAGAACAACGAAGCCCGTCCACCCGCTGCGAGCGAGGAATTCCAGCCCGAGCAGCGGGTCGAGTGACCAGAGAACTTCCGGCGACTTCAGGATGCCGCCAATGCCCAGCGCCCCCAGCGAGATAAACCACAAAATCATGACCGGCCCGAAGACCGCGCCTACTTTGCCGGTGCCCCGGCTTTGGGCAGCGAACAAACCGACGAGCGTAACCACGGTGATGGGAATGACAAAGTGCTGGAAGGCGGGCGTCGCCACGTTGAGACCCTCGACCGCGCTCAGCACGGAGATTGCCGGCGTGATCATCCCGTCGCCATAGAGCAAGGCGGCTCCGAAAACACCCAGGCCGATGAGCAACGCGCGGCGGCGGCTTGCGCCCACGGAACGTTTGGGGAAAGCCAGTGCCATCAATGCCAGAATTCCCCCCTCACCCCGGTTGGTCGCCCGCAGCACGATGGCCAGATACTTCAACGACACGATCAAGAGCAGTGACCAGAAGATCAGCGACAGGATGCCCAGGACATTGGCGCGTGTGGGCGGCACCGGGTGCGTGCCTGCAAAACACTCGCGCAGCGCGTAGAGCGGGCTGGTGCCGATGTCACCATACACGACCCCCAGCGCTCCCAAGGTCAATATTGCCAGATAACGGCCCGTGGCCGGTTTCGTGTCAGCAGTCATCAATTCCTTGCGGAGATAGTCACCTGCGCAGCCAAGCCGGGCAACTGCCCAACGCGCGCGTTTCGAGGAAGCCTACGATAACCGACTACCACAATTCAACGTTACATTATCCCGGCATCAAATGGCTCGCCTCTGGCCTGTGCCTGGCCTGGGAGTGCCTTTCAGTTGCCTGAGCGGTCGCAATTACCTCCCAATCGGTCCCTTTACCCCCTGTATAACCCCTGTATGCCCCCCGTATTGGATACGCCCGCAGTTGGCCTGCGGGTGGCTTTGAGTGGCTTTGGCTAGCTGATTAAGGTTCGAAGTTCAAGGTTCAAAGTTCAGAGTTCAGTGTTTCCCATAAGTCTTCCGAATACAATTCCCCTCCCGAGCCTCCCGGGTGCTGGTCTGGGGGCACCCTGGACACACCCTGGACATACCCTGGTACCATAGACCCCCCTCAAACCGCCGTTTTTGATCAGCGAGACTTATCCAAATCGCTTTCTGGCGGCGCTGCCATTCCAAAGGGGTCTTCGAAGTCCCACGTTCAGCCTCAAGGTGCGACATTCTGCGCCCAACAAGGGGCTCATGAGATTATTAGCCCAGAAAGAGCGCCGGCCGGCCTACCGGAGTGGCTTTTGGAGTTTGAGCCCACTCTTATAACGCCGTTTGTATCCTCCGTTATTTGCGGCTCGGCGTGGTCATTCCTGCGCGAGCCGATAGAACATGTTGGCGGCTGGCTGAGGGAAGGTCACCATGTTCCAGACCCCAAACTCTACGGGGCGCGTTCGTGAGAGCTAACCAGTCGGGGGAACCGAGCCCGGCGTTTTGCTAGGGACGGCGGTATTCATTCCTTTGGGGATTTCAGGCGTTACAAACGCCTGGAGCTTTTATAGATGCGGAGGGGGCAATAAAAAGGGATATGTTGACACCGTACAACACACTTGCTAATCCTACGGCATTGCGCGCGGTTAGCAGTGGGAGAAAGGCTCAGGTTGAATATGAAGATGATTCTATCGCTCGCTGTCTTGATTGCTCTGGCTGTCCTAGGGCAGGGCACGACTGGCAACGCCGCGGAGGAAGACGGCGTGGCGCTGGCCATTATCTACGACACCTCCGGCAGCATGCACGATTCGGTGCGTGATAGCACCGGCCATTTCTCGCCCAAATACGTCATCGCCAACCGCGCCCTGTCGGCGGTGGCCAAGCAGATTCAAGCGTTTGCCAGCAACAAGGTGGGCGGCGCGCCCCGGAAAGTCGAAGCCGGCCTGTTCGTGTTCCAGGGGGACAGCGCGCGGGAGGCGGTCAAGTTCGGGCCGTTCGATGCGTCGGCGCTGGAAGACTTTGCCCGGAAATTCTCCAGTCCCAGCGGCAACACGCCGCTCGGCAACTCCTTGACGATCGCCACCCGCAGGGTCTTGAGTTCCCCACTGTCCCGCAAGCACGTGCTGATCATCACGGATGGCATGAATACGGAGGGGCCGACGCCGGCGGAGGTCATGCCCCGGCTCCTGCGGCAGGCGCAGCAGAAGCAGGCGAACGTCTCCGTGCACTTCGTCGCGTTTGACGTGGCGGCCAAGGTCTTTGACCCGGTCAAAAAGCTCGGCGCGACGGTGGTCGGCGCGTCGGATGAGAAGCAGCTTAACACACAACTGGAGTATATCCTCCAGCGCAAGATTCTCCTCGAAGAGGAAGAACCGGTGAAGAAGCAGTAAACANNGACTCCAAGGCGAAGGCCGACAAGGCGCATTATGCCAACGGCCAATTGGCCGGGCAGATCGCGTTGCTGAAGGACCAGATCAAGCGCCAGGAACGCCAGCGGGACGAGCTGCAAAGCATGCTCCAGGCGGCCGCGGCGGCCAATGACGAAGCCAACGGCTCGCATTATGCCGAGGAGCTGGCCACGCTGGAAGCCGACTTGAACGATAACAAATCCCAGGCGGATAGCCTGGAACAGCTCTACCAGCAGAACACGTCGATCATTGCCGAGAGCCTGCGCGAGATTCAGAAGTTCCAGCGCGAGTTCGAAGCGGTGAAAGCCAAGGTGGCCATCGGGCGCTCGCTCGAGAACCTCTCGGGCATGATGAAGAGCTCGATTACCGAGTTGCAGGGCATGATGGGCGGCGAGCTGGGCCAGTCCATGCAGCAGCTCCGGCAGTCCGCCGCCTCCGGGGAGGGTCAGATGCGCGCGACGCTTGACCTGGCGAAGGAAATGGGCTCGGGCATCTCGCGTCAGCAGGAAGCCCGCAAGCTCCGCGGCGCGGCGCTGTTCCAGGAATACAAGAAGAAGATGGGCATGGTGCAGCCGGAAGCGGCGGCGACGACGCCGGCACCCGCGGCACAGCCGGAGCGGCAGAAGATTCCAGAGCAGTAAAAGGCACAAACGGAGTGATGGAGTATTGGAGTATTGGAGTAATGCACGGACAAATGAACACGGTGCCGGAGTTGAGGTGAGTTGGAGCAACGGGAACCTTCCCATCACTCCATCTCTCCATCACTCCAGCACCCCAATTCCCTTAATCGTATGACAACACGTGGAAAGATAGTTCTGACAATTGTGATCCTGGCCGTAGTCGGCTTCGGGATGTATCGCTGGTGGGACAAGATCGCGCCCGTCAGCAAGCCGCAGAATGTGTCGGTGGATGTCGCCAAGGTGAAGAAGGAAATCGCCGATTTAAAGAACGTTCCTGCGGATATTCCCCTGCTGGCCGGCACCAATGCGGCCACGCTGGTCGAGCGGTCGGGGATTCCTGCCGTAACCGGCGTTAGTGACTACAAAAAGGAAACGAAAGACGGCAAGCCGGTCGTCGAGTTCCCCATCAACGTCTGGCCCGGCTGGGCGCCCATCATCATGGCCAACGCCGGCATGGAGGCGAACGACCAGAGCGTCTTTGCCAAGAAATATGGCTTCTATGTGCACCTGGCCATCGTGGACGACCCGGTGAAGGCGCGCGACTTGTTCGCCAGCGGTCAGAGCCACATTCTGTGGGGCACGCTGGACATGATCGCGCTGTTTGCGCCGGAACTGGTCAAGGACTCGCGCACCGTGCCGGTGGTGTGCCAGCAGATCGACTTCTCGGCAGGCGGCGACGGCATGGTGGCGCGCGGGGAGATTCGCAGCGTCAACGACCTGCGGATGAAGGACGGGAAGCGCAAGAAGGTGGTGCTGGCCCAGAACTCGCCCAGCCATTACCTCATCATGTCGCTGCTCATCGACGCGGGCATTGACCCGGGGGACGTTGATTTCAAGTGGTCGGCTGACGCGCCTTCGGCGGCGAAGATCTTCGTGCAGGACCCCAGCTACGACGCGTTCGTGGGCTGGTCCCCGGACATCTATAACGTGACGGACAAGCTCAAGGGGTCGCGCCTGGTGGTGACGACGGGAACCGCCAACCATCTGATCGCCGACGTGTGGGCCGTGCGCAACGACTTCTATCGCGACCACCCGGAGATCGTCGCCGGCCTGGTCAAGGGCATCTTTGAAGGTATGGATATGGTGCGCAAAGACCCCAGCCGGGCCGCCCAGGCCCTGGCCACTGCCTTCAGTCTGCCGGTGGAGGATTGCAAGAACATGGTGGGTAAGGATGGCGGGATCGCGGAGGGCGACGCCCACCTGACGAACTACCGCGAGAACGCGAAGTTCTTCCTCGACCCCTTCAACCCGGCGAACTTTGACGTGGTGTGGAACAGCGCTTCGACCATCTACAAGTCCCTGGGAACAATCAGCAGCTCGGTGCCTGGGGCCAGGGTCAAGGCGACCACGGTCCTGGCCGGCATGTCCGAGGCTTACAAGGATGTGCGCGACCTGTCGCAGCCGACCTTCAAACCCGATGCGCTGATGAAGATGAGCGCCGAGGCGGGCGCCGGCCAGGTATTGACCAAGGCGGTGATGATCGCCTTCGAGCCGAACAAATCGGGACTCAACGCGGAGTATGATACGACCATTCCGGCCACGCTGGAGGAAATCGGCAAGCTCGCCGGCCGGTTCGGTAACGCCTACATCATCATCGAGGGCAACACTGACGCCAGCCGCAAGGGCATCGTCCCCACCGACCTGGTCCGCCAGCTCTCCTACGACCGCGCCGACGCCGTCCGCAAGGCCATCATGGAAAAGTACCAGTTCGACCCGAACAAGTTCAAGGTGGTCGGCAACGGCTGGGACAACCCGCTTCCGGGTTGCACCGACCCGAGCAATGCCGATCACAACAAGAAGAACCGGCGCGTGGAGGTGAAAGTCTTCCCGCTGGAATCCGGCTCGTAATAAGCCAAGAAAAGCACCACAGATGAACACAGATGAACACAGATATTCGCGAATTACGCGAAGAGACGCGAATTGGGAACAGACAGCCTCACTCGGCAAAGGGGTGAGGCGGCTCACGAGGGGGTGAACTCGCGTCAATTAGCGTAATTCGCGGATAATCAGGTTTATCTGTGTCTATTTGTGTCCATCTGTGGTTGCGCTGAGTTTTTCCAGTTAAATCTCCATGAACGAACTACGACCATTACTCGGCTTCCTGGTATTCGCGCTGACTTTCGGCACGCTGCTGACGCTGGTGGTGCGCCTGGCCCGGCTCCACGTTCGCGGGGAGCTGGATTACAGCCGGGCGCTCGGCTTGACGGCCTTGTTCGTAGGGGTGGTCCTGGTCGTGTGGTGGTTTCTCACGCGTGGCGAGGTGGGGGAACGAATTGTGCAACCCCTCATTCTGCCCAGCCCCCTGGAGGTGCTGCGGTCCTTCGTGCCTCTGCACGTCGAACAGGGCCTGGTGCGCAGCGTATTGACTTCCTGGATGCGCGTTACGACCGGCTTTCTGCTTGCAGCCATTGTGGCGGTGCCGCTCGGGATTTACATGGCGACGTTCTCCTCCGTTGCGGCCTTCTTCCGCCCCCTTGCCCTGACGGGAGCCTATGTGCCGATCGTCGTCTTTATCCCGCTCAGCCTGACCTGGTTCGGCACCGGGGAAACCCAGAAGATCGGGTTCCTGTTCATCGGCTGCTTTGTCGCGCTGCTGCCGCTGGTCATCAAGGACATCGCGGACGTGCCGATGGCGTTTCTGGATGTGGCGGTGACGAAGGGGGCATCGCAGTGGCAGCTTGTGCGGCANNGTGATTATCGTCATCGTGCTCATCGCCGTCGCCTGCGACCAGTTGTGGCGCCTGGGGGGCGAACTGCTCTTTCCTTACCGCAAGACCACCAAGTGACTATGCCCGAAGCCACGCATCCCCCCGAAGGAGCCGCCCCTCATCAGGCCAAGCCAGCCCATGCCGAGGGCTTGCTCGCGGCCCCGCCGCAACAGCATCTGCTCAAGCCCCCGGACGTTGTAACCTTTAAGAAGGTCTGCAAGAGCTTCGGCGCTGGCCCCTCCGCCAAGCTCGCCTTGCAGGACATCAACTTCACAATCGAGGACCTGCCCAATGTCGGTGAGTTGATCACTGTCGTGGGTCCATCCGGCTGCGGGAAGTCCACCCTGCTGCGCATCATCGCCGGACTCGAGACCCCCGACTCGGGAACCGTCGAGATCGCCGGCACCGACTCGACCCGGCTGTCCCCGCAGCGACGCAACGTCGGCTTCGTCTTCCAGCACTACGCCGCGTTCAAGCACATGACGGTGGCGTCGAACGTGGCGTTCGGCCTGAAGATCCGCAAGCGGCCCAAGGCCGAAATCCAGAAGCGAGTCCAGGAACTGCTCGAGCTGGTCCACCTGGAGCAGTTCGCCGACCGCTACCCGGCTCAGCTCTCCGGCGGCCAGCGCCAGCGCATGGCGCTGGCCCGCGCACTGGCCGTCGAGCCCCAGGTGCTCCTGCTGGACGAGCCGTTCGGCGCCCTGGANNACGACCAGGAGGAGGCCATGGAGGTCGCCGACAGCATCGTGGTGATGGCCGACGGCAAGGTGCGCCAGGTCGGGACGCCGGACGATCTGTACGAGACCCCGGCCAGCGACTTCGTGATGAGCTTCCTCGGTCCGGTCACGAAGCTGCGGGGGCGCCTGGTGCGCCCGCACGACCTCGAGGTCACGGCCGGGCCCCGGCCCGATGCGGTCCAGGCGGTTGTCGAGCGCGTGGTCCGGCTCGGGTTCGAGGTACGAGTGGACGCCGTCGCGGACGGCGAGCCGATCTGGGCCCAGCTCACCCGGGACGGCGCCCGCCGGCTGTCCCTGACGGCCGGCGACACGGTCTACATCAGGGCCGTCCCGGCCGCCGAGGAGTCCGTCGCCTGACCCCGGGGCCGCCCCCGGGGGGCCCCGCCCTCCGGCAGGAGCGGGACCGTCCGCAGGCTCAGCCACCCCGGGCGCGCACCGTCCGGCCGGCGGGACGGGTCGGCACGTCGCGCAGGGCGTCGGCC
>PLZQ01000355.1 GCA_003152225.1 Limisphaerales bacterium | reverse complement strand
GCAGGCAGGGAAAAGCGTTGATCGGG
Source organism: Limisphaerales bacterium (assembly GCA_003152225.1). Classification (GTDB taxonomy): domain Bacteria; phylum Verrucomicrobiota; class Verrucomicrobiia; order Limisphaerales; family UBA8199; genus PALSA-1440. The sequence continues at coordinate 55,922 of PLZQ01000355.1, read as the reverse complement.
CCGACCCAATCCCTAAACTGACTAGGCCCGCCGGCCCGCGACTCGGACTGGCGGGTCTGATTCTATGCGCTCGGTCCAAAAGGGCTTGATGGCTGCCGGGGTCGGCATGGCTGTCAATATCGTGCTCGCCATTGTCAAAATCGTCACTGGCGTCCTCGGTAATTCCTATGCCCTCATCGCGGATGGCATCGAATCCAGCACCGACATCATCAGCTCCCTCGTCGTCTGGACCGGACTCAAAATCTCCACCATTCCACCGGACGACGACCATCCCTACGGTCATGGCAAAGCCGAGTCCATTTCCGCCATCATTGTCTCGCTCGCCCTCTTTGCCGCCGCGGCTTTCATCGCGGTGGAGAGCATCCGCGAACTCCACGCCCCCCGTCATACGCCCGCCTGGTTCACCCTCGTGGTTCTCGCCCTCGTCGTCGCCATCAAGGAGACCCTCTTCCGCTTTGTCTCCCGGGTTGGCCACCAACTGAACAGCACCGCCGTCCAGAGCGACGCCTGGCACCACCGCGCGGACGCCAGCACCTCCGCCGCCGCCTTCATCGGCATCTCCATCGCCCTGATCGGCGGCAAGGGCTACGAGCGGGCGGACGACTGGGCAGCCCTGTTCGCCTGCGCCGTCATTCTGTTCAACGGCTATCGCATCCTCCGCGTGGCGGTAAACGACATCATGGACACCGCGGCGCCCGACCCGCTGCAAAAGGAAATCCTGGCCATCTCGGCTTCCGTGCCAGGCGTCGTGCGCATTGAGAAATGCCGGACCCGCAAGAGCGGCCTCGGCCTGCTGGTGGAACTCCACGTGGAAGTGGACGGCGACTTGACCGTGCGGCGCGGCCATGAAATCGCCCATGAAGTGAGTGACCGTTTGAAGTCGTCCTCTCTGCCCGTTCAGTTCGTCATGGTGCACATCGAGCCGGCGCCGAAGGTCCAGCCGCCCCCAAAACCTCTCTAGCAACCTCGCATCGACACCTCCGTTCCCGTCGCAATCACCGCACGCGGCGGAGCCGGCACTCTGCGCCGGATAAAGCACGATCCGAGTCCCGTCGGCGCTATTGGCTTCCTCGGGGCGCAGCAGGTTGCCATATTTCTGGTTGCGAATCTGGAATGATCCCGCCAAGGCCGCTTTCCCCGCCCCAGGCTGGCTGACCGCGTCACCCGCCAACGCCGCCAAGGCCGATGATGGAGCCAGCCAGACACACGCAGAACAGCTTCAATTCTGTCGTAATCGCCGCCAGCATCCGCTCCAACCGCCCCTTGACAAGACCACCCCGTGCCGCGACAGGAGGAATACTGCAAGCTCATTAACTGAATCCTTTATGCCCCGCACAAAACCGGTCGAGCGTGCGAGCCGGTTAAGCGAAAGGATTCACGATCTTGAGGCCCACAGCCCTGAAATCTTTGACGTTATCGGTCGCCAACGCCAACTGATAGCGGCGTGCGGTGGCGGCAAGCAGGCTATCTACCGCGGGCAGGACAACGTTTCTGGTGCGTGCCTCAGCCTGTAGCCGGCCCCACTCTTCGGCCACGCGCGCATTGATGGAAAGGACCCGGCCAGCCATAATCTCGAGCAGTTCCTCGTACCATCTTAAAAGCTCAGCGCGTCGCACACTGTTGGCGGGTAATAGTGCGATCCCACAACGGATTTCGCCCGTTACCAGCACGCTGGTGTACAAGCTGGATTCGTTCGCCTTCAACCAATTCACCACCTTGGATTCAGGGCGTTTCTGCCGTGGCTCGCAGAGCACATTGGTATCAACCAGGTAATTCACAGCCTTGTCTTACGCATCGGTTCGCGGCGTCGGGAAGGAAGTGGCAGAGGCCCTTTGTATGGGCAAGCGGCGAGGTGTTCCACCAGCCCGGCATTGGCGGCGGGGCGAATGCGCCGCAGCAGGATCAGGTCATGGTCATCCTCATCCGCGATAACCTCGAAGTCATCCCCGGGCGCGATTCCTCGGCTCGCCCGGATGGCCTTGGGTATTACAAGCTGGCCACGCTGGCCGACGTTGGTCGTCATGAAGTATGATTATCATACTTTGGCTGGAATGACAATCGCCATTTCCTTCGGCGCGGCCAACCCGCTTGCCTTGAACCGGCTGGCTTCCCTTCGCCCCATCCACGTGGACCGCTAGCCTATTACAAGTGCAGTGCAGTTAGGCCGCAGCCAGCTCTACGTATTCCGCGCTCGACGAGGCCTCAGGGATTGCCAGCCCCTCATTACGCATTTCTTCCAGGTGGAATTCGATAGCCTCCCGTATCAGTTGCACGACTTCCTCACGGGTTTCGGCTGCGGCAACACAACCCGGAAGATCGGGAACGTAGGCCCCATAACTGGTGGGCCCTTTCTCAACAACAATCGCGTAGCGCATAACTTCAGACCTTCAATCCGGCCTGCTTTAATATACTGTTCAGGGTACCCTTAGGAATGTCAACGCCCGGATGCCCGGCGATGGTAACGAGGCCGGGCTTCGCCGCGTGCTTGAAGTGCCGGTGGCTGCCGCGGGTGGTTGCCAAGATAGATGAGGCGAACTTGAATGTGTATCTCGAACGCAAGACCTGTTTGCACGAGTGATTGTAGACAAGAAGTTTGCCCATTTGCTGCATGACCCGCTTCAGGGACGGGGCATCTGGCTTGGGGACAAAGTGCGGCTCTGCGCCTCCAGCGCGTCGCTTATCAACTGGTAGGTGGACGGCGAAATCAACCGCGCATTCCAGAAGGAGGCGCATGTCATGAAAGAGCAGGGCAAGAAAGTGCTCGCGCAGATTCCGCTCAACCTGGACAGCCTCCTGTTCGGCGCCGAGAACCCTATGTGGAGGTTCCGCGATAGGGCGCCGCAGATTCTTGTTGTCAAGTTCCACGAAACGAGTAAAACAGCGCACTTGGGAAATCGGCTGATGAGGCTTTCTCCGAGGAACCGGAATGTAATACGAAAACGCATACTAACATGCTGCCGCCACTCCTGTTGCTGTTGGTAATGCCCGCCGTGGTGCAAGCCCAATTCACGATCACGACCAACAAATGGGGCGATCACCATCACGAGACACAGCGGCTCAGGCGGTTCGTTCAATGACTGTTCGGAGAAACAACTATAACTGGTATGAAATCTGTAAGTGAGTGCCATATGTGGCTTTCCCTGGTCGATTCAGCACGCAGATCCGCGGCAAGTTGGACCTTAACCGGAGCGCTGCTGGGGGCTCTTTCCATGACAGGTTGCGGTCCAACGCCGCCTCTCCATGACACAGAGTTTGTGGTCGCAATAGACGCAGGTACAACAGGCGATGCTACCAACTCGCTCCAATCACTTAGCCGAACACGGAAAGTGCTTCAAAGACGCCTAGCCAAAATGGGTATTCAATCCGTTGTTAATCAACAAGAGGATGGTCGATTGCTCATCAAAATCGCACAGTTGAGCACCAACGAGCTGATCACGGTACGTCAAATGATCGCAAGGTCCGGCGTGCTTGAGTTCCGCTTAGTGGACCCGGACAGCGACCAGGACATCAAGAATGGCGCGATCAAGCCCGGCTACGAAGTGTTGCGGCTCAAGCAGCGTATGCGCGACGGCAGGGAACGCATCGAAGAGGTCGAGGTCAGGAAGCGGGCCGAAATGACCGGCAGCAGCATCAAGAATGCTGTAGTGGTGCGCGGCAACCTGGGCGAGCCAGAAATTCGCTTCACGCTGGATTCGCAGGGGACCGAGCGCTTCGCCGTGATCACCCGCGAGAATGTTCATCAGCGCCTGGCTATCGTCCTCGATGGGTGGCTCTGTTCCGCGCCGGTGATCCAAACTCCCATCGAAACGGGCAACGGCCAGATCACCGGCCAGTTCGACAACAAGGAGGCCTTCGAGTTGGCCAACATGCTGGAAACTCCTGTGGACGTGCCCCATCACATTGTAGAGGAAAGGTCCTTTTGAAGAAGTTGACGAAGAACGACAGGAATTCTTAGCCCGTGTTGGCTAAAGGACAGCTCTGGAAGGCCCATAACGGCTGCATACAAATCTGGCACAGCCCCGTCATCAAACAAAGCCGTGCCACTGCGCAACGGCTGGTCAGTTTGAAACAGGCGCCATCAGTTTCCGCTCCATCAAGATAAAGTTGCGGCTGTTTTTGATGGCGTTGGTCCTGAACTCCTGCCATTTGCTCAGTTCGTCCGCGTTGAGAAAAGCGCTGGCGCGCGTGGCAACATCGACCAGGATGTTGTCCTTAAGCTGGAGGCTTTGCTCGCCTTCTTCTTCCGAAGCGAAGTTGCACAGGTTCATCGCCGTCAGGGTCTGATAGTCAGCGGGCAGGCTGGCGGTGGCCAGGGCGGATTGGGTTGCCTCCTGCATGACGCGCAGAAGCCGGCTCTTCTTGTCTGCCACGGTTTCCGGGTCGCTCGTCAGGTTGGGCCCGAAGGGAAAAGACCCGGAATTCGGAATTCATGCACACCCCCACCTTTCCCTTATTGCTTTCATACACCTGCCCCAATTGGTTTCTCATCCGCTCCAGTTCCCGCAGCCCGTCGCGCTTCACCCGGCCAATGGCGTGTGGCTGCGCCCCACATGAAGGGGTCCTGGAATTGTGACTTATGATTGAAGATGCAGACCCGCCGCCATAGCCAGTTTGCCTTGGCGCGTGTCGAACGTGCAAAACTCCGTTGCGCCCAACACCAACGCGGCGGCCACGTGCAGAACGTCCAGGCTCCGGGCGCCAATGGTGGGAGTGTGGTGTTCGGCCAAGCTCTCCGCCTCCCGGACCAGTTTCCCCCATAAGTCGGGCTTGGCCACCAACAGGCCCGACGCCAAATCCTGCTGGACCTCTTGCCAGGCTGCCAGCGATTCCGCAATGGTCAGGCGTTGCTGGAATACGGCAAGGCTCAACGCGTTCCTCAGTTCAATGCGATGGAAGCCATTGAAACCCAGTGGAACGGGATTGGCCTCCCGCCATGCATCCGCCCTGGGCGAATTGGCGTCCGTGACGTAAAGGGAAAAAAGGACGCTGGTGTCAGCGTAGATGCTCACCAGCGCTCCTGTTCACGGCCCAGAAGGACCATGTTGGGCAGCACCTTGTCGCCGAGTATCATTCGTCTCCTGGCCGCATAGTCGGGCACCTTAAGCCGTGTTCGACTCGCCGAAGGGGTCTTCGTATCGCCTTGGCGCTCCAGGTATTTCTGCAGCCATTGGGCGATGTTTTGCGCTTCCTGCACCGGCAACTGCTTCAAAGCATCCCTGATTTCCGTGACTGTGCTCATGCAAGAACTTTAAGCTTGCCGACCAGGTTTGCAAACCCAAACCAACCTATGCCACAACCTCGCCTGGGGACTGGAATTAGTGACCCGCGCTTTGCGAACGGGTGAAGGCGGTCGCGAGAAACCACCGCCAGCAAAACTGTGGGCGGCAGGGCAATCAAAGCAAGAGTCTTCCAAATGACACTCTTGGCCCCGGCGATGACGGCCAAGAGCCAGACCGAGCATAGCGGATTGCCTCCGCGCAGCGCTTAGGCGGGCAAGCCGGTTTAGAGAATCTTTTCCAACTCGGCAATCAGCGGCGGAAGATCTTGGGTTATGGTGCTCCAGATGATGTCGTAATCCACCAGGTCATAGCCATGCACCAGGCGGTTGCGCGTGCCGATAATTTGCGGCCAGGGAATCTGGGGATGTTGTTGGCGAAGCGACTCAGGGACGCGGCTCGCCGCCTCACCGATAATCTCCAGACAACGCAGCGTGGCCAGGCCCAAGGTGCGGTCGGTGTCCAGGTCGGCACGCTTCTTATCGCGCATCAACCCGATCGCTTCGCGCGCGTATTCCAGCATATGCTGCAACCGCACTTGGGGATCATGCCGCGGCATAGACCGGCTCGGCTTCCGCCAACACCTCGTCACGGAAATGTCGGCTGAGGCAGAGCGGCGTATTGAGGTCCACCTTGCGTCCGCCGAGGAGCGCAGACAGTTCGAGCTCCATTCCCGCCAGTCGAAACAGGCCCGGCACATGCCCCGGCTCAAATTCTACCAAGACGTCGAGATCGCTGTCGGGCCGGGCGTCGCCATGCAGCACCGAGCCAAACACGGCGAGCTTGCGGATATGATGCCGCTGGCAAAACTCCGCGACCTGTGCCGGCGGCAACTGGAGGTGTGACCGGTTTGTGCTCATGCCAGCCGCAGTATCCCGCAAAGCGCCGCAACTGGCAAGCCGACCCTTGCCAGGGCTACCGTATTCCAGCAAATCTATCAAAAAATGTTAATGACAGCTTTCGCGGGGAGTGCTACAAATACCACCAGATCGGTTATGAAAGTCCTGGACATCCCGAGATCAGGCAAGCGGGGGAACAGGGTCTGGCAGAGCAATCGCTACGGCCAGTACTCTTACCCGGCCTTCATCCCGTTCAACCCCCGCACCCCCGCCCAGGTCGCGGTCCGCGGGACTTTCGGCGCCGTCTCCGCCCGTTGGCGCACCCTCACCGAGGAGCAGCGCGTCATTTGGTGCGCGGTTGCCAGGACCAAGAAGTCCAAGCCCCGCCTCCAGCAATGCGGCCCTCTGACGGGGTTCCTCCTCTTTGTGAAGATCAACGTCGCCCTGGCGAATCGGGGCCTGGCTCAGGTTGACCTGCCGCCGGAATATTCCCAGGTTTCCGAGCGGATCGTTGCCGGCCTCCTCTACACCGGCAAGTTCGATCAGCCGCCCGTCGGCCCCACCCTGTTCCTGCGCGCTAACAAGCTAATTGTCGGTTGGGGCAATGTGCTCCGGCGGTTGGTGGCCACTGCGCTGCCACCGGGCGGCTGACCCCCGACCTCTTACTCCTGCCTGCCGCCATCCACCTTGGCTACCGCCCGGGTTGTTCGAGATCTGCCCTTTTCCATCCGATTTCCTGGTTCCGCGTTCAATCTTCAGCCTTTAGCCTCTAGCGTTCAGCCTTATTCTTCGCTTCTCTTCCCCGAAAGCCCGCAATCCCCACTATCTTTCGGCTTCCTTGGCCAAAGTGCCCTACAAGGGTGTTGCAGGCGTGGTGATCCGGAAGCGGTAGGCAACCACTCCGGTATCTTAAAGGGGTCCCTCCAGCGCCGGCTCGGAGACAACCCGGCCGCTTACCTGAACAAGTGCGGCAGGAACGTCGTCAGCGGCGGGAAGTAGGTAATCAGCAGCACGCCCACCAAGAGGACCAGCAGCATCGGGAAAGTGGCGCGGGTGACCTCGGCCATCGGTTTGTTGAAGCGGTAGGAGGAGAGCAGCAGGTTCAAACCGACCGGCGGGCAGAGGAACCCGAGCTCCATATTGGCGAGGAAGATGATGCCGAGGTGGATGGGGTCCAGACCAAACGCCACGCCCAACGGCACCAGCAAGGGCACTACCACGATGATCGCGGCGTAGATTTCAACCAGCCCGCCCACGAACAGCAGCACCACGTTCAGTCCCAACAGGAAGAGCCACTTCGAGCCTAACATCTGGGTGGCCCACCCGACCATCTTGTCGGGAAGCTGGGCGTCCACGAGGTAATGGGTGAAGCCGAGTGCTACACCCAGGATCAGCAGCACTCCGCCGACCAGCAATCCGCACTCGGTGATGACGCGCGGCAAGTCTTTGAAGGGACGCAGATCCCGATGAATCACGGTGGTTACCAGGAGCGCATACGTGGCGGTCACCGCGGCGGCTTCGACGGTGGTTGGCACATAGAACAGCGAGACTATGGCCACCACCGGGATCAGCATTTCCCACTTGGCATCCCACAGCGCGGCCCCGGCCTCCAACCATTTGAAGACGGGACGATCGGCTGCCTCCTTGGGACCTTTGCGAATTCCCCACCAGGCGGTCAGGGCGACCAGCAGGACCCCGGGGCCGATGCCGCCCAGGAACATCTCCTTAATCGTCAGGTCGGCATGCGCGCTGTGGTTGGCGACAATTGTGTAGAGAATCAGCGGCAAGCACGGGGGGAACAACATCCCGAGCGACCCGGCGCCGGTCAGCAGACCGAGCGCGTTGCGTTCGGAATACCGCGCCGCCAGCAGGACGGGCATGAGCACGCCGCCCAGCGCAAGAATCGTGACGCCAGACGCGCCGGTGAACGAGGTAAAGAAGGCGCACACCAGGGCCGTAACGATGGCCGGGCCGCCACGGAATTGCCCGACCAGCGCTTGGAACACCCGCACCAGCCGTTTGGAAGCCCCGCCCTCGGCGAGGAAATAGCCCGCCAGCGTGAAGATGGGAATGCTGGGCAGCATGTTATTGGTCGTGAGGCTGTAGTGTTTGAGCGGCACAGCCTGGATCGGCAGGTCGTGGCCCCAAAAGAGGATCAGCGCCGCGCCGCCCAGGGCGGTGAACACCGGAGCGCCCAGGAGCGTCGCCAGCACCAAGCCCACCAGCGCCGGAATCATCAGCCGTTCCGGGGACACGGGCGCCCAGATCGCTATGCCAACCGCTGCCGCGGCTAGCGCGAACGCCAGCGCTCGCCCGCCGTATTTCTCCGAGGCGTGCCAGAGCAGGCGCAACAGGACCAGTGCAAAACCGATGGGCAGGATAAGCTGGATAATCCAGACCGGGATACCATAGACGAGGGTCTTGCCCAGCGGCCTCATCTCCAGCACATATTGCAGGCTGGCCAGGAAGAGGAAGAAGGTGATCGCTGCCGCAAAGCCGCTGCTGAATATCTGCGCCGCCGTCCTCGCCCGCCCGTGCAACAGGGTTTGCACCGGGGAGAGCGCGAGCAGCCGCCGGTCCCGCGCCGCGATGGCCCCGCCCAGCATCCCCACAATCAACGTCAGGTGCTGCACAATGGCGCTGGAACCCGAGACGCCGGTCTTGAACACCGTCCGCAGGATGATTTCCACGACGGGCAGCAGCAGCATAGCCGCCAACGGAATTACCAGCAGTAGGTTCTCGGCCTGGCAGAACAGGCGCCGCCGGCGGGAGAGCGTCGTTGCCTCGGGCGAACCAACTAGGTCTGGGGTGAGAGCGGGGCTGCTGCTCACGGAAGATTCTCTCCTCGTGCGGTTGCAGTGAGAAGGCGCGTGGCTCGGGAAATCCGAATCTCGAGGGCCGAAGGCCGAAAGAAGGCCGAAGCCCGAAGCCCCGAAAAAGCCCCCGCTTGGGCTGAGGCCCCTTTCATTTCTTCTCAACTCCTTTGCCGCCGGCCGCCCGATAGTCTTTCACAAACCGCTGCGCTTCGTCAAACAGGTCTGCGGGCACGACTTTGCCCCGGATTTGATCCTGCACCTTGTCGATTACCGAGCGCCATTCGGCGTCCACTTCGGGCGTCACCTTCTGCACTTTGAGCCCCCGCTTGACCATCGCGGCGACGGCGGCATCGCTCTCCGCGCGGCCGGCCGCTTTGACCTGCTGCCCCGTTTCCGCGGCGATCTTGAGCATCGCTTCGCGAGCGGCGGCCGGAACGCGGTCCCACGTCTTCTTACGCACGACCGCCGCGCCTACCAGAGGTCCCCAGTTCAACTCCAACATGTACTTGGCCTGGCTGTCCAACTGCGCGGCCAGCGCGAAGATCGGCACGGTCGGAACCGCGCTGATGGTGCCCGACAATAGGCCCTGTGGGATGCCCGTCGCGTCCAGGGATACCGGGCTGAACCCGGTGGCCTTCCACAAATCATACGCGGCGGCGCTGTCCGCCCCCGAGAAAACCTTCAGCTTCCGCAAGTCATCCGGATGCAACACCGGCGACTTGGAGAAGAACCGCACCCAGCCGGAATCGCTCCAGAACAGAACGACGTATCCCTTGGCCAGCAGGCGCGCATCAAGCTGCGGACGCAGCTTCTGCGCCACGTAGTCCATCTCATCCAGGTTGCGGAAGAACATCGGCATCACTTGCATGGCCAGGGCGCCGGGATCGATTTCCGAGAGCCCGCCGGTCGTGAGCAAACCGGCATCCAGGTTGCCCGTCTGCATCAGGCCCACCATGTCCGCCTCGCTCCCCTGCGTGCCGCCGGGGAAGATGACCAGTTGCACGGTGCCGTTCGAAGCCTTGCGCCACTTCTCGCCCATAGCCTGCAGGCTCTTGTGGTAGGAAGTGCCGGCCGGCGCGAGAGTGCCGAGCTTGAACTTGATGACTTTATCGGCGGCATGGAGGCCCGGCGCGGCCAAGGTCAGGCCGAGCAATAGTGCAATAGAACAGAGTCGTTGTTTCATGAAATGGATAAGATTACTTAGTGTCCGTGCTCTCGGCCGGACTGGAGCGCAGGAAGAGCTGGTCGGTGCGCGACAGCAGCCATTTGGCGCGGCGTTGCATCACAAGGTTGACCAATCGCCACTCCGGTTTGACCTCAAGGTTGAGCGAGAGCGCCTGTTGGAGCGAGGCCTCGAACTGCTTCAGGTCCTGCTTCTGCATGCACACCGCCTCGGCGAAGGAAACCATCGGCCCCGCCTGCAATCCCTTGCTGAGCTCCAGCGCCCGTTCGTAATGCTTCGCAGACCGCGCGGCGGGATCTCCCGTTCCTCCCGGCCGGCTCATTTCGTAGGTGATCAGGAAGGTGTGAATGGCGCCGTCGCCGTACGCCTCGTCCAATGCCAGCGCCCGATCCATCATGGCCTCGACCCCCGGCATCTCGGCTATCAAGTCGGGGTCATCTTTGGACAGCGAGATCGCGCCCGCCCAGGAAAGCGCCGTCCAGTAAAGCAGCGGCACATCTTTCACCGCCGCCACGCGCACGGCTTGTTTCGGGTCGGCCCGCAGCGCCTTCTCAAAACCCTGGTGCCGGACCTCCAACCCGCGCACGCCATAGTTCCGCGCGCGCAGATACATACGCCGGGCACGCCCTCTCATTTCCTCGGCTGCCGCCAGGTCTTTGTCCTCCATCTCATCGGCATTCTGCTGGATGAACGCATAGGCATACTCCGTAAAGCCGCTGCAGGCGGCCAACAGCAGCCCTTCGTGGCGCGGACTCTCGTTGAGCAAGCTCTCCATGAGCTTGAGGCTGAACGGCACCGCGGCCTTAACCAACTCCGGGTCATCATCGGACGCAAAGCTCGTCCCGCTGCCCGCCAATGCATTGCCGACTTTGTTGACAGCCAGGTGCTTGATGGAGCAGCCCGAGCCAACCACGGCCAGACCCACCATCAGCAACCAAACAATCCTATTTATCGCGCCCACAGACATCTGTTCAAATTTCGGACTGGAGTATATGCCAGTCCAGGCGCGAAGTGCCAATCGCTAAAACAGCGCTAGGTGGATCAAGAAGCTCCAGGCCGCCGGCTACCACGGCCCCGTGGGCTTGCAGTGCTTTAGTGTCAAAGGCGATGTGACCGAGAACCTCAAAGCTGACATCACCGCCTGGCACGAGATCACCAGCCAATAGAGCCGGCCTTGCTTGTTATAACGTTTGTGGTTACCTTGCGCTCATGGTGCTGGAATTGAAACTGCGCAAAGTCGGCAATTCGGTGGGCGTCGTGCTGCCGAAGGAGGCCCTGGCTCGCTTGAACGTCGAAGAGGGTGACACCGTCACTCTCACCGACACGCCGGAAGGTGGTCTGCGGGTGACGCCCGCCACCGCGGGCCGCGAGCAGTTTGCCAAACAGATGAAGGCCGCTGAGGGTGTCATACGTCGCTACCGCAACACCCTGCGCGAACTCGCCAAGTAAATGAAGGAGCCGCAGTGGCTGTTGCGCGAGACCGTGCTGGCTTTGCAGGAACGGCTGCTGGCTGAGTTCGGCGGCCTGAGTGGAATTCGGGACGCCGGGCTGCTCGACTCCGCCCTGGCGCGGCCACAGCAACTCTTCGCGTACGGCCAACCGAGCCTGTTCGATCTGGCGGCTGCCTATGCCTTTGGTTTAATTCGCAATCACCCCTTTGTGGACGGCAACAAGCGGATCGGTTTCACCGAGGCGATTCTTTTCCTGGAGTTGAACGGCAGGCGCTTTACGGCTTCCGAAGCGGAGGCTGCACTGAAAACCCTGGCTTTGGCATCGCGTGAACTGGATGAAGCCAGTTACGCGGCCTGGTTGCGCGAGCGTTCACGCAAAGCCTGAAACGGGCACTCGCCGAGAACACTCCTTACACGACCAGCCCCTGCGCCGTTGCTGACGACACCTTCCGCAAAGGGGCGCGGCACTTCATCTCTAGGGTGTTCCGTTAGCCCACGACCCCTGCCCACGCACACCCCACGCGCTAGCTCAACCCGATGACTCCTGCCGGCCACTCCAACGGAGACCACGCTTCATTTCACCGAAAAGGCAAAGGTGGTAGTGCTGCTGAAGGTCTCGCCGGGGCGGAGAATCGTGGAGGGAAAGCCCGGGTGATGCACCGAATCCGGATAATGTTGCGTTTCCAGGCAGAGAGCTGCGTGCTTCAAGTGATTGCCGGTGTAAAGCTGCACGGCCGGTTCCGTCGTGCGCACTTCCATCACGCGCCCGCTCACCGGCTCCCGGACACGAGCTGCCAGCACGAGCGGCTTCCCGTTCCCGGGCGCGACGGGAGTTTCTGAGGGCCTTCTCTCCCCGACGTTCTGGGGGAGCGGGACCGGCGCACGCTGCCCACCTTCGCGGTCCAGGACAAAGTTGTGGTCGTAGCCGCCCGGTTTCGGATAAAGCTGCGCGATGCGCGCGCCGATGCGGGTCGGTGTGGTGAAATCCAGCGGCGTTCCCTTCACGGTCGCGATTTGGCCCGTAGGAATCAAGGCGTCGTCCGTGGGCGTGTAACGAGCGGCCGCCAGCCACAACTCGTGGTCGAGCACGTCGCCGCCGCCAGCGAGGTTGAAGTAGGCGTGGCTGGTCAGATTGATGGGTGTGGCCCGGTCGGTGGCCGCTTCATAATCCAGGCGCAATTCGTTGCCGTCGTTAAGCGTGTAAGTCAATTTCACGGTCACGTTGCCCGGGTAACCGTCCTCCCCGTCCTGGCTCAGGTAAGTGAGCTGGATGGCGGCTCGCCCTTCGCCGGGCGGAAGCGCTTTGGCCTGCCAGACGCGCTTGTCAAATACGCCATGAATGTGGTTAGGCCCGTTATTGGCGGCCAGTTTGTATTCCACGCCATCCAGGGTGAACCGCGCGCCGGCGATGCGATTGGCCACCCGCCCGATGATGGCCGCCGGAGCCCGAAACCCTTTAAGATACTGCTCGAGGGTGTCGGCGCCCAGGACGACGTTCGTAGCGACCCCGTGCCGATCAGGCACTCGCAGCTCAGTCAGGATCGCGCCGTAAGTCATGATCTTCGCAGACATGCCGCTGCCATTGCGCAGCGTGAAGAGCTTCACCGCCGTGCCATTCGGCATCTTGCCAAACTCGCGTTCTTCAAGCCGTTGCAGCGAGGCGCCACTGGCTGGATTCCATGCGACTGCTAACACGAATAACGCGAGGATGGTGTTCAAGACGTGGCGGCGCATGGCGGAGTCTTGTCCTGCGCTCTACCAGACGCAAACAGAAAGCGGAGGCCGGCCGTCTGGATTGTCACTTCGCCTGCCGGCCGTAAACCTCGATCTCGGCGTATTCGTTGAGAGCGCTTTCGGTGCTGCCTTTGGAGTAGAAACGAATGTAGCGGGCCTTGACCCCTTTGGCGTTGATCAGCTTGCCTTCGCAGGTCTCGATGTATTCGCGACCCTTGCCGACACCCAGGCCGGAGGAGTTGTCCGCGTCGTTGTTGAAGACCGTGCGGACGTTCCCGACGAAGTCCGGGTCATCGGAGACCTGCACGATGACGTCGTGATAGACCTTGGCCAAGTTGTGGGCGTGCCAGATCACCAGGGCGACGAGCTGCTGCGGGCTGCCGAAATCCATTTGCACCCATTGCCTGCCTTTCCCCAGGAAGAGGATGTTCTGGTCGGATGCCTCTTTGTCGCCATCGGTGAGTTTGGCCAGACTGTCGGTGGGGACGTTCTTATCGCTGCACTTCACTTTGCTGCCGGGCGCGATGTTCGTCAGGCCGGGCGGGACCATCATTGGCGCACGGGGCTTGTCCGAGAGCGGCTCGACGTTGGGGCCGAGCTTCAGGTCTTTGGGCGTGCCCTTGAAGGCGGGCGCGGGCAAGTCCAGGACGAGCGGCACCAATCTGTCTTGGGCCGGCCTGGAGGGCACGCTCCTCGCTGCAACCACCCAGTCAAACTGGATGCTCACATCGTCTCCGGTCTTGATTAACCCCAGGGCAATTCTCGGCGCCGACGGATCAATCTCGAACGAGGTCATCTTGAGGGATATGCCGCCTGAGATCTTGAGCTTGCCACCACCCAGCGGCAGAACGAACACCGGCATGGTGATTTCGTTCGTAACTCCGGCTACCACCAGTTCGCCGCGGGACTCAAATTTATACTGGAGAACCCCGTTATAGTTGGTAGCGCCTTCTAATGACATCTCCACCAGATGAAAAAGGATTTTGGGATTCCAATCTTCCCTCATGCTCGCATACATGATCTCGTCCATTTTATCGCTGTATGGCCGGCCGTCCTTTTCGACACTCTTAAGGGTCTGGACCTGGATGAACACTTCCGCTTGTGCCTGAACCGGACCCGGTTCTAAGGCCTGGCCTGGTTCCAACGGAAAGCCCGGTCCGATTTCCAGGGTCCCGCCAACGAACGGACTCTCCACTTGCCAATCGTGAAGGTTGGAAGTGCCCTCAATTCTAACCCTGCTTCCTGACCTGGCAGAAAACCGCCCGGTTAGGAGGCCCGGATTGTCAGACACGCTCGTCTCCGGCACCAGAACACTTTGTCTTGCAGGCTGCCTGACCGGCTCAACCCTTGGCCTGACGATTGGAGGTGCCGCGATCCTCACTCTTGGCTCTCGCCGCGGTAGATCGTTCCCAGCAGGCTTCGCGATCTCCGGGTTGGCGGGTTGGGAGTCGGGAATATTCGCTGTCTCCGGTTGATCGGGCTGCGGCTGCACCACCGCGCTTTCATCAGGCAACTTCGCCTTGGATGAGTGTTGCAGGAAGATCGCGGTCACTGCACCGGCGACTACCAGGGCGCCGACAATCCCGAGCTTGAGCTTAGCCAGCACTGCCACTTTGGCGGTAGTTGAGCCGATGCCTCCGGCCGCCCCAGCGCCGCCAAAGACGGTTCCGGTAATGCTTAAGGCCAGTCCGGCGGGCGCAGCCGTAACCGCCCCGGCGGCCAGGCCGGTCGCCAGTGCCGCCGCGGGCAGAACAAAGCCCCGTCGCCTGAGCATCGTGGCCAGCTCCTGCACGGCACGCGTCACCCGCTTTTGGGCCACATTCTCACTGGTGCCCAACGCCTCGCCGACCGATCGCAGGTTCCGCCGTTCGAAGAACCGCAGCAGGATGGCGTCACGATCGTCCGCCCCCAGCTCGTTGATGGCTTCGTCCAGAACCGGAGCGATCTCGGCCAGGGCCGTATCAGGGTGGTTGTTGAGTGCGCTCATTTCCATGGCCTGCCTTTCACGGGCTTGGCGACGCCGTTCGCCGCGCATGACGGTCCTGGCCACAAAACAGGTGTGCCGGTGCAGCCAGCCGCCCAACCTGGAGTTTGGGGAAAGCTTGGCCGCCATGCGGGACAGGTCCAGGAATACCATTTGGGCCACGTCCTTGGCCCGGTGTGCGTCGCCATCCACCAACCTGATGGCGGTGGAATACACGAGGTCAACGTAGCGCGCGACCAATTCCTGGAATGCCCGCTCCGAGCCGTTGGCAGCGTAGTCTGCCAGCAATTGTTGGCTGTCCGTCATTATCGCTTCACTATTAAAGAGCCGCCCAAACCAAAAAACCGCCCGAAAAATGCAAGTGAGCCAACCAGCCTTATGCCGGCTCCAGGCAGAAGAGAACCACAGATGAATACAAATGAACACAGATTTTGAGGGCCGAACCCCGGTCTTGCTTCGCCTTGCTCTGGGTCGCTGTCCGGTGAACGGATTTCCACTATGGAAAAGAGAGGCTTTGAGCAGGCCTCATCTGTATTCATCTGTACTACTATCCATCAAAGTCTGCGCAGCCTGCGCAAATCTCTTGTGCCCCCGCACATCGGCTATTTGCCATTGGCTATTTGCTATCTTCGGTTGCGGCGGAATCGCGCTGTGTCCATCCGTGGTTGTGCTGAATTGTTACGGCTCAAGTGGGGCTGGTGCGGCTTGGGCCTTCGGAATTCGGCCTTCGGGCTTCGGATTTCCGATCCAGGCGTCCGGCGATTGGCGGCACAATTCCGTGCCTTCCGTTGGCGCGTTTTGGCTTGCCTAAAGCAGTCCGCGTCTGGCACGTTCTGACATGCCAGCGACCAAAGAATCCGACAGCCTCGATTCCAAGTTCTACAAACCGGCGGACGCCTTTTTCCCCGCCTATAGCAACCTGGGGCTGACCTACGACGACGTCACGCTCGCGACGCTTTACTCGGAAGTCCTGCCCCGCGACACACAACTGGATACCACGCTCGCCGAGGGTCTGCAGCTTAACATCCCGGTGATCTCGGCGGACATGGACACGGTGACCGAGTCGCGCATGGCCATCGCGCTGGCGCTCAACGGCGGGCTGGGGATCATCCATTACAACATGCCGGAGCGGGAGCAGCTTTCGGAGGTCAGCCGGGTAAAGAACAACGTCCACGGCCTGATCCAGGAGCCCATCAAAGTGGCGCCCGAGCAGTTGATCGGAGAGGTGCTGGAGCTCATAGCCAAGAAGCGATTTGCCTTTAGCACCTTTCCGGTCGTGGACGGCCAGGGCAAGCTGGTGGGGCTGCTCTCGGGCCATGTCGTGAAACCGCGTTACGCCAAACGCAAGATCGCGGACGCGCTCACGCCGCGCGCCCAGGTCCACACGCTCAACAAAAAGGAACTGGGCCGCGATCCCATTGCCAAGGCCGACAAGTTCTTCACCGACCACCCTGGCATCAACAAGCTGCTGGTAGTGGACGACCAGGACCGGCTGCACGGCCTGTTCACGATGAGCGATGTCGAGCGCATCACGCAGGAGCGGAACGCGCAGTTCAAGCCGGCGCGCGACGCGAATTTCCGTCTCCTTTGCGGAGCGGCGGTCTCCGCCACCCGGAACGCGTTTGGCGAGCTGGATCGCGAACGCATCCTGACCCACGTCGGCGCGCTGGTCGAGCGCGGCCTGGACGTGGTGGCCGTCTCAACCGCGCACGGCCACAGCCGGGGAGTGGGTGATGCGGTGCGGATGCTGCGCGATGCGTTTCCCAAATTGCCCCTCATCGCCGGCAACGTGAGCAGCGCGGCGGGCGTGGAGTTCCTCGCAAGCTGCGGTGCCGACTCCATTAAAGTCGGTCAGGGCCCCGGCTCGATTTGCACAACGCGCATCGTGGCCGGCGTCGGCATTCCTCAGCTCACCGCGCTCTACGTGGCGTCGCGGGCCGCGCAGAAGAAGCGGGTCACTCTCCTCGCCGATGGCGGCATCACCAAGTCGGGGGACATCGTGAAGGCGCTCACGCTCGCCCATGCGGTCATGTGCGGCGGCATCCTGGCCGGCTGCACGGAAGCGCCGGGAGAGGTGATGGACATTGGCGGCAAGCTCTACAAGAAGTACCGCGGCATGGGCAGCCTGGCGGCGATGAAAGAAGGCTCGGCGGCGCGGTATGGCCACACGACTGATCCGACGCGCAAAGTCGCGCCGGAAGGCGTCGAGGCGTTGAAAGAAGTAAGCGGCTCGCTAGACCGCGTCCTGGCGCAACTGATCGGCGGGATACAATCCGGCATGGGCTACCTCGGTGCTGCCAACCTCGCGCAACTGCGCGAACAAGCCCGCTTCATCCGCGTCAGCCCCGCCGGCCAGCGCGAAGCCGCGCCCCACGATGTGGTGGAGCTGAAGACGGGAAACTGACGGATGCGGGGGAGTGGAGTGTTGGAGTAGTGGAGTGATGCGAAATGCAGCTCCGCCTGCCCCAGCCGCCCCAACACTCTCATCCTTACCCGAGACTATGCTCGCCGCACACCACGAAATCCGAAAACCGAAATCCGAAAGAAATCCGAAATCGCGATGCCGGCTGGATTTGCCACTCGAACTAAACGGCGTTCTGGTCGAGATGGCCATCTTGGCGACGCACCACAGGCAAAGGCTGCGGCTCGGCCTTCGGAATTCGGAATTCGGCCTTCTTTCGGCCTTCGGAATTCGAAGTGCCCAGCCATCGTGCTTTCGGGTAAAGCTGAGCCCAACACTCCCACACTCCAGCACTCCAACACCCCCTCCCTCCCGCGCCGTCAGTACTCGATGGCCTTGTTCATCTGTCCGCATTGCGCGCAACGGGAACGGTCTACGTCCGGATCGTCGGTATAAACATAGCCGCAGCGGCCGCAGCGGAAGATGTGATCTTCGCTTTGGGACGGTTCGAAGCGCCGCCGGCGAAGCTCGGAGTAAATGCCCACCCCGGCAAGACCAGCCAGGAGGACAACGACGTAAGTAAAAAGCAGGCTCGGGATGGACATGCTCAATCCTTCAGGGAATTGCCGCCGGGGCGTTGGTGTTCAGCGGCAGAATCGTGTGCCACTGGAAAATCATCCGGCCCCAGGTCAGTGACGCCACCGGGCTGGGTGAGGTTCCTGCCGGATTACGATTCAGCGGCTCGAACCGCGCGGCGTTGGCTAGCTCGAGGGCCTGCTGGTCCGCCGCCTTGGAACCGCTGCCCGAAAGCAACGCGACCGATGCCGGCCTGCCCTCGGCCTCGACGACGATCCGAACCACGCTGTTGCTTAGGATTTCCGGGTTCTCTTGCGAACTCAGTTCGAGCGGCGTCAGGAGCCGCCGCGGGGCCTGGTCCCATTCCAAGCGCAAGGTCGAGCGCGGCGCGGAAATTGCCAACGGGGGCAGTTCGGGCAGGGTCAGCTCGGGCAGGGGCTTGGCGGGCAGCGGCAGCGGGCCAAAAGCGTTCGTTTCCGCCAACCGGTTGAAGGCGGTGCCAAGCTGGTCAATGGCCAGGTGCGGGTGGTTCGTCGGCTCAGGCCAGGCGAACTCATGCAATTCCGGCTGTGGCGTCCGCCACCACGTCGGCGTGGGCATTTCCTGTTTATGCGGCAGGGCAAACAACGTGGGATCATGCAACGCCAGCAGTTCGGCGGAAGCGCTTCCGGCCAACTTGAGAGTGAGGCCCGGCGCGGCCGGACGCCGGTGCGCCAAGGAGGTTTCGCCCAGCCAGAAAATCAGAGCGAGCTGGACACCGAAGACGAGCCCGACCATGCCCCACCAGCGGCGGCGCGACCAGGGCCGCGGTTCAACCAGCGCGGAGGTCATTGCGGGGAACGCGGCGGGGGAGTGGCGTTGGGGCGCGGCAGCGTGGCCAGCAAGGCTTCCGAAATGCCCGCTTCCCGCGCCAACAGGGCAAGCCGCAGACATTTCTCGTAGCTAACCTCCTTATCGGCCTCCACGATCAGCGTCAACGGCTCCGCCGACTTGCTGACGACCGCTTTCAACCGGCGCTGCAAGTTGCTTTCCTCGATCCACTGATTTTCGTAATAGAGCCGCCCGTCGGCGTCGATGGCTACCGAGACCGTCGGCTTGTCCGTGCCCGGCAAACCATTGGCCTGGGGAAGCTGCAATTCCAGGCGTGCCCCCGGAGTATAAACCAGCGACCCCAGCATCATGAAGATCACCAGCAGGAAAAACACCGCCGCAAACGGGGCCGCGTCCAATTGGCTCCGGAGAATGCGCGCATTGCGGGGGAATCTCATGGCGTCGGCTTGGGCTTAACGCCTTCGGTGACGATCTGGACGATTTCCGTGGCGGAACGTTCCATGTCGAGCACGATGGAATTGATGCGGCTGACCAGGTAGTTGTAACAGGCGTGCGCGGGAATCGCCACCGCCAGGCCCGCCGCCGCGCAAATCAGGGCCTGCCAAACCCCGGCAGAAAGCTGGCCGACGTGCGCGTTCAATCCGGCCTCCTGCATCCGGCCAAAAGTCTGAATGAAGCCCAGCACCGTGCCCAGCAGGCCGATCAGCGGGGCCAATTGCGCAATCGTCGCGAGCAAATTCAGCTTCTCTTCGAGCCGCGGCACTTCCGCCGCACCCGCTTCTTCCAGCGCCTCCCGCACCCGCTCCCGTCCGTGGTCCCGGTTCAGGATGGCGACCTTGACCAACCGCGCGACCGGGCCGGGGGTGGCATCGCAGATCGACAGGGCTTCGACCACGTTGTTGCGCTTGAGAACCGTGCGCACGCCATTGAGGAACTCAGTCGAGTTAATCTGGGCGCGGTGACAATGCAGAAACCGCTCGATGAAGACCACGACGGCTACCGCGCTGACGAGCAGGAGCAACCACAGCACCGGCCCGCCGTTGGACAACAATACCGGCAACGTTAGCATGACTCCCTTTATACGGCCCCAGCCCCGCCGTTCAAAGGGCAAAGTTCGATTGGCATCATTTCGCCTTGCTTCTCGTCCACGCCAGCCGAATCCTCTGCTCGTGGAACAACCAGACCAGCTTCACGAACTGTTTCGGATGCAGAAGGCTCTAAACGAGCGCATCGGCGTCCAGATGGAAGGCATGAGCGTTGAGGATAAAACCAAGTGGCTGCTCAACTACTGCCGGGCCATGTCCCAGGAAATTGCCGANNGACGACGTGTTTAAAGCCTACATCCAAAAGAACAAAGTCAATTTCCAGCGCCAGGAGTCCGGTTACACCGTGAAGGATGAGCACGATTCCAAACACATCTGAGGCCGCCGAACCCGCGAGCCAGACCGGCCCAGCGAGCCGAGGTGGCCCCTTAACACCCTGAATCTATGAGAGCCCCCGCCCCCGCAGCTCACGCCGATTCCCCCGTCCGCGTCCCCACGCGCTGGCGCAAGGAGGTCGAACGCATCCTGATCACCGAGGACGAAATCGCGCAGCGCATCCGGCGCATGTCCCGCGGCATCGAGCGTGATTTCACCGGGCGGGAAATGGTGGTCGTCTCGCTGCTCAACGGGACGGTGCTGTTCTTGGCCGATCTGATTCGGAACCTGTCGCTGCCCCTGCGGCTGGACTTCATCGGCGTTTCCAGCTACGGCGCCGGCACCGAGTCCGGGAACCTCGTCATTACCAAGGAGCTGCGGCTCGACGTGCGCGGGCGCGACGTGCTGCTGGTGGATGACATCCTCGACACCGGCAAGACGCTTGTCCGTGTGATGGGCAAGCTTCGCGCCCTTAAGCCGCGCCGTATCAAAACGTGCGTGCTGCTGAACAAGGCCGCGCGCCGCGTGGAAGACATCGAGGCGGACTATGTGGGGTTCGAGATTCCCGACTACTTCGTCGTGGGCTACGGACTGGACTTCGCCGAGCGCTACCGCAATCTGCCGTTCGTCGGGGTACTGCATCCGGACGTTTACAAGCAGTCCCCCCAACCGCCCAAACCGGCGAGCCCCAAGCGAGCCGGCGCGCGGCGCAAGGGTTGACAATTGGCTCTCACTTGGGAAGTTCTGGCAGGATGCGCGTCACGGTTTGCTTCTACTCCTATTTCAAGGACCTGACCGGGTGCGCCAGGCTCACTGAAGAACTGGCCGACGGCAGCACGCTCGACGACCTCTTCAAGGCGTTGGCAGTCCGTTTCCCCAAGCTGGGCGTAATGCAGAAAGCGGCCCTGATGGCGGTAGGCGTCGGTTACCAGCCCCGCACTTACGTCTTGAGCGAGGGCGAAGAAGTCTCACTGTTCCCGCCCGTTCAAGGAGGTTAGTCCGATGGCAGCATGAAGAAGCTGGTAACCATCACCGCCGAACCGATCGATGAGCCCGCGCTGCTCTCGCAGAGGGTGATGTCGCAAGGCATGGGCGCGGTGGTCTGCTTCCTGGGCGTCGTCCGCGGCACGGAAGGGAATGCAAGCATCAGCGCGCTCGAATACGAAGTGTTCCAAAGCATGGCGGAGCACCAGATCAACCTGCTGCTGGACGAGGCGGCCCGCCGCTGGCCGATTGAATCCGTGCGGCTCGTTCACCGCGTCGGCCTGGTGAAGGCAAATGAGCCTTCCCTGTGGGTCGAAGTCGTCGCCCCGCACCGGGGCGAAGCCTTCGCCGCCTGCCAATGGCTGATCGATGAGCTGAAACGCGTCGTGCCGATTTGGAAGAAGCCGGTGATTGGCAACACGTGACCGGTGTTGCCAATTACCTTACTATCGGCCTTCGGATTTCGGGTTTCGGATTTCCCCGCAAAGGGCTGGTGGGCGCTGAGGGATTCGAACCCCCGACCTACTCGGTGTAAGCGAGACGCGCTAACCACTGCGCCAAGCGCCCAACAAATTCTAAAATAACGACTTGAGAGGAAAAGGTCGGAATAGAACGAAACCTTCTCAAACAAGCATCGCCAAAATGCTGATTCCCGAGTGAAGAAACAACCCTATTCTGCAGGGACCCTGCACTTTCTTAAAGTGCAGTTTAACCCCGGAAATACAGGTACGCGCCGACGATGAAGACCAGCACGACGAGGGAAGCCACTACTTCCTTGGCTCCCCAACTGGCACGGGTCCGGGCTTTGTCTTCGGCCGAAGCGGTGGCGAAGGTCAGGCCCTTGATCTGCAGCTCATCCGGGGGCGAGGTCAGGTAGCTTACCCCCACCATGACCACCGCTGAGATAATCGTGATCAGGATGCTGAAATACTGGAAGTTGATGTTGTTGACGATCCAGAACAAGGAGCCTTCGCGGTAGTGGAAGTCCGGGTTCAAAGTGCAAGGTGTGTCCACCAACATGCGGAAGACGCCGACAACGAAGCCGACGATCATCGCCCAAAGACAGCCTTGGGCGTTGAGTCGCTTCCAGAAGACGCCAAAGAAGAACACGACGAAGATGGGTGGCGCCAGATAGCCCTGAACGGATTGTAGATAATTGTAGAGACCGTGAGCGCCCTTGACGACGGGAATCCACGCCATGGCGATGACCACCATGACTCCGGTAGCGATGCGCCCCATGCGCACGAGCTCATGCTGCGACGCCTTGGGGCGTAGTTTCTCGTAAATGTCCACGGTGAAGAGCGTCGAGCAGGCGTTGAAGACGCCGGCGAGTGAACCCATGAGCGCCGAGAGCAGGCCGGCGACGACGATACCGCGCAACCCCGGAGGCAGCAGATGCTGCACCAGCAGCGGGAAGGCTCCCTGCGCGCCGTTGGGCTGGTTGAATGCCTCAGTGAGTGCGGGGATTTTGCCGCTCTTGGCCAGTGCGTAACAGATCAGACCCGGAATGATGAACAGGTAAACCGGGAACAACTTCAGGAACGCGGCGAAGATGCTGCCCTGACGCGCCACCTTTTCATTCGGCGCGCCAAGCGCCCGCTGGACGATGTATTGGTCGGTGCACCAGTACCAGAGGCCAATGACCGGGGCGCAGATAGCCATGCCCAGCCACGGGAAATTGCCGTTAAAGTACCACGCCTGCTTCACCACGGAACCGGCAGCATCGAGTTCCTTCACCGGCGCCCAGGTAGCCACTTGCCCAGCCGGCACCAGCGGCTTCCAGAGATTGAACATATCCGACCCGCAAAGTGCCTTGAGCTCGTGCCAGCCACCCAACCGGACAAGGCCGTAAATCGTCAGCAGTGCCGAACCAGTGATGAGGACAACCACCTGAACGGCGTCGTTGTAGGCCACGGCTCGCATGCCGCCAAGCATGGTGTAAAGCCCCGTCAGCACAATCACGAGAACGGAGCCGATCCAGAAGCTATCAAGATGGACAGGCCCGACGTTCAACTGCAATTCCGGCAACAGCGTCCCGAACACCACGCCGCCGGCAAAGATCCCCACGGCGATCTTAGAGACAATGAAGGTGAGCAGAGAGGAGATAGAGAGCACGTAGCGCGAGTTGGTGGAGAATCGCCGTTCGAGGAATTCGGGCATCGTGAACACCATCGAACGCATGTAGAATGGCACAAACACCCAGGCCAGCACCAGCAAGCACCACGCATGGAGTTCGTATTGTGCCAATGCCACACCATCCTTTGCGCCTGAGCCAGCCAGGCCGACGATATGCTCCGAACCGATGTTCGAGGCAAAAATGGAAGCGCCGATCACCCACCAGCCAAGGTTACGTCCGGCCAGGAAGTAATCTGCCGCAGTATCTTTGCGTCGAGAGACGACCCACCAGGCGACACAGAGCAGGATGCCGAAGTAGAAAGCGATCGCCAGCCAATCGAGGCTGGTGAGAGTGGAACCGCCGGGCTGGGCAATGGCGAGGAGTATTGGGGTGGGTTTGTGCATGGGATGAACAACGGCATAGGGTTGCAGCTTGATCCGACAGCTTATCTCCCGCTCTTGAGCCGCAGGACAGTGAACGAGTTTCCTGGAAATGAGCGAGTAAATCCGGCACCGGTAAAACTTAGTGGCTCAATTATGGGTGAGACTTTAGTCGGTGCGGCCAGGGAGTTCTCGTCCCTGGCACTGGCAGAGGTAAGCACGACGGCGGTGCCTTCCCCGATGAGACCCGGATTGCCGTCCAGGTTGAGCCGGGTTTCAAGCGGGTTGGGGTTGGCGTTCACCACTTTGACAATGATGTCGCCCGAGCGGTCGTCCTTCGAAGCGGAAGCAAACAAGCTGGGGAATCCATTGCCACGGTCGTAGGCAAGGTCGTGGATAAGCTGACCGTCGAGGTAGCATTTGACCTTTTTGCCGATGACCTCAAGGCGGAGGTCATACCAGCGTCCAGTTTCGATGTGAGCGTTCTTGCGGTCGAGGGGTTCGCCGCATTCTATGCCATTCTGCGTGTTTTTCCAACCGCCGATGTTCCACCAGATGCGGTCTTCCTTGTCCTGGATGTGGAAGAGGACCAGGAAACCCTCCTCGCCGGCCAGCTTGCGGGCTTTGAGGGTGAGGGTATAGTCGGTCCAATTCCGGCCGCCAGCGATAGCACGAACGAATTCCTTCTGGGCCGTTTGGCGCANNTTGCCATCGGGTGCCGTGACCTTGATGTCCTTGAATTCGGCCTGGGTGTTCCAGGTGCCGACGCCGACCATGCCTTTGCCGATCACGGTTTCCGCTTTCGGGGCGGCGACTCGAACCGGGAGCGTGACGTCTCCGCGATGCTCGCTAAATATCTGCTGAACGTAGTAGCCCGGCAGGCCATACCACTTCGAACTGTCGAAATTGATCAGGTCGGGATTCCAGGCGCGGTGGTTCAAGTTGACGAACAGGGGGGCATAGCAGGCCATCAGCACCACATCGGAGTTGCGCTCGATGCCGGTCATGAAGGCCGCTTCGCCGATGGCCGCGCGGAGATTGCCCTGCCCGCATCCCTGAGTAACGGCGTATTCACCAACGAAGACCTTCGGCCCGTGACGATCGTAGGAGTCGTATTGGGTCGAGCGCCGCATGAACGACTCGGGGGTTTCGTAGTAATGCTCGTCCACCAGGTCTGGCATTGGTGATTTCGGGTAACTCCCTTCCCAATGATTGGCGACGAGCTGCATGTAGGGATATTTTTCTTTGATGGCTTTGACGAACAGCGGCCAGCGCTGGCGGTAGGCTTCGCCGCCGTTTTCGTTGCCGATTTCCATGTACTTCAAGTTAAAGGGGGCCGGATGGCCGGAAGCCGCACGGCGCCCNNAGTGGCGCCGAGGTCTTCGGCGAGCTGGAGATACTCGTAGAAGCCGAGGCCGTGGGTGGCGAAGTAGCCCCAGATATTCCAGAGCGGAGTGCGGGTATCAATGTTGCCGATGGTGTTCTTCCAGCGGTTCATGTGGGCTAAGTCGTCGCCCTCGACCCAGCAGCCGCCCGGAAAGCGCATAAAGGACGGGTGCAGCCCCTGAAGCGCTTCGGTCAAATCGACGCGCAGTCCGTGGTTCTTCCAGGTCTTCCTGGGCAGAAGGGAGACCATGTCAAGGAACAACAGGCCCCGGCCGCCAGCCGAAAGCTGCAATTTGGCGTTAGGGCTGCTCTCATTGGCCGTGAGTTCGAATGTGTGGTATTTCCAGTTGGCGGACAAACCGGAGATGGAGCCATGAGCTAGCTCACGACCACTAGCGCTGACAAGCTTCACGGTGACGGGTCCGGCAAAGGCATCGGCAGCGCAGGCAGCGGCCTTAAAGGCATAGGTTTCACCCGCGACGATGTTCATGCCCCAATACCCTTCGTTCTCGAGCGAGAAGGGACCATCCACCTGGACGCGCAGGCAACGCCGATTGAAGGGATTCAAGGGATGGCTCTCGTCGATGGTGGCGGCGCCGCTGCGGCCGGCGAGGTTGGCAAAGGTCCAGTTCTCCGGCTTGGTTGAGTCCTCGAAGGAGCGGTTGCGGACCAGTTCCGGGTAGATGCCGCCGTCGGCGGAATTATTGATATCCTCGAAGAAGATACCCCAAAGGGTCGGGGAGATGCGGTGGCCCGGTTTAGACAGGTCTATGGTAATGCTAGCCTGGCCAAATGCCGAGCACGCCAGGCCGGTCGCCAGCACAATGGCGGCCAAAGCCACTCGGCTGAGAGCGCTTAGTGGCAGAGCCCGACTGCGCGTGCCTCCAGGACGAGGCTTCGCTCCCGCAGGCGTAATCGTGGAAACAAAGAGTGGTTTGATGCGGTTTGAGTCGGTCATGTTATTCTCGGGTCTATTATGTAATGCGCTTTTTGGCGGCAAATCCTGCCACCTTTCGTTAACATCAACAGAGGGTCATGAGCTGTACAAGGTCACGGGCTTTGGAGACTGTTTGGGGAGGCTGTGGGGTATACTCGGGGTAGCCTCGGGGTATACTCGGGGTAGCCTCAGGGTATACTCAGGGTAGCCTGAGGGTGGCTTCAGGGTGCCTACCGGTTGGCTACCAGATGGCCTAGGGGTATACTGAGGGTGGCCTGAGGGTGGCTTGTCCGGCTTTTCAAGGTTCAAGGTTCGAGGTTCGGCGTTGGATGTTTTTCTGCATTCATCATTCAACCTTCTGCATTCCCTGGGTGAGGGTGGCTTCGGGGTGGCCGCAACCCGGTTTCGTCGTTCACTGATGGCTAAGTCGCTTTGGTACAGAGATATACGCCTTAGGCGCCATTCAGACCCCTTCTCCCGCTAATGATGCACCCTGAGCCGGTAGAACGTATGCGCCTGACGGAGCACGTCTGGTTTCGGGTGCCAAGTCACTGTCGTATTGCATCACGGCCTGATAGCCGGCAAAATGAAACCGGCCGTTCGGACACGCGTTGACGTGGTCGACTGTTAGTCTGACCATATTCTCCTGCGGGAAGCCAAACGATTGATGTAGTCCCAAGTTTCGAGTCCGTCCGCCGACCGGGATATAAAATGAGCGAAGCGCCAAAATCCAGTGCATTGAAACCAGCGGGTTTGCCTGACAGGAAGACGGAGGACGGTGCGCCGGTCAATGTTGATGCCATCCTGCAATCGATACTCGGCAGGGGAGGCGAACGTTTCGGCATGGCCACCGCCGTTCTGCGGGGCGAGCGCATCATCGCCCAAGGTGCCGCCGGGGTTCGAAAGAGAGGGACCGCAGAGCGCATCACGCTCGATGATCGATTTCACCTTGGCTCCTCCACCAAAGCCATGACCGCGACGCTCGTCGCGATGCTCGTCGAGGAAGGCAAGTTGAATTGGACCACCACATTGGGCGAACTTTTTGCCGACACGGTGAAGCCCATGCACCCGGCGTGGGAGAAAGTGACATTGCTGCAGGTTCTCGCACACCGCTCCGGCTTACCCTTGGACCCGGACGGTCTAGGTCGGGTGTTTAACCTTTTTCGCGCACCCTACGCCAGCTTGCGCAGTGGCCCCGAGTTAATGCGGCCCCCTCGAGCGCGGCTGAGAACCGTGCCGCAGCAACGCCTGGAAATCGCGAGGCAAGCCCTTTCGCGCCCGCCAGGAATCCCTCCGGGCACCAAATACTGGTATTCCAATGTCGGCTACATTCTCGCGGGGGCAGTGCTGGAACATCTCACTGATCGTGCGTGGGAAGACCTGATGCGCGAACGACTCTTTCAGCCACTGGGCATCAGCACGGGCGGATTCGGGCAGCCGGGCACCGCTGGTAAAACCGATCAACCCTGGGGCCACTCCTCGTTCGTTGGCAAACCGATTGACCCGGGCAGCCCCGCCGCGCAATTCCCATTGTACTACGGCCCCGCCGGCCTGGCACACATGACAATTACAGATTGGGCAAAATTTATCGGGCTCCATTTGCGCGGAGATCCGGCCAATCCGCATCGCCAGGCCGCGCTGCTCAAGCCGGATACATTTGCGGAATTGCACGCGGTCGCACTCACCACACCTTATTCTAAGGGGTGGGTCATGCGCGGGATAACCTCCTTGGCAACTGGTGATGCCGGACCCGCCGTGACTTACCGTGCCGGATGGTTTATCAGCACATCCAGTTGGGCAAAAGGCGCCCAGCCTGGAGACACCGGTCGCCGTCTCTGGCACGGCGGGAGCAACGGAATATCGCACACCGTCGTGTGCATCGCACCCGAAATTGATTTTGCTGTGCTCGTCGCGTGCAACCGCGGCCTGGACATCGCTATCTGGAAAACCCGCCAAGCGGTCAGGGCATTGATTCGGACATTTGCGCCCAAACGGGAACGCCGCCCTTCAGGCAGTTCGTATGCGTGTTAATCGGGGTCCATCTGTGGTTGTGCTGCATCGTCACGGCTTAGTGCGTGCCGGGGGAACACTATTTCGCGGCGGCAAGACATCAAGCGGTAACGCTTCACCTCGAACCTCAACTCTCAACTTCTCAGGCAGCTTGTACTTTGGTTCCCCGAGGTGCCGCTCCGGGCGGAATCGCGGGAGGCAACCCCAGATGCCGGCGCATGTGTGAGATCGAAACCGCGGTGCGGCCCAGCTTCTGGGCGATCACGCGGTCAAGGTCCGTACCAAGCAACCGTTGTTCGGCCTCGGTCCAATCGTGTCGGCCAAACGCCGGCACAGCCAGCAGCTCCCGCCTGTGCTGAATGGCCCTGAGACCGCGCTTCAGCTTGCGGGCCACCGCGTCGTCCGTGTCCGTGCCCAGCAGGGCCTCCTCATCCCGCGTCCACTGCCGAACGGGGAAGACAGCCCCTGGAAACGGAATACCCAGGCTGCGACGGCGCTTCCTGACCTCTCCGGCACTGCGCCCCAGCCGCTCGGCCAGCTCCGCGTCCGGCAGTGTGCCCAGCAGATTGTTCTCCCTCGACGTCCAGCGCTTGAATACCTGAGGCGGGGCCAGGCTCTTGGACCGCCGGCGGACCATTACAGCCCCCAGTGAGCGGCCGGTGCGCCGCGCCACTTCCCTGTCCGGCAGAACGCCCACCAGTTGATCCTCCCACGCCTTCCAGCCCCGATGGTGGGCCGGGCGAACCCTGGGCCGTTCAAGGAGGTTCCGCATGCGAGAAACGGATTGGTACCTTCGGCCCAGTTTCCGAGCCAATTCCCCGTCCGGCATCGTCCCCAGCAACTGCTTCTCGGCCGCCGTCCATTTCCTGATGATGCCGCTCCGGGCGCTGGACGCGGACCACTCCTCCAAATGAACACCCAGGATCCTGCGCCGCCGGATCACTCCTGCCAGCCCGCGGCCCAGGCGGCGGCTGACCTCCTGGTCAGGCCGCTTGCCTAAGAGAGCGTCTTCGCGCGGGGTCCAAGGTCTGCACGGCTCGAAGGCAGGCCGTTTCAGCCGCTGCCGCCGTTGCAACACGGAGGCAAGCGACCGGCGCAGCCGGCGGGCCGTTTCGGGGTCCGACATCGTGCCCAGCAAGCGGTCTTCTTCAGGCGTGAAGGCCCCTGCCTGTGGATAGCGGGTAATTCTCAGCTTGCGGCGACGTTCGCCGACGGTCGAAGCCAGACGCCCTATCCTTTTCCCGACGGCTGGATCCGGCATGGTTCCCAGCAGCCGATCCTCTGCGCGTGTCCATGCCCGGCGCCGTCTGACTGCGGGAATGCCCAGTTGGCGGCGGTGCTCAGCCACGACCGCGGGGTGACGGCCTATGCGCCGGGCGACCTCGGGGTCCATTCGAATGCCCAGGTAGCGCTCTTCCGAGCGTTTCCAGGCCCGCGGGGTCGGCTGCACCCGTCCGAACTTGTGGCGGCGCCGGTTCTCAACCGCCGCCACCGAACGCCCCAGCCGTCTGGCCAACTCGCGGCCCGAGGTGCGCTGCCAGGACTTCAGTGCCTTGGCCAGCAGGCGGTCTTCTTCCTTCGTCCAGAAATACGCGTGACCCGCTTTCTGAACCCTCCTTCGAGGAGGGGTGGACGGTGGGGAAGCGGGCTTCTGCCGATGGGCGCGCGGCGAGTCAGGCATGCGTCCTTTGCGGCGTGCTCCGGGTTGCCTGCCAGTGTGCTGCTTCATGGCAATGTCTCCCCGCTATGAATGTCCATTCTGAGTCCATGCTGCTGTTGATATTTCTCCTCGAATAGAGGTGAAGATCAAGCCGATTTTTCCTCCAATAAAAGGATAAATGTCCGTGCGCCGCGCCTTGCCTTTCGGACTTGGGTGGCCCGGCCACCGAAGGCCCCTTTCCCTCTGTGGCTTGAGTTCAGCTACAGTTCGTCATCAGCGGGGTAGTCGCTCAGAATGAGGCAGGGCCGCACCTTCGCGGCCAACCCCAGGTCCACCAGCCAAACCTCACCGGCGCTTGGCCTGGGCATCTTGTGCCTCCAGGGCGTCGAACATCAGGAAGTGCTCGTCCGCACGACGATCGCAATCCGCCAGCGTCTGGGCATCGGCTTCGACGTCAAACAGCGCTCGGGCAATCTCGCGTCGCTCGCGGTGGTCCAGCCGGGGCAACTCGGCCAGGATTTCCGTCTTGCTCATGGTGCAAGCTTATCTCGCCACCTGCACCAGCGCAAGCCTTGCGTCCGTGCGTTTCTACTGCGCCGGAGGGATGCGCCGTCTATGTCAAAAGCCAGAACTCGCTCGCGTATGGCTGCCGCTCCTGTGCGTGACCGCCCTGATTTGCCGGGAGAATGAGTCCCATACGTTGCCCCATGTGCCACTCTTGGGCATGGCGCGCCATTTCAGCTTTCAGCTTTCAGCGTTTCAGCTTTTCGCTAGTCTCGTCCCTCAACCCTCCACCTTCAACCCTCAACCTCCGCAATCACCCCCCACCCTCTGCGGTCAGGCCCCACCTCGGCCCCGAGGCGCCGCCGGCCACAGGCCGTGAGAGTAGAAAGTGAGAACACCGGCATGGGTTGCCCCCTTTCCATGACAAGAGTGGTATTCACGCATTTTGTGCCGTAGTCACGCAAAAGTGGGGCGATCCAGTCGCCAGGTTGGCTCATTTGAGGCGGCATAATTTATGCGGGGGATTCTTTGTGTGACTACGGAGCTCTCGATCCCGCAGAGCACTATCAAGCATCTTCAGGCAACAGCGCGAGCGCACTTCTGTTCCGTGCCGCGGGCTCAGGGCACGCCATGCCTGAGCAGCATCGCTCGCAAACGAAGGGAATTCCTATGCAAAACCGGTGTCTAAATGTCATCTCGCTCGCACTCGTCAATCTCTTCGCGTTGGTATCCGCGTCCGTTGCAACGGCCGCCGCGAGCCAGCCCAACCCTCCAGCCAAGGCAGCCGCCGCGGCGCCTGGCCCGACAGCCAAAACCATCCCGTGGGATCAAATTGGCGCCAAGGCGGGGGCCATTTACCAGGGCGGCGGGCCGCGAGTGACGCCGACGGCCCAAGGGGCGCGGCTGCATTGCGGGTTTCAACGGCTGGACGGGGAGGCCACGCGCGATGGCCTATGGCTCACTTCCACCGTCAGCAACACGGTCAACGACCGGTTCCGCATCGTGGCTCAGACAGTTGGCCGCCAGGTGTTGGAGAGCGGCAGTCCTCTGTCGCNNGCGACAGAGGACTGCCGCTCTCCAAGACGCTGGCGCGATTAGGTCCGCCCCTCTGCCTCCCGCTCCAGGGCACCGTTTTCGTGACCGAGAACGTAGTGCGCTTCGTCCGGCTGGGACTGGTGGAGGAGTACTCGGTGAGTATGGACGGGGTGCGGCAGGACTTTGTGATGACGGAGAAGCCGGCGGGGGAGGGCGATTTGCGGGTGGGGCTGGCGGTGTCGGGGGCCAGGGTGGAAGCGATGCCGGGCGGGGCGCGCCTGGTATTAGAGCGGTCCGGGCGCAAGATTGCCTACAGCCGGTTGCGCGCCACCGATGCCACGGGCAAAGAGTTGGCTGCCCGGATTGAGGTGATTGGCAGGGACAGATTCCACTCCGTCCCTGAAATCAAGGGGAACGCGGTGGAACGGGTCCCTGCCAGCGCCCGCCTGGCCATAGTGGTGGAGGATGCGGGGGCGGTGTATCCGGTGCGGATTGACCCGACCTTCAGCGACGAGAACTGGATTAGCATGGATGGTCTCCCCGGCACGGACGGCGATGTAAAGGCCGCCGTGGTGGACGGGGCGGGCAACCTGTACATCGGCGGGGAATTCACTGCCGTCGGCGATGTCATTGCCAACTTCGTTGCCAAGTGGAACGGGACCCGTTGGTCGGCGCTGGGGTCGGGGATGAACGGCGTTGTGGTGGCGCTGGCGGTGTCGGGCAGCGACCTGTATGCGGGCGGCGGTTTCACGGCGGCGGGGGGCGGCGCGGCCAACTGCATTGCCAAGTGGAACGGCACCAGTTGGTCGCCCCTGGGGTCGGGGATGAACAGCACGGTGCGGGCGCTGGCGGTGTCGGGCAGTGACGTGTATGCGAGTGGCGATTTCACGACCGCCGGCGAGAGCGCGGCCAACTACGTTGCCAAATGGAACGGGAGCAGTTGGTCGGCCTTGGGCTCGGGGCTGAGCGGCGGCTACGCCAATACGGCTGTGTATGCGCTGGCGGTGTCGGGGAGCGACCTGTATGCGGGCGGCGTTTTCTCGACGGCGGGGGGCACCGCGGCCAACAACATTGCCAAATGGAGCGGGAGCGGTTGGTCGGCCCTGGGGTGGGGGGTGGGCAGCGCGGTGATGGCGCTGGCGGTGTCGGGCAGCGACGTTTATGCGGGGGGCTGGTTCACGACGGCGGGGGACAGCCAGGCCAACTACGTTGCCAAGTGGAACGGGAGTAGTTGGTCGGCCTTGGGGTCGGGGATGAACAGCGTTGTGTGGGCGCTGGCGGTGTTGGGCAGCGACCTGTATGCGGGGGGCGATTTCTCAGCGGCGGGGGGCAGCCTGGCCACCCACATTGCCAAATGGAACGGGAGCAGTTGGTCGGCCTTGGGCTCGGGGATGGTCGGCTATGTGTCGGCGCTGGCGGTGTCGGGCAGCGACGTGTATGCGGGCGGCGGTTTCAGGATAGCGGGGAGCAGCGCGGCCAACTCCATTGCCAAATGGAACGGGAGTAGTTGGTCGGCCCTGGGATCGGGGATGAACGCCGGTGTGTATGCGCTGGCGGTGTCGGGCAGCCACGTGTATGCGGGGGGCTATTTCACGACCGCGGGGGACAGCGCGGCCAGCTCGATTGCCAAATGGAATGGGAGCAGTTGGTCGGCCCTGGGGTCGGGGATGAACGGCTATGTGCGAGCGCTGGCGGTGTCGGGCAGCGACGTGTATGCGGGCGGCTATTTCGGGACCGCGGGGGGCAGCGCGGCCAACTCCATTGCCAAATGGAACGGGAGTAGTTGGTCGGCCTTGGGGTCGGGGATGAACAACGAGGTAGATGCGCTGGCGGTGTCGGGTAGTGAGGTGTATGCGGGAGGCGTATTCAGGAGCGCGGGGGGCAGCCCGGTCAACTACATTGCCAAATGGAACGGGAGCACTTGGTCGGCCCTGGGATCGGGAGTCAATGGTCAGGTGTGGGCCCTGGCGGTGTCGGGCAACGAGCTGTATGCGGGCGGCTCTTTCACGACGGCGGGGGGCAGCGCGGCCACCAACATTGCCAAATGGAACGGGAGCAGTTGGTCGGCCCTGGGGTCGGGGATGAGCGGCGAAGTGGAAGCGCTGGCGGGGTCGGGCAGCGACCTGTTTGCGGGGGGCAATTTCACCACGGCGGGCGGAAAGGTTTCGGCTTATACGGCCAAAGCCATCGTCATCCCTGGCGACTGGCTGCGCGTCCAGAACGGCGTTCCCGGGCCGCACACCAACGCGCTCGACTACGTGGGCGTCCCGAATGCTCAGTACCTCGTCCAGTTCGCGACCAACCTGACCACCAGCCCCTGGTTCACGCTGGCCACCAACACCGTCGCCGCCAACGGGCGCGGGAGCCTGATGGACCCTGCAGCGACCAATGGCCAGCGCTTTTATCGCATCACCACACCCTGACCGAGCCAGTGTCCTCACTTTTAAACTCCTGGGCGCCGGTGGTCACGGTTGCCGCTCCCGTTTCCGGTGTTCCATCAGCACGTTGGAGAGAAAAGGGGTCAGCCATAGCATGGGTCGTTCTTGGGGTGGAATACTGCCCATGCTATGGCTGACCCCCTTCCTGTTTGCTCTTGTAAGTTAGTTTTATCATTGGGGCTCAGGTTGCGGAATTTCTCCCAGCCTGACCACCCCAGGTTATCTTTCACGTTGTTACGGAACGCTGAGGCGATAAAACCCCTGGACCGCGGCGGGAGGGCCGTCCGTGTAGGAATAAGTTGCGTGCCGGTGTCGGTCCTCACTATCGCCACTTTCTGTGGGGATTCCCCCGTGTAATTGCCCATTGCGGCTTCGCTTGGATCAGTTGCTGCGGTCGGAAGTGGCGAGGCGTCTCGGTTCGCGCCGAAACGACGTTGTTTCAAGTCCTGGCACAGGTCCCATTCAGTTCTTCTTCCGGGCACGGTAACAGACGGCGTCTTCTTTGACATGGAAGCCAATTTCAGGCTTAGGTGGTTGCGGAGGAGGCTCCAACAGGGGGCGGAGCTTCTGGAGGATCTCCCGCAGCGTCACATCGTGAACCAGCAACGTTTTGTCTATCTCGGCCAGGCGTCGGAGAATGGCTGCATTCGCGGCGACATCCTCGCGCATTTTCACGAAAGCACGAATAACATAGACGCTCATGGCGACGGCGCGAGGG
The DNA here is from genome assembly GCA_003152225.1 of Limisphaerales bacterium. Lineage (GTDB taxonomy): Bacteria > Verrucomicrobiota > Verrucomicrobiia > Limisphaerales > UBA8199 > PALSA-1440. Next base: position 21,245 of record PLZQ01000355.1, on the reverse strand, counting down.
CTGTTTAGGGTATTGGCCGCCATGAGCGCCCCGTGTTCGGTGAAGACCACAGGCAGGTGGCGGATATTGCGTTTGGATGCGGTCGCAAATTGCGACCGCATACTTCCATCTATGTTCAAGGCCCTAATTTGCGACCTTAAAGCGGCCCATTCGTCCGGCGTGAGCTGAAAAGCGAAGTCCGCGGGGAAGCGGTCGAGATTGCGGCGGTACTGCTCGTTGAGCCGTTTAGTGGGCACGCCGTACAACCCCGCCAAGTCGGCGTCGAGGATGATGCGCTGGTTGCGAACGGAATGAATCAGGCGGACTACGTCAGGGGCAAACATCAACTCGGTCTTGCTCATCATGCGACAGGGGGTTATCAGGGTGCAATCGCCCTAGCCAGCCAATTCTGAGGTCATGCCGGTGTCGGTCCTCACTATCGACACTCCCTGTGGGGATTCCCCCGCGTGCCCATTGCGGCTTCGCTTGGACCAGTTGCTGCGGGCGGAAGTGACGAGGCGACTCGGCTCGCGCCGAAACGACGTTGTTCCAAGTCCGGGCACAGGTTCCATTCAGTTCTTCTCGGCGAAGGCCATGGGTGCGGCCCCGCCAAGTTTACCGAGACCAGGTATCACAGTTTGTGACACCATGACGCGCACTTCATCGGCTGTCAGCTCGAACATGAAGTCCGAGGGAAAGCGGTTGAGATTGCGCCGGACGGCCTGTTTCAATGCACGTGTCTGCACGCCGTAAAGCGCAGCAAGGTCGTAATCCAGCATGATCCTCTGTCGGCGGATCAGGAGAATACGGCGTTCGGCTTGCAGGGCGAGTGGGTCGAGCTTCATGTAGCTGCAAACGCTAATTGGCTGCTCGTCAAATGGAAAGATCCGAGTTTGCATGCCGCCGCCAGCCCAGCCTTCTGTGGAATGGTCTGGCAACCTCTTCCGACAATGCCCGCGGCCTCCGTCGCGCAGCCTTACCCCCAAAACCGTTCCTGCAGCAGATGATACGCAACGTGCCGGTGTCGGTCCTCACTATCGACACTCCCTGTAGGGATTCCCCGCGTGCCCATTGCGGCTTCGCTTGGACCAGTTGCTGCGGGCGGAAGTGACGAGGCGACTCGGCTCGCGCCGAAACGAGGTTGTTCCAAGTACGGGCACATGTTCCATTCAGTTCTTCTTCCGGACACGGTAACGGACGGCGTCTTCTTTGACATGGAAGCCAATTTCGGGTTTGGGAGGCTGGGGAGGCGGTTCCAGCAGGGGGCGGAGCTTCTGGAGGATTTCCCGCAGCGTTACATCGTGAACCAGCAGCGTTTTGTCTATCTTGGCCAGGCGTCGGAGAATGGCAGCATTGGCGGCGACCTCCTCGCGCATTTTGACGAAGGCGCGGATGACATAGGCGCTCACGGCGACGGCGCGGGGGCTGTTTTCGACCACGGCGGTGGATCGGCATCAGAACCAAGTTTCTTCACTACTCTCCGCCCAGTGGTTGTGGCGCTGCCTCGAGAAAGCGCTTTCTGGGTGGCGAGGCTGGCACCGGCCCGGTCCAACTTCTGCGCCGGCGGCCACTCCTTCCGCAGCAGGGCCATCATTACCACGTCTTGGAAGGCATTGCCTTTGCGGGCGAACTCGCGCAGCAGCCCTCCTGCACCGCAGCGGTTGAGGGTTGAGGGTTGAGGGTTGAGAGTTGAGAGTTGAGAGTTGAGGGGTGTCTGGCCGCGGCCTCCGTCGCGTAGCCTCGCCCCCAAAACCGTTCTTGCAGCAGAAAGGACAGCGCAGCCCAGGCATGCGCGGCATCTACATTATCCGGGCCGACCAATCACTAAAGCTCGCCTCAGGCTCTTCCAGGTTCGCCAAGCAGTAACTCGGCTGGGATGCGCAGACCAGCAACCAGGGCGCGAATCATTTTGAGGCTGAGGCCGCGTCTGCCGGAGAGCACTTCAGATACCCGGCTCCGGCTGCCCAACAACGGCACCAAGTCTCTTGGAGCGAGTCCTTGTTGCTCCATCCGGAAGCGAATTGCCGCGACCGGGTCTGGCTTATCAATCGGGAATTTCTTCTCCTCGTAATCGTGGACGAGAAGCGAGAGGAGTTCCAGTTCGTCTCCCTGCACCGTATTGAGCGCGGCATCCATCAGTTTCTCGATTCTGGCAAGCGCCGCTTCATACTCTGCTTTCGTCTTAATTATTCTGGCTTTCATCACATCTGCTCCGCGTCAATTTGGTCGTACTCGCTGTGCGTTCCCGCGAATCGGACGTAAACCACGCGGTAGGCGTAGTTAATCCTGACAACCAGGCGGTATTTATTGCCGCCAATGTTAAACACGACCCGGCCATTCTTCAAAATACTCGCCGTGGCGTATTGCTCTTTGACTTGCACCGGGTTGGCCCAATCCGCGCCCTCGGCCTCATGGAACCAGGCGTCCAGCCCGGGCTTCGCATCCGGATGTCTTCCCGCCAGCTCATTCAACCACTTTCTCGATATTACGCGCATAGATTCTCACAGGAATTGTCGCGAGGCAAGCGAGATGTTCCCATTCCGGGAACTGTCTTGTCGAGTTGAATTCTTCACTACTCCTCGCCTGGTGGTTTTGGCGCTGCATCGAGAAACGCCTTCGTTGTGGCGATGCTGGCACCGGGCCGGTCCAACTTCTGCGCCGGCGGCCACTCCTTGCGCAGCAGGGCCATCATTACCACGTCGTGGAAGGCATCGCCTTTGCGGGCAGAGTCGCGGACGAAGAGTTGGGGGCCACAGGTGAATGCAGAAGGCAGAATGAAGAATGCAGAATGGGGGTGCGGAACGGGGAAGGGGGCGGGGAACCGATTCCCGGAACAGTTACGCGTCAAAGCGCCGCCTCGCTTCCACGAAGCACTGCTCCGTGGCGTTCGTGTGCAGGTCCAGCATGACTTCGATGCCCAGGCAGTTTGGGGAAGGAGGCAACGCTCAGCTCAGTTTTGAAAGGGCTTCGCGGTAGCTGGTCGCCACTTCGTCCGGTTGAGTTACGGTCGTGTCCAGGTCGCGCAGCAGGCCGTCTTGCAGGCCATAGATCCATCCGTGCACAGCCAGGATTTGGCCTCGCTGCCAGGCGTCGCGAACGATCGACGTGTGGCACAGGTTGAGGACCTGCTCGATGACGTTGAACTCGCAAAGCCGGTCCAGGCGCTGCGCGAGCCCGGGCAAGGCGAGCAAGCGGTCCTGGTGCTTTTGCCGCACGTCCTCCACATGGCGGAGCCAATTGTCCACCAGCCCCAGCCGTTCCTGGCGGAGCACGGCGCCCACACCACCGCAGCCGTAGTGACCGCAAACGATGATGTGTTCGACCCGCAGGATATCCACGGCAAATTGCGTCACGGACAGGCAGTTGAGATCCGTGCCGGTGTCAGTCCTCACTATCGACACTTCCTGTGGGGATTCCCCCGCGCGATTGCCCATTGCGGCTTAGCTTGGACCAGTAGCTGCGGTCGGAAGTGGCGAGGCGACTCGGCTCGCGCCGAAACGACGTTGTTCCAAGTCCGAGCACATGTTCCATTCAGTTCTTCTTCCGGACACGGTAACGGACGGCGTCTTCTTTGACATGGAAGCCAATTTCGGGTTTGGGAGGCTGGGGAGGCGGTTCCAACAGGGGTCGGAGCTTCTGGAGGATTTCCCGCAGCGTCACATCATGAACCAGCAGCGTTTTGTCTATCTCGGCCAGGCGTCGGAGAATGGCCGCGTTCGCGGCGACATCCTCGCGCATTTTCACGAAAGCACGGATGACATAGACGCTCATAGCGACGGCGCGAGGGCTGTTGAGTATGTTGGCGGCCATGAGCGCCCCGTGTTCGGTAAACGCGACAGGCAGCTTGCGGCGCCCCCCGTGCGACAAACTTGAAGTCGCAAATTGCGACTTCAAGTTTGGGTCAGAGGTTAAGGCTGCAATCTGCGACCTTAAAGCCGCCCATTCTTCCAGCGTGAGCTGGAAAGCGAAGTCCGCGGGGAAGCGGTCGAGATTGCGGCGGTATTGCTCGTTGAGCCGTTTAGTGGGCACGCCGTACAACCCCGCCAAGTCGGCGTCGAGGATGATGCGCTGGTTGCGAACGGAATGAATCAGGCGGACTACGTCAGGGGCAAACATCAACTCGGTCTTGCTCATCATGCGACAGGGGGTTATCAGGGTGCAATCGCCCTAGCCAGCCAATTCTGAGGTCATGTCCAAACAGAGACGCGCAGGACGAGGGGTTGCCAAGAAAGAAATCCGTTACCTTTTCGGGCTTTCCATTCCTATATCATTAGAGACGATATGAGGGACGACAGGCCGCGGGTGCGAGCGCCTGCCTTTCTAATCATGAAAGAAACGACCACATGCTGAAACCGTTGCTGCCCCTCCTGGGCTTGGTCCTGGTCGTCACCGCGGCCAGCGGTCAAGCGCGCGCCGCCGAATCCTCCTGGCGCCCGCCGCCCCGCATCAACGCCTGCTTCACGGGGAAGCTGGCGGTGATCCTGCCCACCGGCGAAAGCACCCGCGAAGCATGCCAGCGGATCCGCGCCTACGTCGAACCGCTCTGGAAAAGCCGCGCCCTGCTGCTGGACGACACGGCCGCGCTGAAGACCAACCTCTCCGCCTATGCCATCGTCACCTATGGGACCTTGCAGGGCAACCTGTGGGTCAAACAGCAGCTAACCAACTGGCCGGTGGTTATTGCCGGGGACGCCATTACCACGGAGCGGCGGTGGGAGGGGAGCCGCCTGCGCGTCATTGCCTGCTGGCGCTCGCCCGCCAATCCGGCCCGGCCCTGGGTCCTCTACGCCGCCCAAAACGAGCAGGACGTGGTGGGCATCAACGGTGTGTTCCATGGCCCGGCGCAGTTCACGGTCGCCCAGGGCACCACCGTTCTGGAGAATGGCTACTACGCGCGGCGCAACGGCGCCTGGGCCGCCAGCGCCATCCCTGACTTCGACTTCCCCGCCCTCACCCGGGAGCAAATGCTCCAGGACTACGACCGGCTCGCCTCCATCATTCACCAGGTTTTCCCGTTAACGGAGATCAATAAACAGATCTATGGTCTGGACGTGGACCAGTTGCTGGCGGACAACCGCAAGCAGATCGATAGCATCCGGCAGACGACGGAGTTTGCGGACCTCATCAACCGCACGATTGTCAGTTGCCGCGGCAGCCACTTCTGGATCGCGGCTCCGTCCAGGAGCGCTTACCACGAGGGTTTTGTGGAAGAGGCCGCTTATGAGCTGGCGGGCCGGTACGAGCAGTATGTGGAGATGAGCCGCGCCGGAAACAGCACTGAGCTGCCGCTGCTCTACTTCAACGGCAACTATTACACAGCCCACAATTTCACCTGCGGCGGCACCACCTATCCCAAGGGCTTGAAGGTCCGGGCCTGCAACGGGCAAGCGCCGGACGCGCTGGTGCAGGCGCTCAGCCGCTCGGGCCTGGCGTTGGATTGGGATTACGACCGGAACAAGTATTACACCACCTGCTTCTACAAATACGCGCTCGCAGCCAAGACCAATTCGGCGGTGACCTTGGAGTTGGCGGGCAGCAACGGCGCTTCCATGACCTTGGAAGTCAGCGAGGCCAAGCGCGCCCAATGGCAGGAGCGGCCGCACGCCTCGGCCCGCCCGCAAGTCGTCTTGGTCAATCACAACATCCTCTACATCCGGCTCCCTGCGATGGACCCCCAGCAGCTTCCCTTTTACCGAAAGGAACTGGGCAAGTATCGCGGTCAGCCCATCCACAAGGCCGTCATCGACATCCGGAACAACGGCGGCGGCAGCGATGATGTCTGGAACGAACTGCTCTCGCTACTCGTAAAGGAGAAGCTGGTGTTGTCCTACGCCCTGGCAGCCAAAGCGTCGGAGATCAACACGGACTACCTGGCCCGGCATGGCTTTGGCAAGGGGCTGGCCAAGAGCGGCAAAGTCGAGCACATCAGCTTTCTGAATAATCAAGAGTTCCGCGTGCTCCGGACCTCCGCGCCCATCCAGCCCCAGGCCGACTCGCTCAAGCTCGGTTGCCGCATCTTTGTCCTGTCGGATCATGTCTATTCCTCTGCCGGCAGCCTGATGGACATCTGCAAGCAGAGCCGGCAACTGGTTTCGGTGGGTTTGCCCAACAGCCAGATTCTGGGCGTGGGCATCGACCCCTTTGCCTTCTCGCTGCCGAACTCCAAGATCGTATTTTTGCTCGAGCCGGTGGTAGATCTAACCGGCGCCCGGACCGCCAAGGACACGCACCACAACGATGTGGAGGTGCGGATCAACCCCACGCTCGACCAGTTGCTCGACTATTACGACACCGACGCCGCCTTGCCCCTCGAGGAGCGGCTCAACCAGCACGACCCGTTCTTCCAGCGGGTTCTCGAACTGGATTAAGCAGCCGCATGGGGGGAAGGCAGAATGAAGAATGCAGAATGGTGCGGAATGGGGAAGGGGGCAGGGAAGCGATTCCCGGAACAGTTGCGCGTCAAAGCGCCGCCTCGCTTCCACGAAGCACTACTCCGTCGCATTGGTGAGGCTGCTCGGAAATGGACAGGCCGCCGATTTCCAGTTGGGCGGGGACCTGTTCCTGGAATGGGTGATCGTACTTACGCGAGGCGGGACACCTGTTTTAAGGGAAAACAAGGCGATAGAAGACGCTGCCGTTGGCCGGGTTCATGAGGAGGGTCAGTTGATTGACGTTCGTCGAATCGGCCACGTCCGCCCAATTGGTGCCAAGGCCGAGTCCTGGCGCATTCGTCTGGGCCTGCAACCGCCAGCCTGTGTGGTCCGCCGGCCAGGACAGGGTTAGCGCGTTGCTGCTGACCGAATAGAGGATGTTGGTCGGGTTGGTGGCGATGGTTTGAACGACGCTCAACACCCCGCTGGTGGGGTTGAAGCTCCAGGCCAAGCCTGGGTTCAGCGCAGGCAGGTTGGTGACAGTAAAGGCGCCGGACATGGAACCGGCGCTGAAGAGCTGGAAGCTGTCGCCGCCTTGCAAGGCGGGACCGAGATTGGTCACCGTTAGAACGCCGCCGCAATTGAGCGTGCCGCTGCTGATGGTGATGCGGTCTGAGTTGGGCGAATTGGCGCGGTTGAGTTCCATCACCGTAGTTCCATTCAGAATGGGCGGCGTCGAAAAAGTCAACGTGCCGAAAGATGGCCCTGGAGCCAGCGTGCCGTTGATGGTTGCCATGCCGCTTACCGTGCCACTGCCCTTGAGTATTTGCGAGGCGCCCAGCATATAACTGACACCCGAGACGTTGAAGATTGTCCCCGCCGAAACAGTGATGCTTGTGGAATTGTTGAGGGAACCCCTGCCGCTCAAAGCCAGCGTGCCGCCGCTAATCGTGGTCGGGCCGGTGTAGGTGTTGGTGCCGGAGAGCGTCAGCGTGCCGGTGCCATTCTTGGTCAGGCCCCCGCCGCCACCGCCATCCAGAAGATTCTGCGCGATGCTGATGTTGAAGTTCGTGGGATCAATGAACGCTCCGTTGGCCTTGACGCAGGCATAGGACAAACCCTGCATGAAAGCCGTGGTTGAAGCCGTCGGTCTCAATGTGCCGCCGTTGAAGTTGAACGTGCCGGAGCCGGTGCTCGAGGAAGCAACAATCTGCGGCACGGTCAACGTGCCCCCGTTCAAATTGTAGATGCTGCTGCTGTTCGGCCCACCGGCATAGTTCAAATCAAGATTGCCGCCCCCACCCACCGTCACTCCCGCATCGCTGTAAAAGGTGACGTTGCCGCCAGCCTGATTGACCACGTTGGTGCCGGTGTTGCCGGCGCGGCACATCTTCATGGACGTGCCATTCTCCAGGTATAGATTGCCGCTGGTGATGTCCAACTCCCCCGCCCCGGTGTCATAGTAGCCCACCATGAACCACTTGGTAGCGGTGGGGCCGATGATAAAGGTGCCGCCGTTGATCGCCAGCTTGCCGAGGCCGGTGCCGGCAAACTCGAGAATCACGTCGTTTGTGGAGATGAGCGTGCTGCCGCCATTCAAGGTGAGCGTGCCCGAAACGGAGTTGTCGAGGTAGTTCCCTCGCGCCACGGTGAGTGCTCCGACCGACAGTGTCGCGTTAGCCAGGCTGGTCGTGCCCGTGGCATTGTATTGCGTTCCGCTTTGGTCCGAGCCACCTACCCGGAGTTCACCACCGATGGCAAGGCTGCCCCCGCTCATGGTCAGGCTGCCACTTCCCGTAAGATAGCCAATAGTAGAGGTGCCGTTGCCAAAAGTCGTGGAACCGCCGGTTATGTTCACGGAACCCGCATTAACGGTCAAACTGCCTCCAACGGGGTTGGCCCCAGTCAATGCCAACGTCCCATTCCCGGTCTTGGCAAAACCGCTGGTGCCGGCCAGCGGCGTGGAAATGGTGGCAGTGTTTTGGTTGACGGCAATCGTCGGCACATTCGTGGAGCCGGCGTCGAGCGTCAGCGTGTTGCCGCCGGCCAGGATCCAGTTTTGCGATCCGGACGTGTCGCCGAATTTGAATCCACCGATGGTGCGGGCGCTGTCGAGCGTCACCGTCCGATTGGCCGTGATGTCGATGGTGCTGAAATCCGCGATGAAACTGACCCCGTTGGCAATAAAGCCACTGCTCCAATTGTTACTCGTGCCCCAATTGCCGTTGGCGTTCTGGATCCAAACGCCGCCAGCGTAAGGCGGATATTGCGCGCTGTTGTAGAGCGCGGCGATTTGGGCGGCGGTCATGGCGTAATCGGCGATTTCGACTTCATCAAATTCTCCATTGAACAACGGGTCGGCGGGGAACTGGCTTTTGCCGAGGTAATTCTTTATCGGACTGAAAGCCGCGGGCGCAATTGAGAAGCTGGTTGAAGCGGCGACTTGGGCGCCGTTGACGTAAAGGATCGCGGTGTTGGCGTTGAGGGTGATGGCGACGTGCTGCCAGGAGCCGAAGGCCAGCGCGCTGGCTCTCTCAAGGACTTGTTCCCCGCTGCCGTTGTTGATGGCGAAACGCAGGGTGCCACTGCCCGAATTCGGCGTAAGAAAGAGATAATGCGCGGTGTCATTGCCAAAATCGAAAATGCGCTGCCAGGCGTTGCCACCGTTCCAATACACCCACGCCGCGAACGTGAAGGCATTGGCCCTGGCAATGTTGGCGGGCAGTTGAACGTAACTGTTCGTCCCATCCGTGACAATCGCCTGCGCCTGGCTGTTGTGACCCGTGGTAAACGCCGGCGCGCCAACGGCCATGCCGTTATTGCCATAGCCGGAACTGTCGAGAGTGTTGGTCGCAAAGAGGTATTGCGCAATACCGCGCGTGCCATTGTCCGGCATCGTTTGCGAATAGGACAGCCCGGAAACCTGATTGCTGTAGGTCACGCCCGCTGGCGTGGGCACGCCTTTGGTCACCAGCGAGCGGACATCCTCCACCCAGTTGTAAAGCGCGTAGCGTTCGACGAACGGTGTGTTTTCGAGCATCTGCACCATGGCGGCGATACAAGTCTGCTGTTGCGCGTAAGTCGGCGGCGGATACGGATTATTATCCGTCCAGTTAGCCCCGTTGTTCCATTCGGTGATCCAGATGGGCCGATGAGTGTTGTTCCAGATGTCCCGCAGAAAGTTATACATTTGATTCGCCGCGCCGCTCGGATCGGCTGGGTTCCAAGCCCAGTAATAATGCACGGCAACGAAATCCACCCGCAAACCGGCCGCGTCGGCCTGTTGGACGAAGGGATAGAGCCAACTAGAGCGGCCACCGTCCGTTGTGGCCGGTGAACCTACGCGTAAGCCGGTGCCGAGCAAATCGCCCCACGAGAAAATCGCCGTGCTCACGGACATATTGGCCTGGCTGGAGTTATCCGGCTCATTGTAACCGAGCACGGTATTGATACCCAGTGATTGCCAGTTTTGCCCCAGACCGGGCCAGTATTGATTCTGACGAATCGCCACGTATTCCAGATCGCGCGAGGAAGTCGCACTGATGTTCCAGTTATACCACCAAAGAAGATTCAACAGCCCGATTCCCGGATCGCCGGCGATGCCTTTCTTGCTCGTCCAGCGCCAGGGGGTGACATAAATAAACTGCACCTGTTTGTCCAAGGTCGCGGGCAGCACACCTATTTCCAGGTCGCCATCCTGCGCTACGTAGCATTGGCTGTAATTCTTGCCGTCGGCGCTCTGCGCCAAAACCACCTGGTAGCCGCGCTTCAATTTGAATGAGCTGAAACTTCCAATCCCGCCGCCCGTGTAATAAGTCCATTGGCTGTAGGGCGTGGACGCGCCGCCGAATTGCGGCTCCTGGAAAACCGTCAACGGCTGGAATGTCGCTGGCTGCGGAATGACAACCGCACCCGACTGGCCGTATTGCACGACACGCACGTTGCTGTCCGCCACCGCGCCTGCACCGCTCACGCGCACCTGACCCAGATATGTGGACGCGACGACCGACGGTTTGATGCCCGGCAGAAACAGCCACGCGTCAACGGAATTCAAATTGATCGTGCAACCGGAAAGCGGTGTGCTGGAATTGGTGACCCACAATTCGCAGCGACCGCTCATGTTAACCGTGGTGCCCGTGAGTGAACCGTACTTTTGAACACCGGCGCTGATCGTCAACGCCTGCGCGTCCGCCACCAGCGACAGACTTGCCATGGCCATAAAAGTACCCAGTGGCCGAGGACGGTTCAGCCCACACAATCGTGCCAGCGTAATAAAGGCGCAGGGAAATATGCCTGCTCTTTTGGGCATTTCTCTTTCGGCGTTCATACGCATTGGATCGCAGTTTGACTATCCATCAATACATGCGTCTTCTGCCAGCGTGGTCTGCCATAAAGTTCATGCGCCTATCTCTGCAGTTGGAAATATTTAGATGGTTGGGTCATGGGCACCGTGACCTGCCAGCGATCCCCGATGAGTTGCGGCCCTGGGGTATCGGCCGGGACCCAGGCCCCCAGGGAAAGATTAGTCCTCGAAAGCACGGTGAACCCCGGCGAGACCAACGGCCAGGAAAGGCTGCAAGAGCCGCCTCTTTTCGAAACCGTGAGCGTAGGGCTGGCGGCGCTCAGTAATTGGTCGGGTCCAAGCACTTGCGTTGCCGCAACGTCGCTGCCGTATAGAGCGCCACTGTAAATGCGGAATTCATCCACGCTGAAGCTCGGGTAGGGGTCTCCACTGTAGAGCGACTTGCCGATCAGGCTGTAAACATCGTTCACGGAAGTTAGCGGCACCGTGACCGAGCTGTTCAGGCCCGCCAGAACCCCGTTGGTGTAAACGGCGAAGGCGGGGTCAACCCGTTGATTGGAATTGCAGTTGTGCGTATGGTTCGCTGGGCCTCACCGCCTTTCCGGACGCCAGGCGATGCAGAACTGCCTTCGCGCCTTTGGGCGTGCCGATTTGCACTAGCGCGGCAATCCACTTTATCGGCAAGGTGGTTTCATTCATCAGCCGGGCTGCAATCGCCAGCTTGCCCGGGTCGGTGCGAAGCCGCGCTGCCAAATCCGATTCCTGCCAGTTCAAAACATGTCACGGTCAGACCAGCGGGTGATCTTGCCGACCATCTGCCACACAAGCACGTCGAGGTCGGCCCCAATGGGCGACTTGGTATCCCTATTCCGCGTGTTGGTCAGAGCGGCCCAGCAAAACTGGCCGGAAGTGCGCACCATGACGGTGATCGTTCCGGGCAGGCTCCCCATGTGCCACCAGTTGGACCACGAAGCGCGAAAATCAGGCTAAGTTCTCAGGCCATGCTGGATTAGGCTCGTTTGATTTCACCGCTCTGCGTTCCGACCCTCGCCTATTGCGCGAGGCCTGCGCGGGTGGCATTTATTGCCGAACGGGTTTGCCTGTAGTCCGGATCGAGGGTGCTCTGGCCTGCGGTCAAACCTGGGAGATTGGGTCCGCAATAATAAATCCAGCGCTCCCGCACATAACTGCTCATCACGGCTTTAATTCGCCCGAGCACCGATGCGCAGCACGGTAACGGAATTGCCCGGGAACGTGAGGCGGAATTTTGGGCCTGCCACAGTCAAAGTCTGAGTCTTCGGTGTGACTTTGGTCGGCTGCTCGAGCGTGTTTTCGTCCGTGGGATGCTCGGAGGTGAGGACGATTTCCTGGCCTGTGCCGGCCAATTCCTTTGCGCCCTGGAGGCTGATCTCGGTATCCAGAGCCTTCTCGCTGCCGTTCACCACCTTGAGGATCATCTGCCCGCTCTTTTGGTCCTGCGTGGCGCTAGCAAACAGGCTGGGAAGACCCGCCTGGTTGAAATCGTGGATCAGCTTGCCATCCAGATAGCACTTGATGTTCTGGTCCTGGACCTCGACGCGGATGTCATACCAGCGGCCCATCTCGATGTGACCGGGGACCTGGGTCAGGATTTCGTTTAGCTCGATCCCGTGCTGAGCGTTGCTCCAGCCGCCGAGGTTCCACCAGCATTTGTCGTCGTCATTGTTGACCCGGAACAGGACCAGGAAGCCCTCCTGGCCGGCCAGTTTCCTGGCTTTCACGCTGATTACGTAGTTGGTCCAGGATTTGTCGCCAAACACGGCCCGGACAAACTCAGCTTCGCTATCCTGCCGCAGCGCCCCAGCCACCGCGTGCCAATCCCCTCCGCCGAGCAATTTCCAACTGTCGATGCCCTGGCTGAAGTCCGGCACGAACAATACCTTCTCTCCTTGAGTCACGCGCAAATCCTTGAACTCCGCCCGCGTCTTCCACGTACCGAGCCCAACCGCCCCGGTCCGGTAGGGTGTGTCCGCAGAGGGTGATTCGACGGTCGTGGACAGAGTGACGTCGCCACGGTTTTGGCTGAAGAGCTGCTGAACGTAATAGCTGGGTAGCCCATAAACGGAGGCGCTGTCGAAGTTAATCAGATCGGGATTCCACTTGCGGTGGTTCAGGTTCACAAACAGAGGCGCGTAGCAAGCCATCGCCACGACATCCGAGTTGCGTTCCAGGCCGGTCATGAAGGCGGCTTCACCGACGGCGGCACGCAGGTTGCCCTGACCGCAACCCTGCGTCACCGCGTATTCGCCGACGAACACTTTCGGACCCTGACGATCATAGGAGTCGTAGTGATTGGCCTGGCGCATGAAAAATTCAGGGTTGTTGTAGTAATGCTCGTCCACCAGGTCGGGCCGCGGGTCTTGCGGAAAGGTACCCCAGACGTCCGCGACGAGTTGAACCTCGGGGTAGCGTGACTTGATTGCGCGATAAAACAGCGGCCAGCGCGCGGCATAATCGGGGCCGCCGTTTTCATTGCCGATTTCAAGATACCGCAAATTGAGCGGTTCCGGGTGACCGTGCCGCGCGCGCAAGGCACCCCAAACGCTGTTGGTCGGGCCGTTGGCATATTCCAGGGCGTCCAGCGCGTCCTGCACCCATTGACCCATGCGAGCCAGCGGGACAGTTTCGCGATGCGACATGCCCACGTTCAAGCAGAAGAGCGGTGCCGCGCCGAGGTCCTCGCTCAGTTGCAGGTATTCATGGAACCCCAGCCCGTGAGTCGCCCAGTAACCCCAGATATTGTAAAGCGGCACCCTTACATCCATGTCGCCGATCGTCTCCTTCCAATGATTCATGTGCGCCATATCGTCGCCTTCGACCCAGCAACCGCCCGGGAAGCGCATGAACGAGGGCTTCAGAGCGTCGAGCATTTCCGCCAGGTCGGGACGCAGGCCGTGAGATTTCCAGGTGGCTTTCGGCAACAAAGACACCATGTCCAAATTCAGCGTGCCCCGGCCGGAGGCGCTGAGCTGAAGGCGCGCCTTGGGATCGGAACCGTTGGCAGTCAGCTCAAGCCGGTGATACTTCCAGTCACTAGTGAACCCGGTGACCTCGGCCTTGGCCAGTTCGGTATCCGTGCCGCTTACGAGCCGCACCACCAGCGGACTGGCAAACCCTTCCGTGGCGCGGGCTGCGACGCTGAATAGGTAGGTGGCTCCCTGGCTAATGTTCATGCCCCAATAGCCATCATTCTCGATGGTGGCCGAACCGTTTAGCTTCACCTGCAGGCTGTGCCGATTGAACGGATTGAGCGGCTTGCTGGAGTCAATCCCCGTCTCGCCGGTCGAATTGCTGATCCTCCATCCCTCTGGCTGGTCAGCGTCCTCAAAGGAACGATTGCGCACGAGCTCCGGGTAAATGCCTCCGTCCGTCGAGTGGTTGATGTCCTCGAAGAAAATCCCCCACAAGGCGGGGGAGACGAGGTGACCGGGTTTGTCGAGCTGGACGGTGATGCGCGACTGCGCGAAGGCCGCGTGGCCCAGCGCCAGGCAAGCCGTTAAACACATCGTAACCCACCGCGATCGACCTGATTTGCACAAGGCCAGCGAGATCATGCTTTGATTTATCATGCGCATTCCACCGGATAAAGCCGCCAAAAATCGTCGCGCGCCAGGGACCACCCCAACCCTTAGCCAGAGTTGCCGACTTTTACTTTAGATTGCCAGTCGGCATTTCTTCAATCAGGGTCCTGGCTTCGCGCAAAAGGATCCGGGCGAAGAGCCAATCCGACCAATAGCCGTTCGGGGTGCTGCCCATGTCCAGTCCCTTCTGGAACTTGGCATCAATCGTTTCGCCGCCCTGAGCCAGCAGGGCGCGGGCCTCGTCATCCGGGTGGAGCTGGAAGCAGGCCATCGCCAGGATGACCTGCGTGGTGGCTATGCGTGCGGGGTTGCGCTGGGGATAGGCCAGGCAGCGCCGGCACCAATCCGCCGCCCGGGCGTTATGGCCCCGCCGGTATTCCATCAAGGCCAAAGAAACGCAACGCCAAGCCTCCAGGAACACATCACCGCCCCCGCTCGGACCGTTGCGCGGGAGAGAGTTCTCCGCGACCGCAGCCAGCGGAGACAGCGAATCCATGACTTCCCGATCGGCGGGCAGCAGCAGGCTGACCTTGATCGTTCGCTCGGCGATCACCGGGTCCAAAGTGCCCGTCACTCGCGCGATGGCCCCATGGCGGAAACGGTCGTATCCGTCCAGGTTGCCGCTCACAATCAGGACCGGGCCAGCCGAGAGGAAATCGCCAGAGATGGCGTCCCAAGAGATCACGGGGTTGACCTTCAGGAGTGTGGTAAATCGCTCTGCCGCCTGCCGCCAGCGGCCATGGAGGGCATGCCAGGAGCCCAGCGAGCGAAAGACGGAGACCGCTTCCAATGAAAGGGGTGCGGCCGACACCCGCCGCGCCAGCTCGTCGGCTTCCGCCAGCCGGTCCTGGTTTACGAGCATGGCGGCCTGCGTCATCCTCTCCCGGCGCTCAGCTTCCTCGCGCAGGCGCGCTTGCTCCTGGCGTGCCTCCCGCTCGCGGATGAAGAGCCAGGTTGAGGTGCCCAGGCCGACGACCAGCGCCGCGGCCACCGCCGCCCCACCGGCAAACACGGCCTTGTTACGGTGCACAAGCTTGCGAAACCGATACCACCGGCTTGGCGGCCGCGCGACCACCGGCTCGTTGTTCAAATATCGCCGGAGATCCATCGCCAGGCCGTTGGCGGTTTCATACCGCCGCTGGCGATCCTTCTCCAGGGCCTTCATCACGATCCAATCCAAGTCACCGCGGAGCAAGGAAATGAGCCGGGACGCCTCGATGTGCCGCTGTTCGGCCAGGGCACTCAACTCAGTGCCCGCCAAGGTGGTGACCATGGTCGAGGGCCGTGGCGGTTCTTTCTCCCGCAGGGTCAAGCGCATCTCGTCCAGCCCCGCCTTCATCAGCTTTCGCGTGTCGAACGGGGTCTTGCCTGTCAGCAGTTCATAGAGCAGGACCCCGAGGCTGTAGATATCGCTGCGCGTATCCACATCGAGCCCCCCACGCTCGGCCTGCTCCGGACTCATGTAGGCCGGCGTGCCGATGAATTGTTCGTAAGGCGTAAATAGCGTTCGATCCGTCAGGCGTCCCTGGGTTGCCTTGGCAATGCCAAAATCTATCACTTTCGGCACCGGCACTCCGTCATGCAGACTGACCAGCACATTGGAGGGCTTGATGTCCCGGTGAATGATCCCTTTCTGATGCGCATGCTGAATCGCGTGGCAAATCTGGATTAGAAGGCCAACGCGTTGCTGGGCGTTCAGTTGGTGCTGGTCGCAGAAATCGGTGATCTTCACTCCTCCAACCAACTCCATCGCAAAATAGGGCCGCCCAGTCTCGGTGGCCCCTGCGTCAAACACATGCGCGATATTGGGGTGGTCCATTAATGCCAGCGCCTGGCGCTCGGCTTCGAAGCGGGCAATCACACTCTGGGTGTCCATGCCGAGCTTTATGATCTTCAGGGCCACCCGCCTCCGCACCGGCTGCTCCTGTTCGGCCAGATACACCGCCCCGCAGCCGCCTTCGCCTATTTTCTGCAAGAGCCTGTAAACCCCTACCCGAGTGCCGAGCGCCTCGTCGGCCGGCAGCTTGGAGTTAACCTGGTCATCCTGAACCCTTTGGCCGGTAATCCCTTCGCACAATTCGGCCGCCAGGCCCAGCGCCACGCCGCCTTTGGCGAACAGTTGCTCGGCCCCGGCCTCCCCGGCCAACAACTCCTCCACCTCCGCCCTTAATTCGACCTGGCCCGCGCAGGCCTGATCCAAATACCGCTTCCGTTCCGCAGGATCGCTCAGGTTCAGCGCCGCGAAAAACACTGCGTCTTCCAATTCCCGGTCAGGCTTCATCGCCAGGTTGGTCAATAGCTTACGCGATTTGCCCCTGGGACTTCCGCCAAAAAACTCTCAAAGGCAGCAATTATTCTGGCGGGGTCTTCGGCTGGATCGCGCGTGTAGAGATGAAGAATGAGTGCGTGTCGGGCGCAAACGTGATGCTCGGGACCTTGCAAACAGGCCCATAAGCGCCTCAGGAACTGATGCCTGTGTCAATGCGAAGAAAGCCGTCCGAATCGAATATTCGTCCCCACCCGCCGGCTAATAGGTCGGAAGCCATCCGCCCCACCGAGCGCCCCGCCTTTACTCTCATCGAGCTTTTGGTGGTCATCGCCATCATCGCCATATTGGCTGCGCTGCTGTTGCCGGCCCTCACGAAGGCCAAGGTGAAGGCTAAGCGCGTCGAATGCATGAACAACATTCATCAGATCGAACTGGCTCTGAACATGTACGCGGGGGACAACAAGGATAAGCTCCCGGCGTTTCCGCCGACCGCTGTGGGCGCCTGGGGGTGGGATTTGCCCTGGGACATTGGCGACCAAATGATCGCCAACGGGATGCAAAAGAAGACCTTTTATTGTTCCGGAACCGCACCACGCTTCACCGATGCGGATAACTTTATGGGGGTGGACCCTCCGCCGACGCCGAACTACAGCCTTTGGACGTTTGGCCAGCCAAGCTTCCATGTGTGCGGCTACCTGTTTGCCTTCCAGAGCCCCTTTCTGTCCATAACCAATCGCAACTCAACCATGCAGCCCGAACCGATTGCGGTGAACTCGCTGCCTGGCTCGCCCACGCTGCCGCCGCAACCCAATTCGGACCGCGTCCTGATTGCGGATGCGACGATTTCACGTTCCGCTGGGGACTCCTACGCGAACCGGAACTCGGCGAACTTTACTGAGGTGGATGGAGGTTACGCACCGCACGGCGTGACCAAACCACACATAACCCCGCACCTGAACGGAAGCATTCCTGCCGGAGGCATGGTCGGTTTTAAGGATGGCCATGGCGAGTGGCGGAGGTTTGACGGGGCAAAGCACATGGATCAACGCTCTGCTTCGGGAGTCGGCTTTTGGTGGTAGCTCGCAGTCTAGCATTTTTAGTAAACCAATAACATTAAGAATGATCACGACCTGAACCATATATGAAAACAACAAATACCATTGGACGCAGCGTACTCCTATGGAGTTGCACGTCCATTATCGCAATCCAGTTGGCGGCTTCCGCGGCAACCCTGGCTCACCGCTATAATTTTACCGACGACGGCACAGGTACAAACGTCGTGGATTCAGTTGGCGGACCCGCCGGGAATGGCTGGCTTCCGAATGGCGGCGACCTGACCAGCGTCCCGAACCAGTTGATGCTCACTGCTGCCTTCTCGCAGTATGCTCAGTTCCCGCCGGGGATTATAAGCAATTACACGGCCATTACCGTTGATATGTGGACGACGCTGGGAGCGCTTCCCGGGGCTTGCTTCCTTTGGACTTTCGGCCAGACGGACCCCGGTACCGGCTACGGGGGCAACTGCATTTTCCTTCAGCCCGTTAACGCGCGCCTGTGCATTTCCGGAACGCAGCCTAGTTGGAATGGCGAACAGAACGCCGGCAACTTTGCCAGCCTGGCGAACGAGACGGTCCATCTGACCTGCGTGATTGACCCGCTGAACCACCGGCTCGCCGCCTATACCAACGGCGTCCTGGCGGCGGAGAATCTGAGCGAAACCTGGGCGCTCAGTGCCGTCAATGGCACTAACAATTACATCGGCAGGTCCCTCTTCACGGGCGACGGCTACATCGACGCTATGATTGATGAGTACCGGATTTGGAATGGCGTGCTCAGCCCGCTGGACATTGCGGGTTGCGACGCGGCGGGGCCTGACGTCGTGGGTTCCGCAACTAATCTTGGCACGGTGACGAGCATCACCCTCTCAGTCCCATACTATCAGATCGAGCAAGGGGGTCATGAAACGGCCAGTGTTCTGGCCGGTTTCAGCGTGTTCAGCGGCCAAGTGGACGTTCGAACCCTCTCCACATTTTCCTCCGGGAACACGAACATTCTTACTGTGGATACCAATGGTGTCATAACCGCAGTCGGCCAAGGCTCCACGAGCATCACCGCTTATTACGGAGGCAAGTCGAACGCGGTCACGATTACCGCGGTTCCGCCCGCATCGTCGCTCACGCATCGTTACAGTTTCAATGGGGATACGACCGACTCGGTCGGGGGTTCGACTTGGGACGGCACGCTGCCGGCTGGGGGCGACCTCACTACCACCCCGGGCCAAGTGCTGCTCTCAGCCGCGGGTTCGGAGTACGTGCAATTCCCCGCGGGAATCATCACCAACTATACCTCCGTCACAGTCGATATGTGGGCATCGTTGCCCACGACCCTGCCGGCAAATTGTTTTCTCTGGGCATTTGGCAATACCGTCGGGGGCGCGGGAGGTAATTGTATTTTCGTCCAGCCCTTGGGAGGGAGACTGGCGATTTCCGGCGGGATGCCCAGTTGGCAGGCCGGGGAGCAAAATGCCACAGGAGCGGGCAACCTCGGCGGCCAGACTAACTTCCATTTGACGGCCGTCGTCAATCCAGTGGCCGGCTGGGAAGCCCTTTATGTCAATGGAAACCTCGTGGGGAAGAATATGGCCATCACGGTGCAGATGAGCCAGATCTATGACGCCTACAACTACATCGCCCGGTCGCTTTATACCGGCGATTCCTATATTGACGTGAATGTGGACGAGTACCGCATCTTCAATGGCGCCCTGTCATCGCAGGAGATTGCCATCGCTAACCGATCCGGCCCGAATTCCGTGCCCAACACGATCACTAACGGACCGGGCTCGCTCACCGGGTTTAGCATCCAGGTCACAAACACGCTGGAAGTGCTAACGGCGGCATCGGTGAAGGTGCTGGCCAATTACCAGTACCTGACTAACTTCGACCTCGTGGCCAACAGCGTCCTGCCGATGGCGGGTCTGACGATCACCTCCAGCGACACTAACGTCATTACCTATGGCACTGACGGCGCAATCCACGGGGTGAATCCGGGCACTGCCATCCTGACGGTCACTTACCAGGGCGTCAGCAGCCCGAAGACCATCACGGTCACGCCGGCGACTTACACAGGAGTCCTCGTTCATCGTTACAGCTTTAGCGATGCGCCCGGCAGCACCACTGTGGCCGATTCCATTGGCGGTCCTGCCGGGGATGGATCACTGCCTCTCGGCGGCACCTTCGGCGGCGGCCAGTTGTCGCTGGTGGCCTCCAACACGCAGTATGTTCTGTTGCCCACGAACCTGTTTAGCGGCATGAGTGCCGTCACCATCGAGACCTGGGCCACTTTCCAGCCCAACTTGCCTGGGACTTGCTGCTTTTTCTCCTTCGGTGACACCATTAGCGGCGCTGGAGCGTATTACCTATTCTGCGCACCCGCCGGGGGACGCGTTAACATTGCCGGTGTCAATCCCGGTTGGCAGGGCGAACAAAATGCCTATAGTGGCATAGATTGGTCCGGCAGGACGCTCCACATCACTGCCATAGTCAACCCGCCTAAAAATTACATAGCTATCTACACCAACGGCGTCCTGGCAGGAGTAAACAGTTCGGAGACGTATGCCCTCACCGCAGTCACTGATAACTTAAGTTACATTAACCGCTCGCTCTATACGGGTGACCCTTACAATGATCTTACCCTCAACGAATTCCGCATTTACAATGGTGCGTTGAGTCCTAGCGATGTCGCCCAAACTCAGGTGTTGGGTCCCGATGTCCTGATTGGTGGTCCGAAGCTGACGGCGGTCGCGGCTGCCGGCCACAACGTGATCTTGTCCTGGCCGACTAACGCTGTCGGTTACACGCTGACGTCTAGAACCAACGTGAGCGGCGGCGGGATCTGGAATCCGGTTGGGACCTCGCCGGTCGTCTCCGGGGTGAATTACCAGGTGACGCTGCCCGCTACCAACAAGGTGTTGTTCTTCAAGTTGAGCCAATAATCGGTTAGCAATACTGTTGAGCACGCCAGCCGCGTGGGTTTCGGAGAGTCCTACGACCCACGCGGCTGGTTTTTTAAGCGTGACCCGGCCAGTTCATCCTTTCAGTTTACCCATGCCCGGACGCCCTGCCCGACCCGCTCGGAGCGCGGGTGTCCTGGCCTCGCGAAGCGTTTGGGGTGCGGGTGTAGTTGGCTGCGTCAATCGCGCCCGTGCGTCGCTTCGGAGAGGAATGTCCGTGCTCCGGTGGCTCCTGGCGGGTATATGTCTCATGGGCTCGTTGGCCGTGGCCCTGGCTCAGGCCTGCACGAATACTATTCGGGCTGACCTTCCTGGGGCAGTCATCAGCTCCAACCTCTTCGGTATCTTCTTCGAGGAGATCAACTTCGCCGGCGACGGGGGACTGTATGCGGAAATGGTCCGCAACCGTTCTTTCTACAACTCCGCCAGTGCAGATTACTGGACTCTTGTGACCCAGGGCACGGCGAGTGGCGTCATGGGCGTGGTCACCAATTACCCATTAAACACCAACGTTCACCACTCGCTGCAACTGACGAAGCAGTCAGGACTCGGCACTGTTGGTGCCGGTAACAGCGGTTATTGGGGGATGCCGCTGCAGTCGAACGCGACTTATGATCTGAGCTTCTACGCGGCGGGTGCAAACGGCTACACCGGGCCGCTCGATGCCCGACTAGACCTATTGTAAGCGTGATAT
>PLZQ01000111.1 GCA_003152225.1 Limisphaerales bacterium | reverse complement strand
ACGATGTGGTTCAAAGCGCAGGTCTCGTTCCACTCTTGCATCTCGGCCAGCTTCTGCCGCAGGCGCCGGTGTGCGGGCTTGGCGTAGGCCGGGATCATGACTCGCCCCCGGATGTCCCGCTCGAAGCTCGCCGGTTTGGGCGCGGCTTGCTTCTCGCGCGGCTGCACGACGGTGTAGCTGTGGCAGACGCGCGTCGTGGCGCGGTACAGGACTGGGATCTTCCACCGCTCCGAGAGCTCGATGGCGGCCCACATAAAGTCATACGCTTCCTGGGAGTCGGACGGTTCGAGCATCGGCACCCCGGCGGCGACAGCGTAACGCCGGTTGTCCTGTTCGTTCTGGCTCGAAGCCATGCCCGGGTCGTCGGCCGACACGATGACGAGCGCGCCACTCACGCCGGTGTAAGCGGCTGTGAACAGTGGGTCAGAGGCTACGTTCAGGCCGACGTGTTTCATCGTGCACAGCGCGCGCGCGCCGCCGAACGCCGCGCCGATGGCCACTTCGAGCGCTACCTTTTCGTTCGGGGACCACTGGGCATGTCCGCCGAGTTCGGAGAAGTGCTCCAGGATTTCGGTGGACGGTGTCCCGGGGTATCCGGTACCGAGCGCCACGCCCGCGTGCCGCGCGGCCAGCGCGATGGCTTCGTCGCCGCTTAAGAGAAGTCGGTTTGGCTCATTCATTCGATAAAATCCGCGGCAGCTTAATACCGCCTTCGCCGGCGATTGGAAACCAAATTCGACTGGGGATTTGAATGGACAACCTTCCGACGCGCGGTGTAAAACCCATCCACGATCATGTTCTGGGATCAAGAATCTGAAACGATAACCCGTTCTACACTCCAGCAACTGCAGCTCAAACGCCTGCAGGACACCGTCCAGCGAGTGGCGCAACGCGTGCCCTTTTACCGGGACAAGTTCAAGAAGCTGGGTATCACTCCTGCGGATATCAAGTCGCTGGACGACGTGCGGCGGCTTCCCTTCACCACCAGCGCCGACCTGCGAGCGAACTATCCCGACGGCCTGTTGGCGGTGGAACGCGACGAGGCGGTGCGCCTGCACACCTCGAGCGGCACTACGGGCAAGCCCAAGGCCATCTTCTTCTCGCGCAAAGATGTCGATAACGCCGCCGAACTCATCGCCCGCTCGCTGGTCATGACGGGCATCACTAAGAAGGATGTGTTCCAGAACATGATGAGCTATGGCCTGTTCACCGGCGGGCTGGTGATGCACTATGGGGCGGAGAAGGTGGGCTGCCTGGTCATTCCCTCCGGCCCCGGCACTTCGGAACGGCAGTTGATGCTCATGCAGGACTTCCGGACCACGGCGGTTCACATCCTGCCCAGCTACGCTCTCTACTTTGCCGGTTTCCTTGAGCAAAAAGGCATCGACCCGCGCAAAGACCTCGCGCTGCGCAAGGCTTGCGTCGGCGCGGAACCCCACACCGAGGAGACCCGCCGCCGAATCGAGCAGATCTACGGCTGTGATGTATATAACTCCTACGGCCTTACCGAGATGAATGGCCCCGGCATCGCCTTCGAGTGCGAACACAAAGCCGGCCTCCACCTCTGGGAAGACAATTTCATCCTGGAAATCATCCATCCCGATACCGGCGAGCCCCTGCCGGAAGGCCAAACCGGCGAAATGGTTCTCACCAGCCTCAAGCGCGAAGCCATGCCCATCCTCCGCTACCGCACCCGGGACATCACCTCGATTATTCCCGAACCTTGCAAATGCGGACGCACCCATCGCCGCTTCGCCCGCATTACGGGGCGTTCCGACGACATGCTCATCATTCGTGGCGTGAACATGTTCCCACAGCAAATCGAGCGCGTGCTGATGTCCTTCCCGCAGGTGGGCCGCAACTATGTCATTGTCATCGAGGGTCTGGACGATATGACCATTAAGGTCGAGCTGACCGCCGCCGGCTTTGACGGGCAAGTCGAGCATCTGTCGGCCCTCCAGAAGCAAATGGTCGAGAAGCTCAAGGCCGAAACCTGGGTCAGACCCAAAGTGGAACTTGTCCCCGCCGGCTCGCTGCCGGTTGCCGAAGGCAAAGCCAAGCGGGTGATCGACAAACGCTCCCTGTAATCATCTCATTACTCCAACACTCCATCACTCCAATCCCTGCTGCCCCTCATGAGCGCTGTAAACCTCGTCGCCGTATTCGTGGAGAACAAGCCGGGCCAGACCGCCCGCATCACCAAACTGCTGGCTGACGCCGGCGTCAACCTCCGCTGGTTCACCATCGCCAACAGCGGCAGCTTTGGTGTAATGCGATTTCTTGTGGACCAGCGCGACCTGGCCGTCCGCGCCCTCAAAGAGAAGGGCGTGATGGTCTCGCTGCTGGAAGTGCTCGCCGTGGAAGTGCCCGACAAACCCGGGTCCCTGCAAGCAGTGGCTGACCTGCTGGGCCGCAACCATCTCAACCTTGACAACTCGTCCGGCTTCGTCGCCCAAAACCGCGCCGTCCTAATCGTCGAAGTCCAGGAACTCGCCCAGGCCCGCACCGTTCTTGAAAGAGAGGGCCTGCACCTTCTCACCCAGGAAGAAATGCTGCGGCTGTAAGCTTGGATATTTCCCGGGAAGCCTAAGTAGCAGTAGGTTCGTGGAATGCGGCCCTACCGGGCGCATCAACGAGAAGCTCTTCCGCCTCCACCAGCCGCAACCGAAGAGAGCTTCAGAACTAAAGCCTCGACCAGCGCATCCCTCCGGCGCCCGGCGTGAGGGTTCAGGCGAAGCAATCGCGGATTCCAGGCTAAACGGTAATGGAAGAGGCATGAGCTCACGGTTGGTAACTTCAACTCGAGGCACCGATCAGCCATTGTCCCGAGCGAGACGAAGTCCGGCAGAAATGCGGCCACAGCCTTCTCCCCCAGGGCAATCCTGGCTTCGAGGAAATTGGTGCACGTCAAAGCCGGTTCGTAATCTTCCAGGACGGTGAATTCGGATTGGGGTAACTCGCCGGCCGGCCAAACGATCGGCAGGCGCCTCGCCTCAAAGGCGCGCACCGCCTGGCTGGCCCTCTTGCAAAGGGCTTTGGGCACCC
>PLZQ01000161.1 GCA_003152225.1 Limisphaerales bacterium | reverse complement strand
CTCTTGCAAAGGGCTTTGGGCACCCAAAATCTCAGCCGCCAGCTCCCCAGTTCCCGGAGCTGCAGCGGGCGCGTCAGAGCTGCTCGGCTGACCACGCCGAAATCGAGCGTCAGATCATGCAAACGCCGTTCAACTTCATCGCCGAGCACCGCTTCGATGCCAAACCGGATACCGGACTGGACGCAGCGCGGCTCCGCCAGCACCGCCAATAGGAAGGACGCGATGAATGTCGGACTGGCTCCTATGCGGTAGGTCTGCCCCTCGGCCAGAGAACCGCGCTGGAAGTTCGACAGCCCGAGGAGAAAGAACCGTGAGATGCGTGCCAGCTCCCGGTCACTGGCGGTCAGCCGGATGCCTTTTCCGTGCCGCTCGACCAGCCCGGTTTGGAAGAAGTCCTCCAGTTCTTTGATCTGGCGGCTGTATTGGCTCTGTCTTGCCGGATCACCTTCCGCTGCCCGCACCATGCTGCCAGCCGCCCCAACCTCGACTAGCGCTCGCAGCCGGTCCAGCGATAACCCGGATTGCGCGAATAGCATTGCAAACATGACTAACCAGTAATGCTGTATGCAATACTATCACTATCAAGACAATTCTGGCGGGGTAACGTGTCACTCGCAATGAAATGCCTAACCACAGAACGAAAGGCAGCATATGACAGACACACTCACTGATAAGGAAATTACGAAAGTGCAGGACATACTGATGCACCAACTGCAGATCAAGCGTGAGCAAATCACGCCCGAGGCGAAGATTGTAGCTGACCTGGGGGCGGACTCACTGGACATGGTTGAAATCGCCATGAAGGCAGAGGAAGAATTCAGCCTCACGCTCCCGGACGAGGAGGCCGAGAAGATTGTGACCGTAGAAGACCTCTACGAGGCCGTCGGGACCCTTCTCGGACGGGCGCGGTAACCGCCGCTCTTACTCCTCGATCCGGTAAAGGTGCGACCGGCTGCGGAGGAAGAGGGCGTTGCCGGAGACGGCGGGCGACGCCATGAAACCGTCGCCCAGTTGGCTCTCAGCGAGTTTCTTGAACTCGCGACCCGTCGCCAGCACGATCGTCTTGCCTTCCTCGCTGAACAGGTAGATGCGGCTATCGGCGGCGAGCGGCGAGGCCGAGTAATGTCCGCCGACGCGCTCGCTCCAGACCAATGTGCCCGTCATTGCCTCCCAGCAGGTGGCAACCCCATTGTCCTCGATGGCGTAGAGCAAGTCCCCCAAGAGCAGGAGGGACGGCTTCTTGGGTGCGTTCCGCTTGGTCTTCCACACTACCTGCAACTGCATGCCTGACGGTTCGGCCGCTTTGGCGTCGAGCACATCCCCTTGCTTGCCTGGCCGGATAGCCAACACCTGGCCGCTCGCAAATCCGGTGGGCATGAACACGAGGCCGTGGCCAGTCACCGGCCGAGTGGCGCCGGAGTAGCTGCTGCGCTCTTCCACACGCCACAGCTCGGCGCCGGACGAGGGATCATAAGCATAGAGCGCCTTTGAGCCCGGGCTCAGCAGCGTCGTCTGCCCGTCGAACGTCGCGACCTGGCAGGTGGCAAACGCTTTGCGGTAATCGCCGCTCTGATCCGGTTGGCCGTCGGGGCCCAAGTCCTGGAAATCAATGGACCGAGGCTTCTGCCAGACCGTGCGGCCAGTCTGCTTGTCGAGCGCGACGATGAATTGGTGGTCGCTGCCGTCGAAGTTGAGGAAGAACAGGTTGCTGTAAAGAATCGGAGAGGAGCCCGCGCCGCGGAAATGGTTACATTCGATGTCGCGCCGTGTCCACAGCACCTTGCCGGTTTGCGTGTCCAGGCAGGCCGTGCCCGCCGCGCCGAACGTCGCGTAGAGCCGCCCGGCCTCGATAGCCGGTGTGGGGGAAGCATAGCTATTGAAGGGGATGCAGTACTGCGGCTTGGCGACATCGAACAGCTTCAGGTCTCGAAGGACCCGGCCGGTGTCGCGGTCGATGCAGAGCGCGAACAACTCCTGACCGTTGGTGGTGGCAGTCGTCAGCCATACCTGCTGACCCCAAATGACGGGCGACGACCAGGCCTTGCCGTGGATCGCCGTCTTCCATTTCACGTTCTGCTCCTCGTTCCAGCCGAGGGGGAGGTTGGTGGAGGAGGAAGTGCCGTCGCCGTTCGGCCCGCGGAACTCCGGCCAGTTGGTCTCTGTCGCGCTGAGCCGCAGGGCGAACAAGGCTACAAACAAAAGGCTGATACGCATGTGAACTAATTACTCTCTTTAACCAGTGTACCGTCTTTCACGCACCAGTGTTGCAGCTCGCGTCCTGGCTCCTCCGGCCAGTTCTCCGCGGTGGCCGTCATGAACACCTGGCCGCTCGACTGTTGCGCCCGCTGCAGCAACGGCAGAAAGCCTGCGCGCCGCCTGGAATCCAGCTCTCCCATGATGTCGTCGATGAGCAGGACCGGCGGCGAGCCATGCAGGCCGGTCAGATACTCAGCCTGCGCCAGCTTGAGGGTGATGGCCAACGTGCGCTTCTGGCCCTCGCTCCCGAACTGCGCCGCCGAGCAGTCGTTCAGCAGGAGCTGCAAGTCGTCCCGGTGCGGCCCGATCAGGGTAGAGCGATAGGTGCCCTCACGGTGGCGGGACTGCGCCAGTTCCACGCCGAAGTCCTGCTTCACGCTTGGCTGATACTCAAGGCGCAGCTCCTCTGCCTCGCTCGAAATGCGGCGATAAGCCAGCCGAGCCAGCGGCGAGAACTTCGGGACCAGCTCATGCCGCAGCCGAATGATCTCCTCGCCGCTCTTGACCAGCTCACGCGAAAAGCTGTCCAACGCCGCCGGGTCAGGCCGCGGGTGTTTGAGCAACGCATTGCGCGAGCGTAGCGCCCGGGTGTAGCGCTGCAACAGCGGCAGATAGCCCGTGTGTGTCTGTGACAGCAGCAGATCCAGGAAGCGCCTCCGCGAGCGAGCCGCCCCCTTGACCAACTGCAAATCCTCCGTGCAGAAGACGACTGTCCGCAGCACGCCCAGATAGTCCGTCAGCTTGCGCACCGGCCGGGCATCCAGGCTCAGACTCCGTTCCGGGCTGGACCAGTACATCTTGATATCATGCTCTCCCTGCCCAACCACNNCCGACGAAGTAGCCTTTCTGGCCGTGCCGAATCATCTGCGCCCCGCCCACCCCGCGGAAGGAGCGCAGTGTCGCAATGAGGTAAATGGCTTCCAGAATGTTAGTCTTGCCCTGCGCATTGTCCCCCAGCAGTAGGTGAAACCCGGGCGCAAAATCCACATCCAGCCGCGTGTAATTGCGGAAGTCCCTAAGGCGCAAGTGGGCCAGATGCATGCGTTCAGAATGGCTTGCGGCAGCTTAGGGGGCGAGATTTTTTGGTCTCCATAGCCGAGTAACGCCTCGGCGACCACTCCGAACCCAGCTTAGCACCCCAAATAGCCGAGCCTCTGGTTCTCTATTCCTCCGACCCTGCACCAGACCGTCCCGCAGACCTCACCGGAGATTCGCCGTAGTACCTCCGTTGGCCATACGGAGGTACTACGGGGAGACTCCGGTGCGGCTACGGAGATGAGAGCGGGCGGTAGGGGACGCTATTCCACCCATTAACCCGAGATCAGCCCGATTCGTACCTATATTCGCCATGGAGGATATAGGGACGAAAGATTACTGGGCGCCAGCCCAACGGGTTTTCATCTTCAGGAGTGTCCCCAAGGGGATGGGCGTTCTCGCCGGAAACTGCTAAGATCGGGCGACACAGGCCAGGCCCACTGCGTCGTGTCTGCGGCGTTTCAGGGCACTGTGGGCAGGGGGGACTTAACTGCTGCCAGCATTTGGGCGATCTCCTTTAACCTGGCACCGGCTTGCTTCTTCGTGAGGCGCGGGAACTTGCTCCCTTCCATGATGTAGTCATTGTTGCGGGTGAGCATCAGCTTGTCGTCCTGAACCTCGATCACCGTGATGGCCCGTTCGCTCGCCAGCACCTTGATTTCCGCCACCCGCAACAATAGCTCCAGCGGCGGCGGCAGCGGTCCAAACCGATCGCGCATCTCCTGCTTCAGGCTCCATAGCCCGGCTAGATCCGTCACCTGGGCCAGCTTCCGATATATCTCAATGCGCTGCCGCGCGTCTGAGATGTAGCGGAATGGTATGTATGCGGATGCGTGATGCGTGATGCGTGATTCTGATGCCCGCTCCTCGCCCCCCGACTTTGGGCTTTGGGCTTTGGACTTTGGACTTTCGTCTGCCGGGCTTAGCGCCAGAAAGTCCAGCCGCACCTGCACCTCTACCCGCGGTTTGACCTTCTCGCCTTTCAACGCGGCGACGCTCTGCTTGAGCAGTTGGCAGTAGAGCTCGAAGCCCACCGCGGTGATATGGCCGCTCTGCTCCGCTCCGAGCAGGTTGCCCGCACCGCGGATTTCCAGGTCGCGCATGGCGATTTTGAAGCCGCTGCCGAGCGTGGAGAACTGCTTGATGGCGCTCAGTCGCTTGCGGACGTCAGTGAGGAGGCTCCCGTGGCGCGGCAACAGTAAGTAGGCATAGGCCTGGTGCTTGTAACGGCCAACACGGCCACGTAGTTGGTAGAGGTCGCTCAGGCCAAATCGATCCGCCCGGTCAATGATGATCGTGTTCGCATTCGGAATGTCCAGGCCGCTCTCGATGATGGTGGTGGACAGCAGCACGTCGGCTTCGCCGTTGACGAACGCGGTCATCACCTCTTCCAGCTCGTCGCTGTGCATCTGGCCGTGGCCGACGAGAATGCGCGCGNNGCATCGCGAATCACGCGCTCATCGTATTGCGTGACGATGGTCTCCACCGGCAGCCGGTCGTGCGGCGGCGTTTGGATGGTGCTCATGTCGCGTGCGCCCGTGAGCGCAAGGTAAAGCGTGCGGGGGATCGGCGTGGCGCTGAGCGTGAGCACGTCCACCAGGCGGCGCAGCATCTTGAACTTCTCCTTGTGCATCACGCCAAAGCGCTGTTCCTCGTCAATGACCACCAGCCCCAGGTCTTTGATGACGATGTCCTTCTGCAACAGCCGGTGCGTGCCGATCACGATATCTACCGACCCGGCTGCAAGATCTCGGACGACCGCTTCCTGGGCGCGGCGGGTGCGGAAGCGCGAGAGCAGTTCCACCCGGATCGGATAATCCGCCATGCGCTCGCGGAAGGTGTTGTAGTGCTGCTGCGCCAGCACGGTCGTCGGCACCAGCACGGCGACCTGTTTGCCGTCCATCACCGCTTTGAACGCGGCGCGGATGCCGACCTCCGTTTTGCCGAAGCCCACGTCGCCGCAGATCAACCGGTCCATCGGCTTGGGCCGTTCCATGTCGGCCTTGGTCTCGACGATGGCGCGATCCTGGTCAGGCGTCTCTTCGAAGATAAAGGAACTCTCGAACTCGCGTTGCCAGGGAGTGTCCGGCGCGCAGGGATGGCCCGGTTGTGATTCGCGCGCGGCTTGGATAGAGAGCAAGTCGCCCGCGACGTCCCGCACTGCGCGTTCGGCGTGGGCCTTGGCCTTGGCCCAGCGGGTGCCGCCCAGCGTGTTGAGCGGAGGCCGCGCCTTACCCGTCCCGACATACTTGCTGACCAGGTGCGCCTCGGTGACCGGCACATAGAGCTTGGGCGGCGGCTGCGCGGGGTCGCCCGACGCATATTCGATCACCAGGCATTCCTGGCCGGCATGGGCATTCGCGCCCGGCCCTTCGGTGGGCTTCGTGCCGGCGCCCAAGGGTATTACCTGTAGCCCGACATAACGCCCAATGCCGTGTTGCAGGTGAACGACGTAGTCGCCCTCCTCCAAGTCGGTGAAATCAATGTCCAGAGCTGAACGCGCGGCCAGTGCGTGAGCCGACTTCAGGCGGCGCGGCCGTTGCACCTTGTAGCGCCCGAAGATCTCCGCGTCGGTGACTACTGCCAGCCTGGCCTCATCACACAGGAAGCCCCGTGCCAGCGTGCCGATGTGCAAAGTAGGACAGGCGTCTCGCCTGTCCATGTCGGTCGATCGGGCTATTGTATCCGCGGTAGACGTCACAGCTATGTGATCAATGTTATCGCCGGACGGTAGGGGCAGGCGGGACGCCTGCCCCACTTCGGCAAAACCGTATTCGTCCCAAATCTCGGTGAAGCGCTGCCGTTCACCATCGTTATTGCAGAACACGTGCACCGCGTAGCCCTGGCGCAACCAGCGGTGTAGTTGGGCGAAGAACTCGCGCCGCTGCGCCTCCGCCACTTGCGGATCCGGCGCCCGCTCCGGCAACGGACGGAACGCCTCCAGGCTATCGAAGTGCGGAGTGCGGAGTGCGGAGTGCGGCGTTCCGCTGACTTCGGGCTGTTCAAGGACATCCGGACTCGTCTCGACTCCCCCGTTGTCGCCTAAATCAACCAGACCCGTCTCGGCTTCACTGACTTCGAGGCGGATCATCCCGCGCTGCTGAGCTTGCTCTTGGAAGGTCTTCCACGGGATGAAGAAAGGGTCTCCTTCAGGAACTTGCTGGGCATACTCGTCCGCCCGCTCAGCCAAGAGCTCCGGTTCGCAGAGCAAAAGCACCGTTTCCGCCGGCAGATAGTCCAGCAGCGTGCCCAGGAGGGGTTGAGGGTTGAGGGTTGAGGGTTGAGGGTCTTGATTCTGCGCTCCGCTATCCGCGCTCAGCATTCGCTTGAGGAGGCTGAGCTCGCCGGCTGGCGGAATCGTAACTGCCCCAATCTGCTCCCGCGATATCTGCGTCAGCGGATCAAACTGGCGCAGCGATTCCAGCTCATCGCCAAAGAACTCCAGGCGCACCGGCCAGGGGCTGGTGAGGGGAAAGATGTCGAGAATGCCGCCGCGCAACGCGATCTCCCCTTTCTGGGTCACTTGGGCCTCGGGCTCGTAGCCTTGCTCTTCGAGCCACTCAACCAGGTCTAGCGGATCAACCCAGTCCCCGCGCGTCAACGTGCGGGTGTGGCCGCGAATCGTCCCGGCCGGAAACGTGCGCTGGAGCAGGGCAACGACGCTGGTGATGACGAGAGGGGCAGGATGCGTAATGCGTGATGCGTGATGCGTGAGCGCGACGAGCGTTTCGAGGCGTTCGCTGATAACATCCGCGTGCGGCAGCCGGACCTCGTGCGGCAGGACCTCCCAGGAAGGATAGAATAGGGGTTGGGAAGGGAGGCGTGATGCGTGATCCGTGATACGTGACCCACCATCGGGGATGCTGGGTTCTGGATTCTGACTCCTGTCACCCGCCGCCTGACTTTGGGCTTCGCCGGTCAGGGTGAACCACGTCGCCAAATCCTGCTGCGCGCTTTCCTGGGTCCTAAGCCCTTCGGTGACGAGGACAATCGGGCGTTGCGGGAAAGAGTGTCGCAGCAACGCTGCGAGATACGGCTGGGCCGCGACGCTGACGCCCGCGCAAGACAACACACACCCCTTCTCCATGCGCCGTGCCAGGGACTGCACAGCGGGAGTTTCCGAGACTCTAGCGAACAATTCGCTTGTCGCTGCGATTGCTAAATCCTGCGCCAAGCAGGGGCAAGGTCGCAGGGTGTTTGGGAAGCGTCAAGGGGAAGGTTGACAACGCCCCGGAGCGAGAGCAAAGATGCCTTGTGGATATTCACGAGCTGGTTATCGAAATGAAGCTGCTGGAGCGGCGCTTGACCCTTTATGAGGAGAAGTATGGGGTGCTAAGCGCTGATTTCTACGCTGCGCTGACGGCTGGCCAGTTGGCCCGCTATGATACCTTCGATGAGAGCCGCACCGACTTCAGCCGCTGGAAAGGGATTTACGAGACCTGGCTGCGGCGCAAGGAAGCCTACGCACGACAACTTCAGGAGCGTGGGCTGGCAGACACATTGCGCGTGCAGCCCGCTTACTGAGGATGAGCGAACATCCGCTCACGTCCCTGGCTGAATACAGCCGATTTGTCGCGGAGTTGTTGAGTCGCCCAAGCGTATCGCGCTCTACGGTTGCCGTATGGTCGGATAGTCCTTACACAGGCATTGCGGAAGGGGAAGTATTCCTAAGCAACGGAGTCCGGCTGCGGATTAGAGAGGAACTGGATTTCGACGCGAGGCTGATCACAGCTTATGGCTACGAAGCTTATCGGGGCGAAGATAGGCTATTTTGGTATGACGATTTCCCCCATCCCAATGATCCGGCGCTGGCTTCGACCTTTCCTCATCACAAACATGTGCCACCAGACATTCGGCATCACCGCATCCCTGCTCCAGCGATGAGTTTCACCCGGCCAAACCTGTCCGCCGTGTTGGAGGAGGCTGAGGCGCTCGGGGCTGAGTAACACGCCCTGCTCCGCTTACTCCCACTCAATCGTCCCCGGCGGCTTGCTGGTGATGTCGAAACAGAGGCGGTTGACGCCTTTGACCTCGTTGATGACGCGGCTGGACACCTTCTCGAGCAGGTCGTAAGGCAGTTTCACCCAGTCCGCCGTCATCCCATCCTGGGATTCAACCGCGCGCAAAGCGATGGTGTAGTCGTAGGTCCGCTCGCCGCCCATCACGCCGACGCTGCGCACCGGCAACAGCACGGCGAAGCTCTGCCAGATCTTGTAGTACCAGCCGCTGCCTTTCATCTCCTCCACCATGATGGTATCGGCATCAGCGGGTCAAACTGGCGAAGCGACTCCAGCTCGTCGCCAAAGAACTCCAGGCGCATCGGCCAGGGACTGGTGAGGGGAAAGATATCGAGAATGCCGCCGCGCAAGGCGATCTACCCTTTCTGGGTCACTTGCGCCTCGGGCCCATAGCCCTGTTCTTCGACCCACTCAACCAAGTCCAGCGGGTCAACCCGGTCCCCACACGTAAGCGTGCGGGTCTGGTCGCGAATCGTCCCAGCCGGAAACGTGCGCTGGAGCAGGGCCACGACGCTGGTAACGACGAGAGGGGCAGGATGCGTAATGCGTGATGCGTGATGCGTGAGGGCAACGAGTGTCTCCAGCCGTTCGCTAATGACGCCCGCGCAAGACAACACACACCCCTTCTCCATGCGCCGTGCCAGGGACTGCATAGCGGGAGTTTCCGAGACTCTAGCGAACAATTCGCTTGTCGCTGCGATTGCTAAATCCTGCGCCAAGCAAGGGCAAAGTGGCAGGTGGTCTGGGAAGCGTCAAGCTAGAGGTTGGCAACATTCTGGTGCGGCGAGGCGAGAGTTGGAAAAACCACAACCCTGCCGGACAAAGTTGACAGGGGCCGTGCGAGGGCAAAGGATGGGCCGTATGTGGAAGCGATGCTTTTGTTTGGGCGGCTGGGTTTGGCTGGCGGCCTTTATGGCGTGGGCGGCGCAGGGCGAAAGCTGGTTTGCGTTTGACGCGAAGCCGGACGCCTTTGCTGACAACAGCGCGATTGATTTGCGTTCTCTCAATGAGCGATTCGCCGGCGAGCAGGGCTTCATCGGAGTGAAGGACGGCCAGTTCGTTCACAGCCGGACCGGCGAGCCGGTGCGGTTCTGGGCGGTCAACGGCCCACCGCACGAGTTGACCGGCGCGGACCTGCGGCAGTGCGCGCGGATGCTGGCCAAGCATGGCGTCAACCTGGTGCGGATTCACGGCGGTTACTTCGATGAGCGTGGGGAGGTTGACTCTGCCAAAGTCAAGCGAACCATCGAAATCGTCGAGGCGATGAAGGCAGAGGGCATTTACACGCATTTCTCGATCTATTTCCCGCTCTGGCTTACGCCCAAACCGGACAATCCGTGGCTAAAAGGCTATGATGGGAAGACCCACCCATTTGCGGCGCTGTTCTTTAACCCGGAATTCCAGGCGCAATACCGCCGATGGTGGTCGGTCCTGCTGACCACGCCCAGCCCGGTGACGGGCAAGCCGCTGGTGGAGGAGCCAGCGGTCGCTGGCCTGGAAATGCAGAACGAGGACTCCTTCTTCTTCTGGACCTTCTCCGAGCAGAACATTCCGGACGTGCAGCTCAGGCTGCTGGAGAAGTTGTTCGGGGATTGGCTGGCGAAGAAATACGGCTCGCTGGAGGCAGCGCTGGCCAAATGGAACGGGCTGAAGGTAAAGCGCGACGCTCCGGCGGAGGGCCGGATTGGGTTCCGGCCACTGTGGAATATGTTCAACGAGAAGACGGCGCGGGACCAGGATACGGCTCAGTTCCTCCTGGAAGTGCAAACGCGATTCTACTCGGAGACCTATGCCTTTCTGCGGAAGCTGGGCTTCAAGGGGCCGATTACAGCGTCGAACTGGGCCACCGCCAGCCCGCAAGTCTTCGGGCCGTTGGAGAGGCTGAGCTACACTTGCGGGGATTTTATTGATCGGCACGGCTATTTCGGCTGCAACCACGAAGGGGAGAACGCGGCATGGTCGCTACGCAATGGGCACACCTATACCGAGCGCAGCGCCCTGCGGTTCGATGCCGAACAACCGGGCAAGCCCAGGCAGTTCGTGCATCCGGCGATGGATATGCATTACGACGGCAAGCCCTCCATGATTTCGGAGACGACCTGGGAGAGACCGAACAGGTTCCGGAGTGAAGCACCGTTGTACTTGGCGGTGTATGGCGCATTGCAGCACAGCGATGCGATTGTGCACTTTGCGCTCGACAGCCGCGATTGGGCAGTGAAGCCGAATTATTGGATGCAGCCGTGGACGCTGATGACGCCCGCGATGATGGGGCAGTTTCCTGCGGCGGCGCTCATTTTCCGGCGTGGAATGGTAACCGCGGGCAGCGTGCTGGCAGATATCCGTCTGAGCCGGGAGGCCCTGCTCCGCCTGGAAGGCACGCCGCTGCCGCAGGATGCGGCGCTGGATGAACTCCGATTGAAGGACATTCCGAGCGGCGCGGAATACAAGCCCGGCGCGCGGCTTGATCCGTTGCTGCACTATGCTGGGCGGACCGACGTGAAATTCGTCACTGGGCAGGGCGCGATGAAGGTGAGCGACCTCAAGCCGCTCATTGATCACGCCAAGCAGACAGTGACCAGCAGCACCGGCGAGTTGAAGCTCGATTATGGGAAGGGTGTGCTCAGCATCAATGCCGCGCGCGCCCAAGGTGTGAGTGGCGCGCTGCAAGCTGCCGGTCAGGTCGAAACCCGGGACCTGACCATCGCGTCGGAGATGGAACTTGGGCACATCGTCGCGGTTTCGCTCG
>PLZQ01000108.1 GCA_003152225.1 Limisphaerales bacterium | reverse complement strand
GCGGTCTCCTATATCGTCGCGGCGAACACCGATGAAGGCTGGCTGACCGTCGCCAACGGCAACCAACATCCGGCCAAGCTATTGGCCGTCTCGGCGGCGGTCCCTATCGTTATGCTCTCGGCCATTGCCATTCCCAACTTTGTCAAAGCGCGCACGACCGCGCAGAAGAATGCCTGCATCAGCAACCTGCGGCAGATTGACGGCGCCAAACAGCAGTGGGCTCTAGAGAACAAGAAGACCGACACCGACACACCCGCCCGTGAAGACCTCAAGCCCTTCTTGAAGAACAAGCAATTCCCCGTCTGCCCTGCTGGTGGCACCTACACTATCAACCCCGTCTCCAATCGGCCCGAATGCAGCCAGGCGGGCCACAGCCTGTCCGAGTAGCGAGAGCTTAACCGCCGGGCTTCCCCCAAAAGTACTGCCGGCACGATTCACTGATCGCACTTGGTCAGAATAAGCCGAGCGCCCGCAGTAGGAAATACTCGTTGTAGGGCTGATCATCGCTGATGCGGAGTTGAGGATTAGGATCCAGATTATGCTCAGCGGAGCTTTCCTGGGAGAGGATTTGCTGGAGGTAGGTCCCGGCAGGGATCGAAGGAGTCCATTCGATGAGATCCTTTTTTGCGGCATCGGGCATTCTGGCGGTTAGTTCGGCCGCGGTAAGAGGTTCGATAGGTTGCATGGAAGCAAGAAAATGCACGCCCCAGCCTTCAATAGAGTTAAAACAGCGAACGTAAGGAAACTCGTTGCACAAAGACCGAAGAGCGGCGCGGCCAACCATCGCGTGCTCGGGAACCCAGGCCTGAAGGATGCCGTTGGGTTTCAGGCGCCGCTTGGCGGCCACGTAGAACTCTTGGGAGTAAAGCAGACTTGAGCCAGCGGCCTCCACCGGCGGCGGAGGATCGATGATGATGATATCGAACATGATGCGCGTCCGTTCCAGGAACCGCCGCCCATCATCAATAATGATGTGCCCCTTGGGATTAGCGAGCAATTGTGGCGCGTCGGCGTGGTAAAACCCAAACGCATCCACGACGCTAGGCACCAATTCGACGGCGGTGGTATCGATGTCCCAGCTCAGGCAAGAGCGATAGGTAGTGCCCATGCCGAAACAGATGACGAGCGCAGATTGAGGCTGGCCGCGGTGAAAGACCAAGGGCAGATGGGCCATCAGTTTAGTAATAGGCGTTAGTTTGGTCATTCCCAGGCCGTTGACGACCAGGCACCGGTTAAGTCCCTCACCAAAGGAAAGCACCGAGGCAGCGTAATCGCGGCGGATGACTGGAGGCCGCTTCATAAGAGTGATAGAATCCTCAAAATCCCGTGAGAAGCAGAGCACGGCGGCGAGAACGATCACGCTGGCCGCGCCCCAGCGCCAACATTGCTGGCGTGAGAGCCTCTGGCAGCCAATCAAGAAGAAACCGAAGAAAGGCAGGCCCAGGAGAAGTAACGCGCTGCGTTCGCTGAGGAGCGGAAGCAGGAGGTAGGAAGCAATTAACGGCCCCAAAATGCAGCCCAGGACGTTCATCGCATAGGCGGCGCCGGCCTTCTGCGGCGAGCCGGCGGCGTATCGATCCACTAACTGCGGCGTCAGATAGCCCAGGATGCCGCAGAAAGGCACAATGCTCGCCAGGAGGATGAAGGAACTGCGCAAGTCCGGGGCTCCTTGCCAGAATTCAGCCCGCACAAAGCGGGGATCGTTCACGAGCACGGGCAGAAAAGCGGCGGCGCAGAGCAGCGAAACCAATTGAGCCGTCGAACCAAGGGTGCGCCGCCGCAGATGGCGCCGATAGAGCCAGGAGCCGGCAAACGTGGCGCCCAGGTAGGCTGTCAGCACGGCGGCGAAGGAATAGACCTGGGTTTTCAGCACCGGTGCGAAGGCGCGTGTCCAAACCACCTCCATTGCCATGGCTACCAGCCCGGTCGTAAACAGAAGCCCCTGGATGAATGGCCCACTTTCACCTGCCGAACCGGGCGACGCGGTGGCTGGAGCCGTGGAGATTGGTGGCGTACAGGCAGCTCCGCCGAGCACAGCGCTCGGACTTGCGCGAACGGCTAAAGCAAGGAGCAAACAGATGCCAAAGATGGCGAAGTTGCCCGCGGCAGCCACGCGGAGGGTATCGTGGAAACCAAAGATTTCGACCAACGCAACAGCTGTGAGGACCGCGCCGCCCATCGCGCCAAGCACATTGGCCAGGTAGAGGTAGCTGAAACTGTCCGCGCTTTGGGCTTCCTGCTGCCGCACATAGGCCATCATGAAAGGAAAGGTGGTTCCCATGCAGACGCACCAGGGCAGGATCGCAATTGCCAGAACGACCGCAGAGAGCAGCAGGTAGGTCACGGAATCTGCCTCGCCCGCGGTCAGTAACAGGCGCTTGCCGAGGGCGAAGAGCCCGGGGACCGCAAAGGCTCCCAGCCCGATGCTGAATTCGGCCAGTGCATAAAAGCTGATGGGCGATTGGCCTGTTTTTTTGACCAGCACGCCAATCCACCTGCCTCCCGCCCACGCCCCCAAGGCAAGGCCCGCCATGAAAACCGAGATTACTACCGAAAGCACCGGGGTAATGATACCAAAAGCGGCAAACGCCAACCGAGTCCAGACGACCTGGTAAACCAAGCCACAAAAGCCCGAGAAGAAGAAGAGCAGGAACAACACGGGGCGCCTTGAAGTGAGCCCCGGGCTTAAGGCCCCCGAGGTCCCAACTGGTGGCCTGTGCTTCTTTGCTGAGGGCGGCGGATTGTTCACTCTAAACTTCTAAGAGGGTAAACCTCTGATTCGATTCGTTTGTTCTCCCCATCGCTGAGATGATTTTGGAAGGGCTGTAAGCCGAATTTTGTCTGCCCCGAAACCTTTCGGGGGAGAGAATCATTTGTCTCAGCAGCCAATACCCGGAACCCGTTCCGTCGTGCGGAACATGGAGCGGGCCGCTCCAGAGTCCCCTATTTGGCCTTGCACCCGATGGGGTTTTCCGTGCCTCCGCGCTTGCGCTTGGAGCGGTGGGCTCTTACCCCACCTTTTCACCCTTACCCCGCCCTCGTTTCCGAGACCGAGGCGGTCTGAGTTTCTGTGGCACTATCCGTCGGGACGCCTCGCGGCATCGCCTCCCGCGTGTATCTCACCGCCGGCCTTCTTGCGTCGGCCCGGCCAGTTACGCGGCATCGCGCCCTATGGAGTTCGGACTTTCCTCCTCCCCTGAATTACTTCAGGGAAAGCGATTCTCCGCCCTTCCAAAATCAAGGTGAATATACCTGCCTCGCGGATGGATGACAAGCCGATCCGGGAACTCATTCCGCCACAGCCAAATCCATATCACGCGAGTAGTAGAGAATGCGGCCGCAGTTGCTGCAGCCGACCAGTTCCTTCTCGGCCTGGCAGCTCACGAGCAGTTGGGGCGGCAGCTTCATGTGGCACCCGCCGCAAACGCCGTGTTCGACGCCGACGACCACGTTTTCCCCTTTGCTCCGGAGCAGGCGCTCATAGCGGTCGCGGGCGCTCACGTCCACCGCGGAGGCTAACTGCTCCCGGTTGGCTTCCAGTTCGGCCAATTCCTTCTTCAGATTCTCCTCCCGGGCGTCGAGTTGAGCCACTTGTCCGTCCACCAGCTTGCGCGCTTCACTCAGAGCCTTCGTGGCCAGGAGAAGTTCTTTTTGCGTCGCTTCGGCCTGTTCCATCAGCTCGATTTCCTGGTTCTCGATCTGGAAGATCGCCGCCTTGCAGGTGTCGATTTCGTGGGTGAGCGCGCGGTATTCCTCATTCTTCCGGGTCTGCAGCTGCTGGTTGGCATACCGGGAGATCATCTGCTTCTTGCTGTCGATTTCCAGCTCGAGATCTTTGCGGGCAGATTCGATCTGTTTGCTACGGAGTTTGGCATCCTCCAGCTCGGTCTGGGCCGCGGCGGCTTTGGCCTTGAGTGCCTGCCGCTCCGGCTCGATGCGGGCCAGCTCGCCTTGCTCCCGGCGGATTTTCTGGTCGCGGTCCTGCAGGATCAGCAGCTTTTCAATCGATTCTTGCATGTTCGCAATTCCAACAAGGAGGCAGGTTATCCGGCGTCGGGGCACAAGTCAACGCGCGGTATTTCCAAGCGCAGCCGGCCGAGGGTTGTGCGACAACCCCTTGTCCGGAAAGAGCCGTTTAACGGTCAGGTGTTGCTTTTTTGCCCCCGGTGCGCTAGTTGAACCGCCATGCGATTCATCGGCAGCGTCATTGAGAAACTGCAGCGGCACCCCAAACGGATTGTTTTCCCGGAAGGCACCGAGCCGCGCGTGCTTCAGGCTGCCCGCCAGTTCTATGCGTTGCGACTCGGCGTGCCGATTCTACTCGGCGACCGGACCCGAATCACCGAAGCCGCCGATGGGCTTAATATTTCGCTCGAAGGCATTCGCATCATCAACCCCGCCGAAAGCGAGGAGTTGGACAACTTTACCCGCCGCTTCAAGCTGCTGCGCCACTACCAGGGCATGCGAGGCTTCGAGGCCCGCGACGCCGTGCTCCAACCAAATTACTTTGGCGCCATGATGCTGGCCATGCACCAGGCGGATGGCTTTGTCGCCGGTGCCCGCCAGGTTACCGCCAGCGTCCTGCGGCCTCTCTTTCAGACCATCCGGCCCGCCCCGCACATCAGCACGCTTTGCAGTTGCATGGTGCTGGAGGTCGAGGATTCTCGTTTCGGCGAAGATGGGGTTCTATTCCTGGCCGACTGCGGGGTGGTCGAGGAACCCTCGGTCGAACAGCTTGCCGACATCGCTGTTGCCACTGCCCAACTCGCCCGGCATTTGCTCGGCGTGCGCCCCCGTGTGGCCCTCCTCTCCTTTTCCACCAAGGGCAGCCCCTTGCATCCTTCCGTAGGCAAAGTGCAGGCCGCCACCGCCCTCGCCGAACAGAAGGCCCTGGAGAACCAACTCGACGTCGAGTTCGACGGCGAACTCCAGGCCGACACCGCGCTGGTCCCCGAGATTGCCGCCCGCAAATTACCGGGCAGCAAGTTGGGGGGACACGCGAATGTGCTGATCTTCCCGGACCTCAACTCTGGCAATATTGCCAGCAAGCTGGTGCGTCACCTCGCCCATGCCAACGCCTACGGTCAGATCCTGCTCGGGTTGGACCGTCCCGCCGCTGACGTGTCCCGCGGCTCCAATGCGCACGGCATCCTCGGCGTCGCTGCCATTGTCGGCGTGCAGTCCGTCGATTATCACAAGCTCTATCCGGGCGCCGGCGAGGAACTGCCGGGGGAAGGAAGCGCTTAGTTTTCTCCTTGATAATACTCTGCTTCATGGCTTTCTTGATCCTGCACAAATGGATACGCGATCCCAGACTTAGTGGCCTGGGCAAGACTATGCTTAACTGAAAACTTAGAACTTAAAACCAAAGACTTTCTATGCCCCTCCCCTACTCCACCAATCCGAATCTCCAGTCGGTGCCAGTCTATCAACCCGGCCGCCCGATTGAGGAAGTCGCCCGCGAACTCGGCCTGCCCGCCGATGGCATCATCAAGCTCGCCTCGAACGAGAACCCGTTGGGTCCTTCGCGCCTCGCCCTTGCCGCCATGCGCAAGGCATTGGCGCAGGCCAACCTTTACCCGGATGGCAATGCCTTCTATTTGAAGCAGCAGCTCGCGGCCAAGCTCGGCGTGACGCCCGCCCACCTAATCCTCGGCAACGGCTCCAATGAAATCATCGAGTTTGTCGGCCATGCGCTGATCGCGCCCGGCGCCGAGGTGGTCGTGTCTCAGTATTGCTTTGCGGTTTATCCGATTGTCACTGCTCTGTTCGGCGGGAAGCTTGTCACTGTGCCCGCCAAGAACTACGGCCACGACCTCGACGCGATGCTGGCCGCCATCACGCCCAACACACGGGTCGTCATTATCGCCAACCCGAATAACCCGACCGGCACCAGTGCCAGCCGGGAAGACCTGACCCGCTTTGTAAACGCCGTACCGGACAATGTCCTGGTCGCCCTGGACGAGGCCTATGTTGAA
Organism: Limisphaerales bacterium; assembly: GCA_003152225.1. Taxonomy (GTDB): domain Bacteria; phylum Verrucomicrobiota; class Verrucomicrobiia; order Limisphaerales; family UBA8199; genus PALSA-1440. The sequence continues at coordinate 8,078 of PLZQ01000108.1, read as the reverse complement.
TTCCTGGACGAACCGCTCGACCTGGTGCCCGAGATCCAAAGCGGGCGGAAGGCCAACCTGCTGCTGATGCGGACCTTTTCCAAGATCTACGGCTTGGCCGGCTTGCGCGTTGGCTACGGGATTGCCCACCCCGAACTGATCGCGGAGTTTGAGAAGGTCCGCCAGCCCTTCAACATCAACGCCCTTGCCCAGGCGGGCGCGTTGGCGGCGCTGGACGACACTGCACACACGGAAAAGACCCGGCGCGGGAACGCCCGCGGGCTGCGGCTATATGGCCGGGCTTTTCGCAAGCTCGGCCTGGAATTCATTCCCTCTTCGGCCAACTTCATCCTGGTCCGAGTAGGCGATGGCCAGCGCGTATTCAATGAAATGCAGAAACTGGGGGTAATCGTGCGGCCGATGGGCGGCTACCAGTTGCCCGAGTGGATCCGCATCTCCGTCGGCACCCCCAAAGAGAACCAGCGGTGCCTGGACGCGCTCAAAGCCGCCCTCGCCAAGCCAGAAGCGGCCGTCTTGCCATCTTAACACAACCAACGTGAAACTTACCGACCTGCGGGGCATCCTGCAGTATATCCCCCAATTCCGCGAGAAGACGTTCATCATCAACGTGGATGGCGCGATCGTCACGGACGAGAACTTCGCCAACATCCTGGTTGATATCGCCGTGCTGCGATCGCTGAGCATCCGCGTCGTGCTCGTCCACGGCGCTTCCGCCCAGATCCGAGCGCTGGCCGCCAATCAAGGCATCACGCCGTCCAACCTCGACGGCACCGGCGTTACGGACGAAGCCACGCTCAAACTCGCCCTGACCGCCGCCAACCGGCTGACACACGAAATCCTCGAGGGCCTCTCGGCGATTGACCTCCGCGCCGCGTGCACCAATGCCATCATCGCTCACCCCGTCGGCATTCTGCATGGCGTGGACCATCTGTTCTCCGGCAAGGTCGAGCGGGTGGACGTCGAGATGCTCCAGCAACTCCTCGAACACGGCATCGTCCCCGTGCTGCCACCATTGGGCTTTGACGGCGAGGGCAAGACCTACCGGGTCAACTCCGACGGCGTCGCCCTCGCGGCGGCTGAGGCGCTTAAGGCCACGAAACTCATGTTCATCACCACGCACGACGGCATCCGCGTCGGGGACCATGTTATCCGCCAGATGCCCGTGTCTGACTTGGAATCAGTGCTCGCGCTGCAGCGAACGGACGTGCAACCGGACATGCTTTCAAAGGCCATCCACGCCGCCGCGGCCTGCAAGGCCGGCGTGCCGCGCGTCCATGTCATTAACGGCTCTGTGGAGGAGGGGCTGCTGGCGGAGGTCTTTACCAATGAAGGCGTCGGCACGCTCATCTACGGGAACGAATTCCAGCAGATTCGCCGCGCGCTCAAGAAGGATGTCCGCAGCATCCTTAACCTCACCAAGCGCTCGGTGGAAAGCGAAGAGCTGGTCAAACGGACCCGTTCCACCATCGAGAAGCAGCTTGGCGATTATTACATCTTCGAGATCGACAAGAACCCGGTTGCCTGCGTCGCCCTGCATATCTGGCCCGAGCAAGGCAAGGGCGAGCTCGCCTGCCTCTACGTCAGCCCGGCCCACGAAAACCAGGGCATTGGCCGGAAGCTCGTCCAATACGTGGAGAATAGGGCGCGGGAGACCGGGCTCAACGAACTCATCACGCTTTCCACGCAAGCTTTCACCTACTTCCAAACCAAGGGCGGCTTTGCCGAGGGCTCTCCCGATGACTTGCCACCCGCCCGCCGGGAGAAATACGAGCAGAGCGGCCGGCACTCCAAAGTCCTCGTCAAGAAACTGAAGTAGGCCCGGCGACGGACCGGGCTGGAAGACTTCGGCAGGCCGCCGCTGGAGCCGGGTTTTTCCATCCTCATGGGCAGCCTTGCTCGCGCCGGGACAATCTGCGAGGAACGGGCGTGACCTGCGCTAACTTCCGGCGTGATGCGCTGGAGTTACTTGGGTGATACCCCGGCGAAGGTCTCGATTATTGCTCTAGTGCTCCTCTAGTGTTCCTCTAGTATTCCTCTAGTTTTCGCTGGTTTTGTGGTTATCGCAGGGATGCTCGGTCGCTTGACAGTTGTGGGGAGGTTGCCGAGAGTGCCTGCATGCTGAGAAGACGTGTCGTGTCAATCGCCCTCATCGCTCTGCTTGCCACGGGTGCGCGGGCGGTAATGGCCTGTGACCTTTGTGCTATTTACGAGGCAACCGAAGCGCAGGGCGAGAGTGGCAAAGGTTTCCTCTCCGGGGTGGCCGAGCAGTTCACGTACTTCAGCACCTTCCAGTCGGGCGGCCACAATGAGGCAAACCCCGACGGCGAATACGTGAGCAGCCTGATTTCGCAGGCATTTGTCGGCTACAACCTCAACAAGCGGCTCGGCTTGCAGTTCAATCTGCCCATCATCTACCGTGCTTACGGCAGAGACGGCGCTCATGCCAGCGAGTCAGGCATTGGCGATGCGTCGCTGATTGGCAATGTGCGGCTCTATGAGAAGCTGGGCGAGCGGACCAGCTTCAGGTGGACGGCGCTGGGCGGCCTCAAGTTTCCGACGGGCGACTCGGATAAGCTCAACCCGGCGGAACCGGACTTTGCCGCGGGCATCGCCGGCCACGATTTGGCGCTGGGGTCGGGCTCCTACGATGGCCTGGTCGGCACGGGTTTCTTTGCCCGCTGGAAACGGCTCTTCCTGACCGGCGCGATGCAATACGCCATCCGCAGCGAGGGGGCTTTCGGCTACCAGTTCGCGAACGACTGGACCTGGCTGGGCGGGCCAGGCGTCTATCTCATGTTGGGTGACAAATGCACGCTCGCGATCCAGGCGGTGGTTTCGGGCGAGAGCAAAGGCCAGGACTCGATCAACGGCGTGGCCAGCGATGACACGGCGGTGACGAGTGTGTTTCTCGGTCCCCAGCTCAACTTCACCTGGGCGGGCCGGCTGAGCGCCCAGCTTGCGGCGGACCTGCCGGTGAGCATCGCCGCCTCCGGCGAGCAAATCGTCCCCGATTACCGGGTTCGCGCGGCCCTCACCTGGCGGTTCTGAGTATGCCCACTGTTGACTTGGATTATGGGCACGATTAGCCTTCGTGCGATGAATGTGCTGCAAGACTCATTGCTGGAACTCGTCCGCCGCACCTCGACGGAAATCCCTGATGATGTGCATAAGGCGATCCTCGATTCGCTCGAACGTGAGAAGCAAGGCACCATCGCCGCCAGCGCGATGAAAATCATCGAGCAGAACATTGCGCTCGCCAAGAATAAGTCGCAGCCCATCTGCCAGGACACCGGAAGCATCATTTTCTATGTGGAGTGCCCCGTCGGCTACGACGAACTTGGCTTCGAGCAGACGGCGCGGGAAGCCGTGAAACTGGCTACCAAGAAGGGGTTCCTCCGGCAGAATTCGGTGGATTCGATCACTGGCAAGAACGACGGCACCAACGTGGGGCCTGGCGCGCCTGCGATTCACTTCCACCAACACGCTTCGCCTGACGTCAGCGTGCGGCTCATTCTCAAAGGCGGCGGCTGCGAAAACGTGGGCGCGCAGTACTCCCTGCCCAACGAAAAGCTCAAGGCCAACCGCGACCTGGACGGCTGCCGCAAGGCGATTCTCGACGCGGTGCTGCAGGCGCAGGGCAAAGGCTGCGGCCCGGGCATCCTCGGCGTGTGCATCGGCGGCGACCGCGCCACGGGTTACGAGTATTCGAAGCAGCAGTTTTTGCGCAGGCTCGACGATACCAACCCAAACCCGGAACTCGACAAGCTTGAACAGGACATCGTAGGCACGGCGAACAAGTTGGGCATCGGCCCGATGGGTTTCGGCGGGAAGACCACGTTGCTGGGCACCAAGATCGGTGTGCTGAATCGTCTGCCCGCATCGTATTTCGTCAGCATCAGCTACATGTGCTGGGCGTATCGCCGCCAGGGCGTGACGCTCGATGCGAACGGCCAGATCCAGAAATGGCTTTACTGAAAGATGCAACGGAGTGACGGAGTAATGGAGTGTCGGAGTGCTGGAATGCCCGGCTGCTTAGCCCGATGGGTCACCGTGCCAGCCCCCCTTTCACTGCCCACCACCCCAGCACTCCAGCGCCCCACCACCTCAATTCTCTTATGATCCAGCTCACAACACCCGTTTCGGAAGCCGCCATCCGCGCTCTCAAAGTCGGCGACGAGGTCGGCATTACTGGCACTCTCTTCACTGGACGGGACGCGGTGCANNNCGCGACCTTGGCTTGCGCGGGGTTATCGGCAAGGGCGGCATGGGCGAGAAGACGGTGGCGGCTTGCAAAGAATACGGGTGCGTCTATCTGCACGCGGTCGGCGGCGCAGCGCAGGTGCTGGCGGAATGCATCAAGCGCGTGCCGAATGTCTATTTCATGGAGCAGTTCGGCGCTCCCGAAGCAATCTGGGAGTTCCAAGTCGTCAGCTTTCCGGCGGTCGTGACCATCGACGCTCACGGCAACTCCTTGCACAAGGAAGTTTTCGCCGCTAGTCAGGCGGAACTGGCGAAATACATCTAGCGAGGGTTGGCTCAGACCCGGTCGCCGGTGGCCAAGAGTCAATGGCAGATAGCAGACGGCAGATGGAAAATCGGCGTGGCTGCGTCAGGAATCCATCACTCCAATACCGCACCACTCCATTACCCCTTTGGGGCGTCGATGAGGTCTATTCGCCGCTGATGCCGTCCGCCCTCGAAAGGTGTTTCCAGCCAGATTTGCACAATTTGCAGAGCAGTTTCGAGGCTCATCATGCGTTGGCCGAGCGATAGCACGTTGCCATCGTTGTGTTGTCGGCCTAGCCGCGCGGAATCCGCATTCCAACACAGGGTGCAGCGGATGCCTTTGATGCGATTGGCGATGATCGCCTCGCCATTGCCTGAGCCGCCCAGGACAATGCCGCGCTCGAATTCGCCCCGCGCCACCGCCTCGGCCACCGGCCGAATGAAGAGCGGATAATCGACCGGCTCCTCGGAGTGCGTCCCGAAGTCCGTGACTTGGTGGCCAAGACCCTCGAGGAAGGCCCTGATCTTCTCTTTATATTGGAACCCCGCGTGGTCCGACCCAATGCCGATTTTCATGTGATGCATTTTCCTGAGCGTAATCTGCCACGCCAGACTGGATTGCGCCAGCCCCCAGGCGCCCCGATCGGGAGTGAGCGCTTTTCGCTGTGGCGGCGAGCGGGCGCCTCGATGTCCTGTTCACCAAAAAGGCCGCCCCGTGCAAGCGGGGCGGCCTTGAATTTTGACCAGTAACTTGCTGGCCCTGAATCTAGCGCTTAGCTTTGGACGCCGTCCTTGCGGGCTTGTCCTTGGCTTCCGCCTCTTCTTCGAGGGCAGCTTGCGCAGCGGCCAGCCGCGCCACGGGCACGCGGAAGGGTGAGCAGCTTACATAGGTTAGGCCGAGGCGGTGGCAGAATTTCACGCTGGCAGGGTCGCCACCATGCTCGCCGCAGATGCCCAGCTTGATGCCAGGACGGGTCGCATTGCCCTTCTCGGCGGCGATCTTCATCAGTTGGCCCACGCCCGTCTGATCAATCGAGGCGAATGGGTTGGTCTTGATGATTTCGTTATCCTGATAGGCTGGGATGAAGGAGCCGGAATCGTCGCGGCTCATGCCGAGGCAGGTCTGCGTCAGGTCGTTGGTGCCGAAGCTGAAGAACTGCGCAGTCTGGGCGATTTCATCAGCCGTGAGGGCGCCGCGCGGAATCTCGATCATGGTGCCGACCATGTAGTCGAGCTTCACCTTCTGCTCGGCCATGACCTGCTTGGCGACGCGGTGCACGATTTCGACCTGGAGGTCGAGCTCTTTCTTGAAGCCGACCAGCGGGATCATGACTTCGGGCTTCACTTTGACACCGGACTTTTGGACTTCGGCGGCGGCTTCAAAGACAGCGCGGGATTGCATCTCGGAGATTTCCGGGAACACGATGCCGAGGCGGCAGCCACGGAATCCGAGCATCGGGTTGAACTCGGCGAGCTCTTTGACGCGCTGCTGAATCTTCTCGACCGGCACACCCATCTTCGCGGCCAGGTCCTTCTGTGCGGGTTCCTCGTGCGGGAGGAACTCGTGCAGCGGCGGGTCGAGGAAACGGATGGTGGCGGGAAGGCCCTTGAGGGCCTTGAAGATGCCCGCGAAGTCGCCCTTCTGGTAGGGAAGGAGCTTGGCCAGAGCCTTCTTGCGGTCATCCACGTTGCTCGCGAGAATCATTTCGCGCATGGCGTCGATGCGGTTGCCTTCGAAGAACATGTGCTCGGTGCGGGTCAGGCCGATGCCGGTGGCGCCGAACGCGATNNGAGCACCAATCCATGAGCTTCTTGAACATCTGGTAGATCTCGCTCTTGGAACGGTCGAGCGTTTTGGCGACCAGCACCTGGACGATCTCGGACGGGGCGGTCGGGAGCTGGCCAGCATAGACGTTGCCCAGGGTGCCGTTGATGGAAAGGAAGTCGCCTTCCTTGAAGGTAACGCCGGCGGCGGTCACGGTCTTGGCGGCGTAGTCGATCTGGAGAGCGCCGGCGCCGCAAACACAGACTTTGCCCATCTGGCGGGCCACCAGGGCCGCGTGCGAACTCACGCCACCTTTGGCGGTGAGAATGCCTTCGGCGGCAATCATGCCGCGCAGATCCTCAGGCGAGGTTTCGTTGCGGACGAGCAGCACTTTTTCGCCCTTCTCGGCAGCGGCGGTGCAGCGGTCGGCGTTCAAATAGAGCTTGCCGGAACCGGCGCCGGGGCCAGCGGGCAGACCCTTGGCGATAATCTTGGCGGCCTTCTCGGCTTTCGCTTCGAAGATCGGGGCGAGGAGCTGCTCAAGCTGCTCGGCCGGATTGCGGCGGATGGCCGTCTTCCAGTCAATGAGCTTCTCATCGACCATGTCTATCGAGAACTTGAGCGCGGCCATGGCGGTGCGCTTGCCGTTGCGGGTCTGGAGCATGAACACCTTGCCGTCCTGGATCGTGAACTCAAAGTCCTGCACGTCCTTGAAGTGCTTTTCGAGCGTGGCGCGGATGTTGTTCAGTTCCTTGAACGCAGCAGGCATGTGGTTGGTAAGCTGGACCACCGGTTCGGGCGTGCGCACGCCCGCCACGACGTCTTCGCCCTGCGCGTTGATAAGGAATTCACCGTAGAACTCCTTCATTCCGTTGGCCGGGTTGCGCGTGAACGCCACGCCGGACCCGGAATTGTCGCCGGTGTTGCCATAAACCATCGCCTGCACGCTGACCGCGGTTCCCCATTCGGAGGGGATATTATACTTGCGGCGATAGACACACGCGCGGTCGTTCATCCACGAGCCGAACACCGCGCCGACGGCGCCCCANNCTTGCCGGTGCGCTCCTTGATGAGGGCTTTGAAGCGGGTGACGAGTTCCTGTTGGTCAGCGGCGGTAAGCTTCGAGTCTTCGATGTCGCTCTGATACTTCTCGTGCTTATAGCCGCCAATCACGACTTCAAATGGTTCGTGATCCTCGTCCTTGCTCTTCTGGACGCNNGGTGTCCATCATGCCGGGCATGGAGTCGCGCGCGCCGGAACGAACGGAGACTAACAGGGGCATGGCGCTCTTGTCGCCGAACTTGGTGCCCATAATCTTCTCGATGGACGCCACGCCTGCCTTTACCGCCGGCTCGAGGGTCTTCGGATAAGTCTTCTTGTTGTCGTAATAGTACGTGCAGACTTCGGTGGTAATCGTGAAGCCCGGAGGCACGGGCAAGCCAATGCGGCTCATTTCCGCCAGGTTCGCGCCTTTGCCGCCCAACAACGGCTTCATGCCGCCATTGCCATCAGCCTTCTTGTTTCCAAACAGATATACGTATTTCTCAGATTTTGCCATAAAACTTCGGTTCTAATCAGGTAACAACATTCACTACACAGGTTTCGCCGGAAAAAATACCCCGAAACTGTGCGCGGAAAATAGCAAAGGCAGCCAGCGTGTCAATGAACGAGTGCGGGGAGGTGGGCAGATACATATCTTCATATCAGGATACGTTGATTATTAATTTGCGCCGCCTCGTCTTTACCATTAGATTCCCCCGTGTGGCCTTTGGCTGGCGCTGGAAATCAGCGTAAGCCGGCCTGGACC
>PLZQ01000447.1 GCA_003152225.1 Limisphaerales bacterium | reverse complement strand
AAGGATGCCCCAAGGATGCCCCAAGGATGCCCCAAGGATGCCCCAAGGATGCTCAAAGGAGCTTGTCCGGATCTCCTCCAGACCTTCCTTGGAGTAACGAGAGGAGAACGCGCTCAAGATTGGCTCACCACACTGGGGTTTTCCGGAAGGGCCAAAGCCGGTTCTTCGCTGTTTTCACTGGAATCGTGCTTCGGGAAAGCTCCGCTAGGAGCGCCATGTTTATAGACGACGAACCGCGGAACATTAGCCAAGCTCCGTCAGGAGCGGCATGGGGGTGAGCTCCGTAAACGCCGTCTCGGCCACCCGTTAAGTTCAAAACTTGCCGCTCCAGACGGAGCTTGGATGGAGCAAGGGCGTTTTGTGCTATAGACATGGCGCTCCTAACGGAGCTGTGCCCCTAGGCCAACACTCCATTCCACCGAAAATAGCTCAGAACTCCAAACCCAACCTCAAGGGTTTACAGACGCCTCCTGCCTGCGTGCGCAGTCGAAGACGTTATCGCGTGTGGGTGAACATAGTCTGCCACAGCAAGCCCGAATGCAGCACTGCGGAGCCCAGCCTCGCCCGCAGGCGCGGCGCGAACATCATCCACTGCAAGCATCGCGCCCAGGCCAGTCGCCGCGCGAAGGTGCGGTCGCAAGCCTCGGCCACGCGTTGCCGCGCCTCGCTCCAGGAACTCTCGCCGCGGCTGTAGGCGGCGAGCGGCCCGATGGCCAGCTCGGCGGCCTCGAACGCCATCGACATGCCGTTACCCGTCACCGGGGGAATCATCGTCAGCGCGTCGCCGATACAACACTCGCTGCGCGAAACGGCGCGGTGCGGCTTAAGCGAGAATCCCGCGACGGAACAGAACGAACCTTGGTCAATCGCCGCGTCGGCGAGGCGCTCCCGCAAGGGCGTGCCCGGTTCGCCACGAAGCAGGTCCTGCCAGGTCTGCGCCGACTCCGGCTTGCCGGCGGGTCGGCGGAACAGGCCGCAGACGTTGACTACGCCGCGCGCCAAGCGGCAAAAGCCGACATAGCCGGTTTGCGAACCGTGCATTTCAAGATCCGCCGCCAGCAGCACGTTGTGGGCATGAACCTTAAGACCGAACCAGTGGCAGCCGTCTTCGCGCGGTTGCAAGCGCCGGCCATTGGCGCGCACAACGCCTTCGCCGTAGTCATCCTCTCGCCAGCGCGCGTCCTCGCGCAGTTCGCCGCCCGCTTGCCGTAAGTGCCCAGCCAGAAGCGCATCCATCGCAAAACGCGACAGGCACAGCGCCGGCGTGGACAAGTCCCGCACCGGTGTCCCAACCTTGCCCAGGTAGAATGCCGCCGTACAGGCGAGGTCCGCCCCCGCCTCGAAGAAAGCGTCCAGCAAGCCCAGCCGCGCGAGGACATCCTGCCCGCGACCGCTGATGAACTCCCCGCAGACGCGGTGTCGCGGATAATGCCCCGCTTCCCATACCGTGACCGGGACGCCGCGTCGCCGGAGCCCGATGCCCAGCGTCAATCCCGCCAAACCGCCGCCGACNNAATCCGGCCCGGACGCTCGCTACGGCATCATGCCGCGTGACCTGGCTGCAGCCAATCACCCCGAGCAAGCGGCTGGCGAAGAAGGATAGCGGTGAGCGACGAGGTTCGACGGCGATGAATACGCGTGTTGAGCAGGCCGCGGCGCCCAACAGCTCCGCCAGTTGCGCATCCTGGAAGTGATGCAAGAACAAGTTAGCGCTCAGCACGTCGTAAGCCGGGTAGGCCGGCCGCGACAGCCAATCCCAAACGTCCGCTTCGTAGGTTTCCGCACGCCAGCCTAATGATTCAAAGGCCTGGTGAGTTTCGGACCTGACGGCGTTCCGGCGGTCGAGCAACACCGCGCGTGTGCCCTGCCAAGCCGGGTGCAGTTGCCGCGCTACGCCCAGCAGGAATCGCCCATCCCCGGCGCCCATATCCACGATGCGTTGGACGGATCGCCCGTTACACGCAATCCGCAGCGCCCGCATCATGATCCCGCCGTTGCCCATCGCGCCGTTTACGCGCGCCAAATCGTCGCGCGACCGGATAGCGCGGCGGTCGTCCGGCGAAAGCTCGTCCAGCAATTCTGGTCTTACACAGCGTTCCATGATTCGTGATTCGTGATGCGTGATGCGTGACGGAGCATCCGACCGGGTTTCCCCAATCACGCATCACGCATCACGCATCACGGTTCATTCCACCTCCAGCAGCGCCCCGTGACAACTGAACCCGGCGCCGAACGACGACAGCCACCAATAGCCGCTGGGCACGGAGTCTCCCAGCGTGGCTTGCAGGACGAAATACACCGACGCGCTGCTCAGGTTGCCGAACTCCCGCAGCACGGCGGCACTCCAGCGCAGGTCGTGCTCGCTCAACCCCAATTGCTCGCTCATGGCCTGCAACACATCCCGTCCACCGGGATGCATCACCCAGCCGGTCACTTGCGACCGCCGCACCCCGGCCCGCGTCAGCACCTGGTCGAGAACCGTGGCCGCATGCCCCGCGGCGACCGTGGGCACCTGCGGCGCGAGGACGTTCCGCAGCATGCCGCCCTTGTGCACGAAGCGCAGCAGATCGCGGCTCTGCGGCTTGAGCAGTGAACCGCTTGTCTTCCACTGCACGGGCCGCTTGCCATCAGGGGACCTCGCCAGCACCGCCGCGCCCGCGCCGTCGCCGAAGAGGCAGGCACTGATGAGCACGCCTGGGTCGTCGTCGAAGTAGAGCGCAGCGCTGCACACTTCCACGCAGATGGACAGCACGCGTTGGCAACGGCCAGCCGCCAGCAAGGCTTCGCTCGCGCAGAGATTCGGCAGGGCGGCGACGCAGCCCTGGCCAACCAGATCAAACGTGAGCACATCTGGCCGGCAGCCGAGTTGTTCGCTGACATAGCTCGTCAGGCCCGGGCACAAGTAACCGGTGCAAGTGCTGATGACCAGGGCGTCGATATCGCCCGCCTGGTTGCCGGCATTGGCCAGCGCGCGTTCGGCGGCCTGCGTCGCGAGCAAGGGCGCGTGCCTCGCAAAACGCGCCTGCAACACATCGGGTGTCAGTTCAAAGGCCTGGTCGAGATGCTCCAGCACGAGGTGGCGCGTGGCAATGCCGCTGCTGCCGTTGAGCACCTTCTTGAGGATCGCACGCGAGCGGGGTTGAAGTTGGTGAAACCGGGCGGATTGCAAGAGCGCCTCCCAGCAGTCCCCCTGAGCGTAGCATTGCGGCGGCACCGCAGTCCCCAATCCCGTAATGAACATGCCGGAATGTAGCGCGGTTCGCCGCGCCGTGCCAGTGCGGGGCAAATCCGAAATCCGAAGCCAGAACCGGCACAGCGGAGTCGAGGGCTTTACAACTGCTCGCAATGCGGGGACTTTGTGCGGCTGTGACTGGCGGGGAATACAGATCAATTGATAGCAGAGCCCAATAACTCCACTGCGGTTCGCGTGCTGCTGCGTAACGCCGTGAGCGGACGGTGGCTGCAGTTCTCGCATCCGCACGAGATCGTGAGCGCGGCCAGCCTGGGGAACGTTATGCCCGCGCTGCGCCGCGTCGAGGACGCTGTCGCCCGCAGGGGGCTTTATGCGGCGGGATTTGTTTCCTATGAAGCCGCGCCAGCCTTCGATCCGGCGCTGCAGGTGAACGACTGCGGCGGATTCCCGTTGCTCTGGTTTGGTTTGTATGATGGCGTGCAAGAAGTGGACTTGCCTGTGCCTGCTGCCGGACTCGAATTGGGGAAGACTAACTGGCAGGCCTCGGTCGGGTATGCCGAGTTCGAGGCGAAAGTGAAGCGCATCAAGGATTTGATTCGCCGCGGCGACACCTACCAGGTGAACTACACTTACCGGCTTGGGGCGGTAATGGACCTCAACCCTTGGGACTTCTTTCTTCAGCTCGTGGCCGCGCAGGAGGCGCCTTATGGAGCATTCGTGGACACCGGCGAGTGGGTCATCGGCAGCGCGTCGCCGGAGCTGTTCTTCCAGTTGGATGGCGACCGCATTGTCTGCCGTCCGATGAAAGGGACGGCTGCGCGGGGGCTGACTCAGACCGAGGACCAAGCGCAAGCCGAGGCGCTGCGGACCTCGGAGAAGGAGCGGGCCGAGAACGTGATGATCGTGGACATGGTGCGCCACGACCTGGGGCGCGTGGCCGAAACCGGTAGCGTAACCGTGCCGCATCTGTTTGCAGTGGAGAAATATCCGACCGTATGGCAAATGACCTCGACCATCGAAGCCAGGACTTCCGCCAGCCTCAGCGACATATTCCATGCGATCTTCCCGCCCGCCTCGATTACCGGCGCGCCGAAGGTGAAGACGATGGAGATCATCGCCCAGCTTGAGCCTTCCCCCAGGCGCATCTACACGGGCGCCATCGGGTTCATCGCGCCCGGGCGGCGCGCCCAATTCAACGTTGCCATTCGCACCTTGCTGTTGGACCGGAGAACGGGCCGCGTGGAGTACAGCGTGGGCGGCGGCATCACCTGGGGCTCGCAGCCCGAGGCGGAATGGCAGGAGTGCCGCAACAAGGCGAGGATTCTGACTACACGGATACCCGCATTCTCCTTGCTGGAGACAATGCTTTGGACTTGGGAAGAAGGCTACTTCCTTCAGGGCCGGCACCTCGAACGACTGGAACAGTCCGCGCTCTATTTCGGGTTCAAGCTTGATTTGCCGGCAGTCCGACTGGCGTTGGGACAATTGGCGGCTGGGTTCGCGCGCACGCGACAGAAAGTCCGCCTGGTGGTGACCAAAGAGGGCCGCGTCAGGCTGGAGGCCGAAGCCTTGCCGTCACCCGACCCTACGCCGCCACGCGTCACGGTAGCTCCCGGACCGTTAGACCCGGCCAATCCGTTTCTCTACCACAAGACCACGAACCGTGGCCTGTACGAGGCCGCGAGAACGGCGTGTCCTGGCTACGACGACGTCCTGCTCTTCAATGAAAAGGGCGAGGTCACCGAGTCCACGATCGCCAACCTCGCGGTGGAGATTGAGGGGAAACTCTGTACCCCACCGGTGCAGTGCGGCTTGCTGCCCGGCACCCTGAGGGTCGAGCTGCTTGAGCGCGGAGAACTGGTCGAACGCGTGATTATGACCAAGGAAGTGTTGCGGAGTCCGCGCGTGTTTCTCCTCAACTCCGTGCGCGGCAGGTACAGGGTGCAGGTCGAATCCAGATTGTCCTGTTTCCCCTGATCTTGGCCGCAGCCCACCAGGGGAAGGAAGCTCCGTTAAAGCGGAGAGACGCTAGAGGCGCAGGGCGGTAAACCCATGATCGAACAGCGCGAAGCGTTTGGAGCTTCCAAATCCGCCTTCGGCGGCTCTTCGTTCGACTAGAAACTGCCCTCCAGATCGATGTATTGGGTTTGCTTCGCAAGATGCTGCGGGACAATACCTTAGAAGGCGCGGGGGACATTTTGTTTCTAGCATGCTTATCCGGTTGCGTGCCAAGCAGGGAACATGCCCATGTATTTCCCTTTGTTTATGGCAGGACTGGCTCCAACGTTTTCGGCTTTTGGCACGCAACCGGATAAGCCTGCTATGGTACCAGGGTATGTCCAGAGCAGGTCCAGTGAAGTGCCGGGGTCAGAGGGGTGCGGACGGCTGTTTTTGCTATTGCGAATACTTATACTGCGCCAGTGACCTCGCCTCTGCTCAGCGGCCTTGGCTCGCGCCGGTCGGGCAAGTCAGACCGAACTGGTCCCGCTCGACCCAGCCGAGGGTGCGGCCCGTGCGGATTAGAACGTAGCGGCCTCGGGCGCGGAGCAAGCGGGCTGGTTCGCCCGGGGCGAGGCGGGTGATGGCCTGCGCCTCCAGGGTGGGGGTGAGGCGCAAAGGGGTTTCCTTTTCCAGCACGAAACCAATCCGCGCCCGGCTCTGGACGCCGAAGAGGGCGGGGATGCTGAGGAGGAAGACCATGAGCGCCAACGCGGCCACTGCCTGGTGCCACGCGGCCTTGCGCTGCCGCAGGATGCCCGGAAGTATCACCATGCCGACCGCCAACCAAAGGCTGCCACCAGCGATCCATCCCGACCAACCCACCGGCAGCCAGGTGGAGATCACTTCATACCACGCCAGCTCGGGCGCTTCGAGTTGGGCGGTCTTGCGCGCGAAACGGAGGTTGTCGCGGGCGGCCTCGTTAAACGGGTCGAGCCAGAGGGCCTGTTCCCAGGCAAGGATGGCGTTGCCGGTGCGGTGTTGTTGCCATTCGGCGTTGCCGAGGGCTTGCAACGCGCCGGAAGCGGGTTGGAGGGTGACGGATTGACGAAAGGCTGCCGCTGCTTGCGGGTAGTCCGCCGCGCGGTACGCGGCGACGCCGACATGGAAGAGGGCGTCGGGGGTGGAGGCGAAGGCGCTCAGCGCGAGAAGCGGAGCGAGCAGAAATCCGAAGGCCGAGGGCCGAAGGCCGAAAGAAGGCCGAGGGGCGAAGGCCGAAGGGCGAAGCCTCAAAGGCGCGTGGCGAGGGATGAGAGGTGGATGCGTCACAGTCTGTCCTCCAGTTGTTGCAGGACGCGGTCGATCTCCGGTTGGAGGGGGAGCAGGTCGGCGGGGTTCGGGGCGCCGGTGCCGAAGCGGGTGGCGTCGGTGACGGCGAAGAAGCGGCGGACGACTTCCCCGGGCCGACCGGAGCGGTCGGGCTCGGGCAGAAGCGGCAGGATGTCGGCACCGACGAGGGCGCGCGGCTCCGCCGGATAATGCGGGGCGCAGGCGACGCGCATGGCTCTGACGGCCGCGGCGGCAAAGCGCGGGGCGTCCGCGGCCCGGGCGGCTTGTTGGAGGCTGCGCCTTTGGCGGCGCAAGGCCCGCCGGGCGCGCCGGCGCAGGACGATGTCCGGATGCTGTTCCAGGTAGCGGCGGCGACGGTCCCAGTTCCAGAGGCCGAAGAAGAAGGCGGCGGGGGCGATCTGAACGAGGGGAAACCAGGCCTGCTGTTGCGGCGGGACAAGGCTGGCGGCGGTCCGGCCGCGCGAAGAGGGCAGGCCGCGCATGACCAACTCCTTCTCGGGTTCAGCGGGTGTCGCGGCAGCTTGCGCGAGCGCCGCGGCATCCACGGAGAGGGCGCCGGGGCTCACCGTCACCGGGACTGACGGGATAGTCAGGTCGGTGTAAGTGCCGCTCCTGGGGTCGAAGCAACTGAACGCAATGGACGGCG
Source organism: Limisphaerales bacterium (assembly GCA_003152225.1). Classification (GTDB taxonomy): domain Bacteria; phylum Verrucomicrobiota; class Verrucomicrobiia; order Limisphaerales; family UBA8199; genus PALSA-1440. The sequence goes on along the minus strand of PLZQ01000447.1, from coordinate 3,977 downwards.
TGGCGCGCGCGGTTTCAGTGAGAGGCATGAGGGCGTAGTTGAAGGTGGCCACGCCCTGGGCCGGCTCGGCCGGCACGCGTCCGCCGGGCTGAGCGAAGGGAGAGGACGGCGACGGCGGTACCAGTTGCGGGGGGATGTAGTCGGCGGCGGCGAAGACCTGCCAATCGGGCACCCGGGGCGGCGGCGGGGCGACGAGGCGGGCCAGGGGGCCTTCGCTCCGGTTAGTGACCGTGACGGTGAGTTTGATGAGGTCACCGACGCGCAGGACGTTCGTGGTCAACCTGGGCGGGCCAACCGCGAAGCTGCCGATGGCCCCGGTGAACCCAGGCAACGCGCCTTCAGTCGGCAGCGGCCGCACGTTCAGCTCGACGGGGTCCGATTCCAGGAGGGTGAATTGGGCCGCTACACTCGGAACGGTCATCCCGCCATTGATCACAACCGGGCCGGAGGAGCGGCTGCCGGAGGTGAAGCCTTGCGCGAAGACCTGGAGCTTGCCTGTCGTTACCGGGGTGAGGGTGGTTTCGTAAGTGAAACTGGGCCCGTAGGAGCCACCGCGTGGCAACGATTCAATGCGCACGCGGGCCGCGCCCAGGTCCACCAGGACGCCTTGCCCGCTCAACTGGGGCCCTCCCAACCCCTGCCCGAAGCCCGGGGGGAGGCCGGGCAGGACGATACGCATCGAGACGGCCTGGCCCACCACGAGGTTGGTCGCCATGATCTCGAGCGCGGCCATCGGCGCGGCCCGCACGCCAGCGGGCGGTTCCGAAACGACCAGGAGTTGCGCGGCGGGCACGGTCACAGCCTTGCCATAGACCTGCACCACAAACTCGGGCATGGTGCAGGGGCCCAGGCGGGAGGCCCGGACGCGATAGTTGAAGGAGGTGTGTGGTTCGAGGCTGGTGCCCGTTGACTGCAGGAACTGGCCGTGCGCGCCGGGGCGCATTTCCAATTGGGGCGGCGCGGTGAGTTTGGCCGGCCACTCAATCGACTCTTCCAGCGCATTAAACACGACACGGTAGAACGCCCGCTCACCCGGGCGGACGATCGGGGGATCGAAGGAGGCGGTGGCCTGCGGCGCATCGGAGATATGGATCTGCGGCTGAGAGACCATCAGCGACATGAAGGGGTCCCGCGGCGGAGCGGAGGCGGGCTGAGCCGGGAGAGGCAGGACGGTCGCGAAGAGGAGCGAAGCGGTTAGGACTGAATGCAGAATGCAGAATGCAGAATGCAGAAGGCCAGACGCCGAGGGCCTGGGATTATGGTGAAGTTGGCGCATGGGGCTCGGGGATCACCAGGTGGGGCGGGAACGGTCACTGGGCTTGGCCTCGGGGCCTTGGCCCATCGGCAAGCGACGTTCGCTGTCGAGCCGGTAAGCTTCGAGCAGCCAGCCGGCCTGTTCCGGGGACAGAGTCATTTCCTGGCCATCCTTCGAGGCGCCTTCCTCCTGGCCGGGCTTGGGTCCGTGTGGCTGGTCTTCGTCTTCTTCGTCGTCGCCGGCCGCGCCGGGAGGCATATCCGGAGCGGGGATGCGTCCCTTGAGCTTCTTCAAGGCGTCACCCAGTTTGTCCTTCATGTCGCCCGCGCCGTTGGCGCATTGCTGCAATTCGCGCAGGCTATCCACGAGCTTGGCGATGTAGCGGTCCATGACCTCAGCATTGGTCCGGGCGTCGGCATCGGCGCTGTTTAGCTCGGTGGCGCTCTTGAAATCGCTCGCGGCGCGCTCCCACCGGTTCAGGACAGCGCCGTGCGTTTGCAGCGCGCGCCGCACGGCTTCGGTGGCCGCTTTCAATTCCTTGCGCGCGCCCCGGCCCCGCATGTACGCGGCGACCATCTTCTGCACGTCATTGCCGGCGAGCGCGTCATTGGCCTGGCGGAGGGCGGCGTCGGCTTGCTGGGCGCTGGCTCGGGCGCGATCGGCGGTCGGCTTGGCCGGCGGGCCCTTCTTCAACTGCTCGACGCCTTGCCTGAAACGGACGAGGCCGAGATTGTAAAGCGCGGGGGGCTGGAGTCGTTGATTCTGGCTGGCGAGGGCGCTTTCCAGCGAGGCCTCCGCTTCGCGGAGCTTGCCCGCGCGAAGCTGGCGCTCGCCTGCATTATAGAACTCTCGCGGGGTGGAGGGAGCGGCAGGTTCAGGGGCCGCTCCGAATACGGGTGCTGCGATGAGGGCGAGCAGCAGGGAGAAAGCCCGAAGCCCGAAGGCCGAAACCCGAAAGAAGGTCGAAGGCCGAATAGCGAATGCTGCTTTCAATGGCGGAGTCATAACCGGTCAGGAAGTAACTTCGCGCAGGCGGCGGCGGGTGCCAATCAAAGATTCTGCCACCAGCAGGACCAGCACTGCCGCGACAGGCCAATGGAAGCGGTCCACGCCCAGTTTCCGGGCCGGGGCGGAGGCCGAACCTGTGTTCAGGTTCTCCATCGCGAGCTGGACTTTCACCAGACCTTCACCCAGCGGGCCGAGCGGATAGTAGGCGCCGTGGGTGGCTTGAGCGATGGCGCGCAAGGTTGTTTCGTCGAGCCGGCTATGCACGACCTCGCCGCGGCTGTCGCGCACCAGCTCCGACTTGCCTTGGGCGTCCAGCATTTGGATCTCTCCGCCCGCCGCCGTGCCGACACCCACCGTGAATACCACGACGCCCTCCTTGGCAAGCGTTTCCGCTTTGCGAACGCCGCCTTGTTCGAGGTCTTCTCCGTCGGTGAACAGCACGAGCAGCTTGGGTCGCCGGCTCTTATCCATGGCGCGAGACGCTTCATCGAGCGCCAGGCCTATGTCCGTGCCGGGGACGGGGATGGTCCTGTCGTCGATGGCCATGAGGGCGTCCTGGAAGGCGCCGTAGTCGAATGTGAGGGGGCATTGGAGGAATGCCTCGCCGGCGAAGGCGACGAGCCCCATGCGACCGTGGCCGTGGCGCTGGGTGTAATCGAGGATGGCCAGCTTGGCGCGCTGCAATCGGCTGGGCGCCACGTCGCTCGCGAGCATGCTGCGCGAGCAATCCAGGACGAAGACCGTGTCCTGGCCGAACAGGTGGCTGACCTCCGTTTGCTCGCCCCATTGGGGCCGCGCCAGGGCGATCCCCACCCCGGCCACAGCGAGCACGAGCAACGCTTGCTTGAGGGCGCGACGGGCGGGGCTGACCGAGCGCGTCAGCTCTTCGAGGAAGTGCGGCGCGGCGATCTGGGCGAGCTGCTTCCGCCGCGCCCAGGCCGAATAGCGCTGGAGCGCGATCAGCATGAGCGGCCCCAGCACCGCCAGCCAGAGCCAGTGCGGCTCGGCGAAATGAGGATTGGCGAAGTTCATGCGCCCCCCTCCTTCAGCCACCAGCCCTTCGTCCAGTAACCGCCGCCTCCGGACTTTAGACTTTGGACTTTAGACTTTAGACTTTTGGTCATGGGACCCTCCTGAACCGGGTATTGGCGAGACCCAATTCCAGGGCGAACAGGCCGAAGCCGGCGAGCAAGGGCCATTGATATAAGGGCCGGTAAGTGGTGAAGCGCCGCAGTTTGATCTCGGTCTTCTCCAGCCGGTCAATCTCGTTGTAGATGCGCTGCAGCTCGCGGCGGTTGGTGGCACGGTAGAACTTGCCGCGGGAGAGCGCGGCTATCTTGCTGAGCACGTCGTAGTTGGCAGGCTGCAGCATCATGCCGGGCTTGAGGCCGCCGCCGGCATCCAGCTCCAGTTTGCCGGTCGAGGGGTCGAACAGGTAAAGCATGCACGGCTGCTCGATGCCGATGCCGATCGTATAGACTTTCACCCCCAGCGCGGCAGCGAGCTGCGCGGCGGGCACCGGGTCAATGTCGCCCTTATTGTTGTCGCCATCCGTCAGCAGGATGATGATGCGGCTCTTGCTGTCCTTGAGGCTCTTGAGCCGCTTGGCCCCGGCGGCGGTGGCATCGCCGATGGCTGTGCCGAGGTCGCGGATGAGGCCCACGTGGAGGCGGTGGAGGTTCTCGATGAGCCAGTTATGATTGAGCGTGAGCGG
>PLZQ01000239.1 GCA_003152225.1 Limisphaerales bacterium | reverse complement strand
TCAGGGGCGGTATTCCGAATGACCAGCGTACTGGTTTTGGAGCCCGACACGTCCGTATCGTCCGCCACGTCAATCACCTCCAGACCGTTGTCGTATTGCCACTGGTAGGAAGCCGAGGCGCTGTTCGCCGTGCCAACGGTGAAGCTGGCCGTCATGCCTTGCAATACCGATTGGTTCGCGGGCTGCGCGATGATCATCGGCGGCGCAACGATGTCCAGGGTGACCTGACGGCTCTGGCCCAACCGCTCATTCAGGTTGGTCAAATTCACGTTGGTGAACCACAGCGTGGCGCTGTAGCCGCCGACGGGCAGGCTGTTCGCGGCCGCAGTCAGGGTGACGGTGACGGTGCCAGCCGGGCCGCCATTCGTCAGGTTGCCGCCGGATGGGGTGACGCTAAGCCAGGCGGCCGCATTCGCCAGCGTCCAGCTCAAAGGGGCATTGCTGTCGTTGGTTAGCGTGTAACCCTGCGCTGCCGGCCGGAAGGGGCCGCCGAACGGGCCCGTGAACGCGAGGGATGTCGTCGGCGTAATGCGCAACGGGACCGGCGGCGTGAGCAGGGCGGAGATGAGGTTGCTCCCGTTGGGCGTGCCCCAGCCGGTGGCGAGGTCATAGCCGGGGGCGGCGAAGAAGCTGGCGGTTCCGCAGCAGCCGTTAGCATTGTTGCCGGTCGTGATGTCGTGAAAAGCCGAGGCATAGCTCGACGACCGTCCGATGGCATAAATGGCCGGGTTAATAAAGCCAACGCCAGGCTTGCCGCTGGCGGCCGCCTGCTGGTTGGCCAGGGCGGTGAACCCCGCCCACAGAGGTGCCGAGGCGCTGGTCCCGCCCGTGATGGCTTGCTCGCCATTGTTAGCCACGATCCAAATCACCGCATCGGCGAGGCAGGCCACATCCGGGACGTTGCGCCTGGCTGTCGATCCCCCGTTACCGGTCATCTCCACGCCCTGTTGCCAGCTCGGGATGGGGTAATTGGGGCTCACCCCGCCGCCGCCGAAGCTCCAGACACTCTCCGACGACCAGCTTCCGCCGGGGTTGCTCGTCGTCAATGCCGTTCCGCCAACGATCGTGATATACGGATTAGCCGACGGCCAAGGCGGCGGACACGTCGCGCAATACGCTCCGATGTCTCCGGAGGCCTGGAAGAACGACTGCCCTTGTGCGGCGAACTGCTGGAAGACCTGGTCTTGAGCAGCAGAGGAGGAGCCCGACCAGCTCCAGGAAGAGCTCAGTTGCCTGGTCGCAGGTTGGCCCAGGCCGTTTGTGTCCGTGGCCATCCGGTTCAGCAGGTCGATAGGATTGCCGCCTGACACCGCCTCATAGACAATTATTTTGGACAGGCCCGGCGCCATTGAGATCGCCATGTCAATGTCGAGCGCCACCTCGACATTGTTGCCGCCCGGCTGCCCGCTAAACCCACCCACCGGTACGTTGGTCAGAGGGACGTTCGGCAGCCCCGCCAGGTTCTCGTAGGCGAAGACATCGCCCGGGTAGTAGCCGTCAAACTCCAACAGCCCCACCGCCTCCCCGGCGCCGTCCAGCGAAACCCCCGGCGCGTAGGCGGCCCTGAAATCGCGCCCAATGAATGACCCTCTTGGCCCACCGCCCGTCGCGAGCGATTCCGGGCTGGGTGGAATCTCGGAGAGTTTGCGAATAGGGAAAGCTGACCGGCCCGCGGGATGCGGCAGCTCATAGTTGTCCAGGCCGCTGATGGTTAGAACTGGCACCGCCAAATCCACTGACGGCTCGGCATCCGGCGCGTAAAACGTCCGCCCCTCGGTTGGATGCTGATAGGTGTAGAGTTTTACCTGGAAGGTCCGCTCGATGTCCCCCGCCGCTCCGCTCACGTTAACCAGGGTGCGATTGGCGTGTGTCCCCGTTACTCGCAGGCCGTTGGCTTTGGCAAACGCCATCACCGCTTCGTAATCCTGTGGCGTCGGACCAAACCGGTCAGCGAAATCGGCGGGCGTCAAGTACTGATGATAATACGGGCTTGCCGGATCGTAGATCTGCCCGAGCAGGCCGGTCAACGATTCCCGGTTGCGCAACGGCAGCCCGATCACGAGGTTCAAGTGGTTGGTGCCCGCCAGCCGTCCCAGCGATTGGAGGTGCCCCACCGCGAGGGGCACATGGCCCTTTAATGCCTGTCTCTGCGCCGCCTGCGCGCACGTTTCGGACTGACTCAACCAAGCCGCAAAGACCAGGGCCAGAAGTTGGCTAACCCGGCGCTGTCCTGGGATTGGGGGAGTTGTAAGAGGTCCGGAGGCGGCGCCAGAGCCGGCAAGTTCAGTCAGGTTATGCATAACCGCTAGAGTGCCCGGATTGGACCAGAACCATCCAGCCCGCGCAAGGAACACTTGATATCACCCATGCTACGCCATCTTGAACGCGTTGGCTAGAATTTGCCTGGCTGCGCAAATAGCAACGGGCCCGGCTGCCCGCCAAAAAACTCCGCCAACCGAATTCCTCAATAGAATCGAGCCTTTTAGGCTGCCCATCCGCCGTCGGATCGGGCTGGCATCCGTGCTGCTTAGGCGTCAGTTAGTTAGAAGGACAATGCGGAGTCTGTGTGTGCAGACTCATGGGTGCAGAACCGTTTCCCTGCTCCTGGTCCGGGTTGTGCCGGTGCTCCTTTGTTCTAAACGTTCCATACGCCGATATGAAAAAGATCGAAGCCATAATTAAGCCTTTTAAGCTGGAAGAAGTCAAAGACGCCTTGGGAGAGGTTGGGATCGAGGGGATGACGGTGAGTGAGGTCAAAGGCTTCGGTCGCCAGAAAGGCCACACGGAGATCTATCGGGGCAGCGAATACACGGTTGATTTCCTCCCCAAGATAAAGCTGGAAGTGGTTATCGGCAACGATCGCCTGGACGCCGCCGTGGCCGCAATCGTCAAAGCCGCCAAGACCGGCAAGATCGGCGACGG
>PLZQ01000146.1:2031-14965 GCA_003152225.1 Limisphaerales bacterium | reverse complement strand
GTTGGAGCAGGCCATAGAGGATTACTTGGCCGCTTGGAATGAATCACCGCGACCGTTTGTTTGGACGGCGAGCGTTGAGGACATAGTCAAAAAGCTCGCTCGTGCCCGCAAAAAGCTGGAGGAAATCAAACCCGGTTGCACCGACCCCCATCAGCGAAAGGCGAAAGGCTGAGCTATGTCTAGTTATTTAGAGGACACTACACTAGAAGAGTTGCACAAGCGCCCCTCGCGGTCAAATGGTGATGCTCGGCACTTTACGGCGCAGCGCGCGTCCCAAGGGAGCCCGGATGCCGGCAACAGCCCGGCGCCCTTCGACCGGGCATTCCAATTTCTGTAAGCCGGTCCAAGCTCCGGTGCCGGGCCACACTTGGACTAAGCTTGCTATTGTGAATGAACTGCCACGCTGCACCCATCACGTGTCTCCGAGGCTCTTTGCTGCATCTTGTAACTAATTGAAAATAAGCAGCTTGTGCAACATGTCGAACCTTCTCAACTGCTCTGGCTCAGGTCGGGGCAATCCCGCTGCTCCAAGCGCGCGGCAAGCCTGCAGAAAGCCAGGTGCAAGCCACTACATAGCTTCTTGATATGGCGTACGGATGGCGTACGGATCGTGTACGGATCGTGTACGGATGGTGTACGTAGCCACCCCAAAGCCACCCCAATGCGTCTCTAATGCGTCCCCAAAGCTACCCCAAGGCCAGGGGAGTTCGCGGAAACAGGGCGACGGAGAATCGAGCGGTCGGAATCTGTTGGCTTAGGATTGCCCTCCTGGCACGGACCACGAGGGAGAGGACTTGTCTTCAGGAGATCTTATCAGCACTATTACTTGCTTGGAAATCGTGAGAAATTATGCTACTGCCCCTTGCGGAGCCGGGAAACCGGGGCTAGAGAATTGCGCCGGCTTGATGAACCCTGATTGTAAGAGCTCGCGCGTTTGCGCTGGTTTCCGGCTGGTGGTTATTGGCAATTGTCGGCGAAGAAGCGATTAAGAGAAGTGTCAGCCATATTCCCAAAGTGGACCAATCGGTTGCCGGCGATGATCATCGTCGGGGGGCTGCTGACCGCCACTGCGGTGACGGCGGGGGTGTGGTATTATTTGACGCCCAAGTATTCCCGGGTCGGGTATCAGCCGATCCAGCCGGTGGCCTTTTCACACGCAACGCATGTGGACCAATTGGGCTTTGATTGCCGCTACTGCCATAACGGGGTGGAGAAGTCCTGGTATTCCAACATCCCGGCGAGCGCGACCTGCATGAACTGCCACAGCCAGGTGCTCAAGGACGATCCCCGGCTGGCGCTGGTGCGGCAGAGCGCGGAGACCGGGCAGCCGATTCCCTGGGTGCAGATTCACCGTGTGCCGGACTTTGTCTATTTCAACCACTCTGTCCACGTCAACCGTGGCATTAGCTGCGTGGAGTGCCACGGTCAGATCAACAAGATGGACGAGGTGTATGAGGTGCAGCCGCTGAGCATGACCTTCTGCCTGGATTGCCACCGCCACCCGGAGGCCAAGCTGCGCCCGCTGGACAAGATCACCGATCTCAACTGGAAATGGAGCGACAACCCGACGGCGAACGCCGAGCTGCAGCGCAAAAACGGCGAGAAATTCATGCACGACTGGCACGTCCAGTCGCTCCAAAACTGCTCCGCCTGCCACCGATGAAAGCCAAGCCAAGACCAGTTAGTGCTCGGATAGTGGGGCAGGCGTCTCGCCTGCCCGGCGGGCGTCTCGCCCGCGGTCAGAGCGTCGTGGGCGAGACGCCCCGTGCGGCAGGCGAGACGCCCGCCCCACTATCCGGCCCGCGCTATTGGCGGAGCCTGGATGAGCTGGCGGACACGCCGGAGTTTCGGCAGTGGGTGGAGAACGAGTTTCCCGCGGGCGCCCCGGAGCTGATCGACCCCGTTAACCGGCGGCACTTCATGAAGATCATGTCCGCCTCGTTCCTGCTGGCCGGGTTCGGGCTGACGGGTTGCCGGCGGCCGGTCTCGAACATCCTCCCCTTTAGCAAACAGCCGGAGGGTTACCTGCACGGGGTGCCGCAATATTACGCGACGGCCATGCCGAGCCGCGGCGGGGCCATCCCGCTCATCGTCAAATCGAGTGACGGCCGGCCCACGAAGGTCGAGGGCAACGCGCTGCATCCCGCCAGCAACGGCTCGACGGACCGTTTCGCCCAAGCTTCGGTGCTGGACCTCTACGACCCGGACCGGGCGACGCATTTCAAGCAAGCCGGCAAGATGGTGACGCAGCCGGTAGCACTGGACTTTCTAGCAGGGCTGTCGCGAGAGCTGGCGGGCAAGGGCGGCGAGGGCCTGTGCTTCCTGCTGGAGCGCAGTTCGTCGCCTTCGCGCGCGCGGGTGCAGAAGCTGGTTTCGGAGCGGTTCCCCAAAGCCAAATGGTTCGTGTATGAACCGGTGGACTTCGATATTCATCGCGAGGCGGCCACGCTCGCCTTCGGCCAGCCGGTAAAGCCCTCCTATCGCCTGGACCAGGCCAAGCGCATTGTAGCGCTGGACTGCGATTTCCTGGGCGCTGAGGAGGACCTGCAACGCCTGATCCGCGACTTCGCCAAAGGGCGCAAGGTCGAGTCGCCTGACAAGGCGCAAGCTGAGGACCTGATCAACCGCCTTTACGTAGTGGAGAGCCTGCTAACGCTAACGGGCATCAATGCGGACCATCGGCTGCGGGTGCCGCCGAGCGCGGTGCTGCCGGTGGCGGCGGCATTGGCAGCGGAGGTCATCCCGCAAGGCGGCGGCGAGCTGGCCGCGGCACTGACGACGCTGGGCAAGCCTGCTGGCGTAGAGCCGAAGTGGATTTCCGAATGCGCGAAAGACCTGCGGGCGCATGCGGGCAAGTGTGTGGTGGTGGCGGGACAGCGGCAGCCCGCGGCGGTCCACGCGCTGGCGCACGCCATGAACGCCGCGCTGGGCAACCTGGGCAAGACCGTCGTATTCCATGAAGCGTCCGCGCCACAGGAGCGGAGCATCGGTGAGTTGGCGCGAGCGTTGAAGGCCGGCGAGGTGGGCACGCTCGTGATATTGGGCGGCAACCCGGTTTATAACGCGCCGGCGGAGCTGGACTGGGCCGTTACCCAACGCAAGGCAAAGCAGGTCGTGCGGCTGGGGTCTTACGAAGACGAGACGTACGTGGTCAGCGATTGGACCATTCCTCAGCTTCATTACCTCGAGTCGTGGGGCGATGCGCGGACCAGCGACGGCTCGCTGGTGCCGATCCAGCCGCTGATAGCGCCGCTTTTTGAAGGGCTGACCGAGCTGGAACTGCTGGCGCGCCTGGCGGGACTGGAACCGAACAGCAGTTACGAGATCGTGCGCGAGACGTTCCGCACAGTGGCGGGAGGCGGCGAAGACGATTGGAAGCGGTTCCTGTTCAACGGTTTCCTGGAGGGTTCAGCCTCAAAGCCGGTGGAAGTGGCTTTTGCATGGGCAGCCGTGAACAGCGCGCTGCAATCGACGAAGCCGACCGCGGCGAAGGACGGCCTGGAAGTCATCCTGCACCGCCATTACTGCGTGGACGACGGCCGCTACAATAACAACGGCTGGTTGCAGGAGCTGCCCGAGCCAATCACCAAGACGGCTTGGGAGAATCTCATCCTGCTCAGTCCGGCGACGTTTGAGAAGCTCGGGCTGGTGAACCAGACCAGCGGTGGGGGCACGACGCAAGCCTCGCTGGTGAAGGTGGCGTTGGACGGACGCGAAGTCACCGGCCCGGCGTGGCTCCAACCCGGCATGGCCGACAACACGATTGGGCTCGCGCTTGGCTACGGGCGGGAATTGAGCGGACGCGTGGGCCGCGGCGCTGGGTATGACGCGTATCGGGTGCGGACGACTACGGCAGCGCATTTTGCGACCGGAGCGGTACTCACGCCGGTCGGACAATTGCACCCGGTTGCCACGGTGCAGCATCATTGGTCGATGGAAGGGCGGCCCGCTGTGCGGGAGGCAAATCTCGAGCAGTATTACGAGCACCCCGACTTCGCGCAGGTCATGAACCTGGAGCCGCCTCCGACTACCCAGCCGCTCTACCCCAATCCCTTCGACCAGGCCAAGAAGAACGGCCTGCACCAATGGGGCATGGTCATCGACCTCAATGCCTGCGTCGGCTGCTCCTCGTGCGTGCTAGCCTGCCAGAGCGAGAACAACATCCCCATCGTGGGCAAAGACCAGGTGGCCCGCAGCCGCGAGATGCACTGGCTGCGCATTGACCGCTATTACGCCGGGTCGCCGGAGAACCCCCAAGTGGCGCTCCAGGCCGTTCTCTGCCAGCATTGCGAGGCGGCGCCGTGCGAGAGCGTGTGCCCGGTCAACGCCACGTCGCATGACGACGAGGGCTTGAACGTCATGACCTATAACCGGTGTGTGGGCACGCGCTACTGCTCGAACAACTGCCCGTATAAGGTCCGGCGCTTCAACTTCTTCGATTACAACAAGCGCCCGCTCGACATGCTTAAGGGGCCGTTCTACACGACGCCGCTGACACACAGCACCGATGGTGAATGGGACATGCTGCGCTGGTTGAAAAACCAGGAATACAGCTCCCGGCCGGCGGACGAATGGGAGCTGCTCAAGCTGGCGAAGAACCCGGATGTCACGGTGCGGATGCGCGGGGTCATGGAGAAATGCACCTATTGCACGCAGCGCATCCAGCAGGCTGAGATTGCCCAGAAGGTCAAAGCGCGCGACAGCGGCAACATCCAGGTGCCGGAGGGGACGTTCAAGACCGCCTGCCAGCAAGCCTGCCCAGCGGAGGCCATCGCCTTCGGGAATCTCAATGACCCGAATAGCCGGGTTTCCCAGCTTAAACAGCAGCAACGCAACTATAGCCTGCTGGATTTCCTTGGGACGAAGCCGCGCACGACCTATCTTGCTCGAGTCCGCAATCCCAATCCGCTGATGCCTGATTACCAGCCATTGCCAGCCACGTGGGAAGAATACGCGAAGCGGCATGGCGACCCGCGCGAACGACTGGAAGAAGATGGCAAGCACGGCGAGGGGACGCCGGCGTCGCCTGAGGTGAAGGAGGGCGCGAAGTGAACGGGCCAGGAACCACCTCGGCGATTCAAGTATCGGCGCCACCTCCCGAACTGGAGCGCATTCCGCTGGTCGAGAATCAGCGGTCGCCCGGTTGGATCACGGACAAGGTCGCCGGCGTAATTGAAGGCAAAACACCGGTCTGGTGGTGGTGGGCATTCATTCCCAGCCTGCTGCTGCTGACGCTGCTCATCGCGATGATCCTATACCTCGTCTCGACGGGCGTGGGCGTCTGGGGCCTGAACCATCCGGTCATGTGGGGCTGGGCGATCATCAACTTCGTCTGGTGGATCGGCATTGGTCACGCGGGCACGCTCATTTCGGCGGTTCTATTCCTGCTGCGCCAGCGCTGGCGTACGTCCATCAACCGCGCGGCCGAGGCCATGACGATCTTCGCCGTCATGTGCGCTGGGATTTACCCGGTGATTCACGTCGGGCGCGTGTGGTTTGCGTGGTGGCTGTTCCCGCTGCCCAACTCGAACAGCATCTGGCCGCAGTTCCGCTCGCCGCTGATGTGGGACGTGTTTGCGGTCTCGACCTACTTCACCGTGTCCCTTCTCTTTTGGTACGTGGGGCTGGTGCCCGACCTCGCGATCCTGCGCGACCGCGCCACGACCAAGGCCAGGCAGTTCATCTATGGCCTGTTCGCACTGGGCTGGACAGGGTCCAACCGTCACTGGAGCAATTACGAAAAGGCGTATCTCATTCTGGCCGGCTTGGCGACGCCGCTGGTCTTGTCCGTGCACAGCACCGTGTCGCTGGACTTCTCCGTGTCCCAGCTTCCCGGGTGGCACACGACGATCTTCGCGCCCTACTTTGTCGCGGGTGCTATTTACTCAGGGTTCGGGATGGTGCTCACGCTGATGGTGCCGTTGCGAAAGCTGCTCAAGTTGGAGGAGATTGTGACCATGCGGCACATCGATTTGATGTGCAAGGTGACGCTGGCCACCGGTTCCATTGTCGGCTACGCCTACGCCATGGAGTATTTCATTGCCTGGTACAGCGGCAACCCATACGAGCGCTATACGTTCTGGCACCGGCTGTTCGGGCAATACTGGTACGGCGGGTGGGCGATGCTAGTGTTTAACGCGGTGGTGCCGCAGGTCTTCTGGTTCAAGAAGGTGCGGCAAAGCCTGGTGACGGTGTTCATCGTGTCCATTCTGGCCAACATCGGCATGTGGTTCGAGCGGTTCGTGATCGTGGTGGGCTCGCTCTACCAGGATTTCGTGCCGGGCAATTGGGGCTATTACAAGCCAACCTGGGTGGACGTCTGCACTTACCTGGGAACGTTCGGCCTGTTCTTCACTATGTTCCTGCTGTTCATCCGATTCTTGCCCCTAATCGCCACCTCAGAGGTCAAGGGCGTCACGCCGCAAGCCGACCCGCACCATCCGTTGGGCGGGGCAAGAGGGAAAGGGGGCGTTCACCATGAAGGGTGAAGTGAGACTTTGGCTATGAGCAGCGTCGCCAAACCATACGGGATGATTGCCGAGTTCACGACGGCGGCGGATATCCTGCACGCGGCGCAGAAGGTGCGCGACGCGGGCTGCACGCGCTGGGACGTGTTTACACCCTTCCCAGTGCACGGCATGGACAATGCCATGGGCATGCGCAATTCCAAGGTGGGCTGGTTCTCGTTCCTGGGCGGCGCCACCGGCTACGCCAGCGGAATGTTGATGGTGTGGTACATGAACGCCTACGACTACCCGATCGTCATCGGCGGCAAACCCATGTTCAGCCCGTTCTACCCATTCGTGCCATGCTTCGAGCTGACGATTCTGCTGGGCGCGTTTGGCGCGGTGCTCGGGATGCTGTTTCTGAACCGGCTGCCGCGCCTGTATCATCCGCTGCTCAAGCACCGGCGCTTCGCACAGGTGACGCATGACAAGTTCTTCGTTGTCATTGAGTGCGACGATCCGAAGTATTCGGAGGCCGAAACCCGCAAGCTGCTGGAAGAGTCCGGCAGCCGGCACATCGAGTTGGTGGAGGAATAATGCGCTACTTCCTTGCCATCTTTGCTCTCCTCGTGCTGGCCACCGTGGGCGTCCTCGGCTTCCGGGGCACTCATTTCCGCAAGCCGCCGCTCTACATCTTCCCCGATATGGAGCGCCAACCGAAGCTGCGCCCCCAGACGGCCAATGCCTTCTTCGACGACGGCCTGAGTTCGCGCCTGCCGGTGGCGGGAACGGTTGCCCGCAGCCAGCCGATCCAGGTCGGCGATAAGTTGGTGTATCCCTGGCAGGATTCGCCGGTGACGACCGGACTGGTTACGGGCACCACTAACTTTGTTGAAGTGAACCCTCTGCCGGTCACCGACGAGCTATTGCAGCGTGGCGAGCAGGTCTTCAACATCACCTGCGCTGCCTGCCACAGCAAGTTGGGCGATGGCAACGGCACGCCCAAACGCATCAACGCCATGGCCGTCGTGGGCAATCTGCACGACAAGCGTATCGTGGAGCTTACCGACGGGGAGCTATTCAACACGATCAGCTACGGCAAGAACCTGATGCAGGGCTATGCCGCGAACCTGCCCATCCGCGACCGCTGGGCGGCCATCGCGTACCTGCGCGCGCTCCAGTTAAGCCGGCTCGGATCTCTCGATGAGGTGCCGGAGGCAATGCGTGGTTCNNTCCCGGTGGCGCAAGGTGCCCGGTTTCCTGATCGGCGGCGGCCTAGTGCTCTGCCTGCTCGGCGCCGCGCTGGATCTGAAGCAGTTTGGCTATTCGTGGCTGCTGGCGTTCATGTTCTACCTAAGCCTGGTGCTGGGGGCTGCGTTCCTGGTGATGATGCATCACCTGTTTGACGCGAGCTGGTCGGTGGGAATCCGTCGTTTCTGTGAGCACCTGGCTTGTCTCGCTTTCCCCTGGATGGCGTTGTTCTTCGTCCCCATCGCGCTGTTGGCACCGAAGATCTACCGCTGGATGAGCTTGGATCCGGCGCATGACCATGACCTGGCGGCGAAGTGGCCGCTGTTCACCAAGCCGGGGTTCTACCTGGCGGCGGTGGTTTGCTTCGGCGCTTGGGCGCTGCTCACCTCGCGGCTGCGGTATTGGTCCTTGAAGCAGGACGAAGACGGCTCCGCCCGGTGCACGCACAAGCTGCGGTTCCACTCTTGCTGGGGGATATGGGCTTTTGGGCTCACGCTCACGCTCGGAGCGATCATGTGGATGAAGGCCCTGCAACACCAGTGGTTCTCCACCATGTACGGCGTTTATTATTTCGCTGGGGCCGTGTGGGTTGCGTTGGCCGCGGCCTATGTGATCGCCATGGTCCTGGACCGGCAAGGGCTAATCCGGGACACCATGGGCGCCGAGCAGTACTACTTCCTCGGTTCCTTGCTGTTCGCCTTCACCGTCTTTTCTGCCTATATCCACTTCAGCCAGTACTTCGTGATTTGGAACGCCAACATGCCCGAAGAAACGTTCTGGTACGTGCTGCGGGAGAAAGGCTCGTGGTGGACCATCGGGCTGATCCTGATCTTCGGGCACTTCCTCGTGCCGTTCCTGGCGCTGTTGCGGATCGACCGGAAGTTGGTGTTCCGGTTCATGGTGCCGCTCTGCGTCTGGATCGGGCTGATGCAATATATCGACCTGTCATTCAACATCACGCCGGTCCTGCACCCGAACGGCGTTGCATTGCAGTGGATTTGGCTCGATGCCGGATGCCTGGCGCTCATTGGCGGCGTGCTAGCCAAGGCGTTTCTGCGGGACCTCAATCGCTACCCGCCTTACCCACTGAAAGATCCCAGACTGGCTGAGGCCATGGGACTCTACCCTGAGGTGATGAACCAAACACCAGAGGGAGAGTCCGGGCCGGCACTTAAACCGTCCGGCGCTCAGCCGCATCCTGAAGGAGGTGGCCGATGAATCCCCAGCCTGCCCGCGAGCGGACCGGCCTGGCCTATCTTACCGGCATCCTCGGCTCCTTGCTGATCGTCGCCGCGCTGGTCTGGGCCATGCAGCGCTACACCCAGCCGCCGCCGTTGGGCGAAGACCGGATTGCGCTGCGCAAAAAGGCGCTCGCGGACCTGCGTGCGACGGAAGCCAGCGAACTCGAAAGCTACGGCTGGGTGGACCAGACCAAAGGCGTGGTGCGGCTGCCGATCAACGAGGCGATGAAGCTGGCATTGCGCGAATGGCAAAACCCCGCCGCCGCCCGTTCCAACCTGGTTGCCCGCGTGGAAAAGGCCACCGCGGTCCCACCGGCGGCTCCGGCCAAGCCCAGCCCGTTCGAGTGAGCAGCCGCTGGTTGCATGAGCGTCATCTCTTCCCCATCGCAGCCTGGTCCCGCCGATACGGGCGCCACTGCATCCGCCCCGACTGCGCCAACTGCCATCGACGTCTCGTGCCGCCTCCCATTGGTCGTGCTTTTCCTCAGCGCCGCAGTTTGGCTCGTGATCGCCTCAGCGTTCGGGCTAATTGCGTCGATCAGATTTCACGCGCCGGCTTTCCTGGCCGAGCCCGCCTGGCTGACCTACGGACGCGTCCATGCGGCAGGCGTCAATTCCATGCTCTATGGGTTTTGCATGCAGGCTGGGCTGGGCGTCGCGCTGTGGCTGCTCGCGCGCCTGGGCCGCACGACGTTGGCCCTGCCGGGGTTGGTTACCACTGGCGCCTTGTGCTGGAATCTGGGCTTAGCCGCGGGGATAGGAGGCATCCTCGCGGGTGGCAGCACGGGATTCGAAAACCTGGAGATGCCTCCCTATGCGGCGCGGCTGGCCTTTTTGGGCTACCTGATGATTGTTGTGTGGGCCATGCTCACCTTCCATCAAAGGCGCGAGCGCCAGCTCTTCGTCTCGCAATGGTTCATCTTCGCCGCTCTGTTCTGGTTTCCCTGGGTCTATTCGACCGCGGACCTGCTGCTGTCCGCCTTCCGTGTGCGGGGCATGGCGCAGGCGGTGATCGCGTGGTGGTATGCCGATAATCTGCTGGTGGTCTGGCTCGGATTGGTGGGCCTGGCCGCGGTATTCTATTGCGTGCCAAAGCTGACGGGCCGGGAGCTGCATAGCAGATATCTCGCCCTGTTGACGTTCTGGATGCTGATTCTCTTCGGGAGCTGGGGCGGCATCCCGGCTAGCGCGCCAGCGCCGGCGTGGATGCCTGTATCGAGCGCGGTCGCCACAGGACTGGGCGTTATCACGATCATCGCAGTGGCCTTGAATGTGCATGGGACATTGGGTGGCCAGTGCTCGAAGCTGCTAGCGCAGCCTTCGCTGCGGTTCATCGGCTTTGGCGTGATCGCCTTTATCGTCGGGGGCTTGATGAGCGCGGCGGGCGCACTGTCCGAGGTGAGCCGGGTGACCGAATTTACCTGGTTCACGGTCGCCAAAGGTCTGCTGAACTCCTACGGGTTCTTCGCGATGGTCATGTTCGGGGCGATGTATTACATCGTGCCGCAACTGACAGGCACTGAGTTTCCGTCAGCCAAGCTGGTGCGCGCGCATTTCTGGATCGCCGCCGCCGGCGTCTTGTTGGTCGTCGTGCCCTTGGCGGCAGGCGGCATCGTGCAGGGATTCAGGCTGCAACACGCGAACCTCCCCTTCAACGATATTGCGCATGGGACTCTGCCCTTTCTGCGAGCAAGCACGACGGGCGACTTGCTGATCGCGCTCGGCAATCTCCTGTTCCTGGTCAACCTTGCCGGGCTGGTGGTCCGATACTACCGCGCCCGCGCCGTCTCGGCCTGGGCGGCGGCCACGGCGGAAATTGAGCCTGCGGAGGCCCGACCATGAACTACGGTCCGCTGGTCTTCCTCGCCGCCTTCTTTGCGCTCGCCAGCTCGTGGTGCGGGTTCGTCCTCACCCCGCAACTGCAAATTGGTCGCTTGCAGCAGACCAACATGCTGGGCGGAGTGGCCATGTCGTATCCAGTGGCCCGGCCCGGGTTGGCGCAGCAAGGACTGGAGGTCTATCGCGCCAACGGCTGCGCCTACTGTCACAGCCAACAGGTGGGCCAGAGCGGAACGGTCGTGGACATCACCCTCACCGACGCGGGAACGAATCAGGCCGCTACCGTCGCGGCGCTGCTTAACCTGGCCAATGCTTCGGCGAACCAGACGACCGTTTTGACGCCGTTGCCCGCCTTGAAGCTCGGCGATTCAGATTCGGCAGGCACGAACCTTCTGAGCGGGCTGCCGAAAGCATTCCTGCGAAGTTCCAGCCCGAAAGACGCCAATGCCGCCGTTAAGGCCCTGAATGCCACCAGCGCCAAAGCCCAGGCTTGGATCGTGCCCGTCGGTCCTGACCTTGCGCGCGGCTGGGGCAGGCGACGCACCGTCGCGGAGGATTTCCTCTTCGACTCGTTGGTCATGCCCGGCTCGCAGCGCGTCGGCCCCGACCTAGCGGACGTTGGAACGCGCCTGCCGGACGCCAACTGGCACCTGCTTCATCTCTATGCGCCGCAGTTCCAGGTCAAGGGGTCAATCATGCCGCCGTATCGGTTCCTGTTTGAGCCGCGCAAGGCTGGGCGCCGCCCGTCGCCCGACGCGTTGGTTCTCCCCGGCGATCTGGCGCCTCCAAAGGGCTATGAAGTGGTTCCTACGCAAGCCGCTAAAGCCCTCGCCGCCTACTTAATCAGCCTGCACGCCGACGCGCCGCTCTTTGTCGCCCCATTGACCGTTGCGTCCGCCCCCGCTGCGTCGCCGACCAACAGCCCCGCCGCTTCCGAAACTACGACCACCAACGCCGTCGCGGCCCCGGCTCCCGCCAAATGAGCCCCGAAACAAACCAGCCCATCCCGCTAAGCGCCGACACCGCCGAACCGAAGGCGGGGCAAGTGGCGGTCCCGGTTTGGCTGATCGTCCTGCTCTTCCTTATTCTATACTGGGGCGCGATCCATTTCGACCGGGAGGGCGGATGGTTTAACGAGCAAGTCTATGCGCCCTATCACAGCTTTCAGGAAGTGGAAGCCTGGCAGCCGGTCTCGGGCGCCCCCGGCCTCGCCCAACTAGGCAAGCTGGTTTACAACAAGCCAACGTGCGTCGCCTGCCATCAGGCCGACGGAAAAGGAACAGCCGGGCAATTCCCATCCCTGATCCAATCCGAGTGGGTCCAGGAGCCGGAGCCGGGGCGCATCATTCGCGCCGTGCTGTACGGCATCAGCGGACCGTTTCCGTTCAAGGGGCAAAACTTCAACGGATCCATGGTGCCTTGGAAGGACTCCCTCACCGACGAAGAGATTGCTGCGGTCCTGACCTATGTCCGCCAGAACGCCGAATGGGGCAACAAAGCTCCCGAGGTGAAACCCGACCGCGTCAAAGCCGTGCGCGAAAAGACCAAGGGCCGCAACCAGCCGTATTCACAGGAAGAACTGCTGAAGGTTTCTCCCGCTGACTGAACCGCACGGCGGCTGAAGGCGGCACCCATGCCCTAAGGATGCCCTAAGGATGCTCAAAGGAGTATTGCCGGAGCAACACCGGAGCATCTCCATAGCAACTCCAGGGCTTCACGCTCCGGCCAAGGTACTCGCAAGGGATTCCCACCCGAACTCTCCCGGTTCCCGGGCTGTGAGCTTCGCCCCCTCAGACAAAGCCACGGGGGCCGTCAGGCATTCGCTCCTATCAGCTTGGTTTGTGCGCCGCGCGTTGTGATCGTGTTTGAATCCGCTCAACCGCCCACGCGGCGTGCTCTGCGATCAACGGTTCTGGGTCCGTAGCTGCCTTCCGCAGTGCGGGCAGAGCCTTTTCGTCGCCAATGTTCCCGAGGGCCACGCACGCGTTGCGCACCAGCCCGCGCCGCTTGGCTCGCAGCATCGGCGTGCCGGCGAAGCAGCGCTTGAACCCCGCTTCGTCCAGCGAGAGCAGCTCCAGCAAATCCGGCTGTGCGAGGTCCGGCCGGGCGTGGGCCTTCATCATTTGCCCCTCGCGGGCGAACCTGTTCCAAGGGCAG
>PLZQ01000146.1:0-1973 GCA_003152225.1 Limisphaerales bacterium | reverse complement strand
AAGATCCAGTTGCCGAGCTGACGGCTGATAAGGTTGGTATGCTTGCCGATGAACCCCAGCCCGGCGCGCTGCGCCAGCTCGCGCTCAAGCAGCGGCCCAGTGTCCACGTACCACAACGAGCGCGCGCCCTCGCCGCCCAGCTTGTTCACGAACTCCGTAAGCTGCTTCAGACGCTCGCTCAGGACATCATGGTAATCACGGTAACGCGCGTAGCGGGCGATGAGACCGGATCGCGCGCTGGGATCGTGGTAACTGGCCGCAAGCGTGATAATGCTCCGGGCGCCCGCCAGCACCTGCAGTGGATCGACGCGCTTCGGCGCGTTGCGCTCCAGGTAGGCCATTTCACCGTGCCGGCCTTCGGCCAGCCATTGGGTGAAGCGCGCGGCGAACGCGGGCGCATCAGCGGTGGTGACGCGGCAGTCGTCGAAGCCCAGTTCGCACGCCTGCTGCCGGAGGACTTCCTTCATCGTGGAGCCGATTGCGCCATGTGAAACTGATGCACCACGTGCTGGGCGACTTCGCGCACCGACCGCATCTCGGTATTCACGAGCACATTGGCCTGGCGGTAATGAGGCGCCCGCACAGCCAGAAGCTGCCGGACCTTTGCCAGGGGATCAGTCTCGTTCAACAATGGCCGGTGATTATGGCCGCGCACGCGCTCCCAGATGGCCTCCGGCGAAGCCCAGAGGCAAATCACCAGTGCATGCGTCTTGAGGCTGGCCAGGTTCGCTTCGTCCATTGGCAAGCCGCCCCCGGTGGCGATGACCGTTTTGTCCCGCCGAGTCAACTCCTCCACGATCCGCCGTTCCCATTGTCGAAAGGCCGGCTCGCCGTCCTGGGCGAAGATCTCGCCAACGGCTTTCCCGGCGCGCGCCTCGATGACGTGGTCGGTATCCAGGAAAGTGAAACGCAAGAGGTCCGCCGCCACCCGGCCCACGCANNGACTTGCCCGTGCCCATGAACCCGATGAGCGCAAGGTTATGGATTGAGCGCGTGCCAGTCATACTACTCAGTTAGCGCATTCCCGCCGCTTTGGCACGTAGTTTCTCGGGAGGTTTAACCCGGCGGAACTCCGGGGAACAGCTCCGCTAGGAGCGCCATGTTTATAGGAGAAGCCGTCCCTGGTTGAGACAAACTCCGTCAGGAGCGGCATGGAGATCAACGCTGCAACCCCCTGCGTGGCCACGCGTTCAACTCTAACCATGCCGCTCCTGACGGAGCTTGCATGCGGTTCTAGCATTCCTCTGCTATAAACATGGCGCTCCTGACGGAGCTGTCCCGAAGCCTGATTCTATCGAGAACAGCGAAGACCCCTGGATTCAGCCACGAGAAAGATACTCCTTTCTCCGCTTCTGCAAGCGGCGGAGTACGGCTGCCCCCTCAACGCCTTCACCTCGGTCAAGGCGCTTAATGCTGCTGAGCAATGCCTTCACCAGTTCTGCCGGCGTCTGCGGCACAACTGGCAGCGGCTGTTTAACTTCTTTGACGCGGCTCAAGTCTCGCGCTCCGTAGAACACGCTCTCGCGGTAGCGGTGGGCTCCGGCCTGGAGCCTTGAAATCATGCCCCTCGCCCCACGAGATTGTGGAACTGCCGGGCCCTAATTGGTCGCCCGGCCACCGATTCCCTTGGTCCCGGCGGCGATGGCGTGCGCAGCTTCTTTGGGGCGCAGGGCGCGGACAGCCTTGCCGGCCTGCCACATCTCCGAGTTGCCGATCACCGCGAGTTCTTTACCCAACTGGTTCTGATAATCAGGCTTGCCGCAGGCCGAGAGCACGCGGGAGCATTCCTTGCCGCTCTTGACGCGCTCATACAGCTCCTTGAAGACGGGGAGCACGGCCTTCTTGAAGCGCGGCTTCCAGTCCAGGGCGCCGCGCTGGGCGGTGGCGGAGCAGTTCGAATACATCCAATCCATGCCGTTCTCGTCCACCAGCCGGATGAGGCTCTGCGTGAGTTCCTCGACGGTCTCGTTGAA
>PLZQ01000021.1 GCA_003152225.1 Limisphaerales bacterium | reverse complement strand
CCGCAAGCGCCCTCGAACCCTGCGCCCAGCTCGAATTCCAATCTGCGGGTTGACCCCTTTCCCAATCTGTCAGCGCATTCTCGTAGTCCAAGGTCCACGAGCAAGTGTCATTTGGAAGAACTTGCTTGCTTGGACGGCGGGGCGAGTTTGCTGAAGCGCAGGGTGCGGATGCCGAAGCGGGGAATGCTCAGGCGGATGGTGCGTCTTCCCGCTTCAACGACCTTGGGCTTGAGTTCCTCAATGACCCGGCCGTCGAGTTCGACGAGTTCGATCTTTTCCGCCTCGAAACCGAGGCCCAGCTCCCGGGGCGTGTCGTCACCGTCCGCATTGAAAAGCCTCACGAATAGTGCGCCGTCCCGCTCGAACATCGCCGGCACTTGCCAGCCGGATTCGCCCGGGTCCACCAACGACCGGGCGGCCGCCGGACCGCCGCGGGAGAAAGCGCCGATCACGGGCTCCTGCCAGGCCGCGGCGGTTGCGGATACGTTTGCACGGTCCCAGCGGCCGGCGTGAGGCATCAGCGCGTAGCGCACTTCGGTCGGTCCCTCGACGCGATAATCGCGCCCCCATAATCCCTTGCCGGCATATTGAATGGTGAGACCAAGCGGGAATTCCGGGCCGTGCGTGTAGCTTGTGGTGTGATCGCTGAAGAGCGCGAGCCCGTGATCGCCGGAGCCGTCGGCGACATCAACCCAGTTGAGGATGACGTTGTTCTTAATGTTCTCCCAGGAGTTGTAGAAGGTGTCCGCCAGCTTGCTCTCGCAAACATCGAACGGCGCGTTCTTCGTGACCGTTTGCTTCTCGAGGCGGGTTGGGAAAAGCGCGAGCAACTTGAAGCGGTCGTCGTAGGCCGGGCGGCGGCGGTTCTTGTAGCCGTCCTTCTCCTCGAATTCGCCGATGCGCGGGTTGCCCTGCCAGTCAATGCGCACCGAGCAGTCAATCACCGGCGAACCTTGGGCGATCGAGACGCGCTGAACAAAGGGGCTGCCGGCGATGCGACCGGAAACTTCGACGGTCACGCGTAGTGGTCCGTTCTCGACAACGCGAACCTCGGCCGCCTGGTCGGCGCTCGAGTGAAATCCGCCCTGCTCGTAGAAGTTTCCGCGCAGTTCATTGAAGCGGTGCTCGTGTTTGGGATCGACGAACTCGCGGTTGCCCAGCCGCTTCGCCACGAGGCTGCGGATGGTGCCGCCTTTCGCGGGATCGAACTCGATCCGGTAGACGTCACTTTCGATGACGACGATTCCATTTGTCGTGGAGGCGGTCACGGGTTCTCCTTCCGCTTCGGCGGCGTCGCGGAGTTCAACGGTCGCGTAGCCCATCGGCGGGACCTTTGCGCGGACCAGCAGCGCGCTCTGCCCCGGCGTTTCGGACCAGACTACCTGCGTGGCGGAGCGACCTCCGTCGGCATCGAGCGAGACCATTCGCGAGGGTTTGTCCGTTTGCGGGATCGGCACTGGCACCACGGCGTCGAGGGCCGCGCCGGTCGGATTGAACAGGCGCACGAAGCGCCGACCGCGACCTTCTCCGCCAGGGAGCAGCGCCTCGACGGACGTTTGCACGGAGAGGTCGCTGACCGTGTTCGCGACCGTCGTCCACCGCCGCACCTGGTCGATCCAGGTGTTTCCAAGGCGCCCGTTGTAGGGAACGATCCAGCAATCGTGATGCTGGGAAAGCAGCACGTTGTGCCAGGCATCGTCGAAACTGCCAACCCGCGCCGGGCGACCCGCGTCAACCAGCGCCAGGGCGGTAAGCTTTTCGGCCACCAGCAGGCGATGCTCGGCCTCGCGGCTCTGTTGGGCGATGCGTTGCAAGACCTGCGCGCCCCACATCAATCCGGGCTTCACGTCCTCCTGCGAGAAATGCCAGTCGTCGTGGGTTTTCCCCGGGGTGACGTTGCGGAAGTAGTCGCGCCAAGTGACATACTTCGACGGGTTGTCTCGGTTCTGTTCCGCCGAACCGAGCCACGGCCCGCCGCGCCAGCCGGCGTCCTGAAGGCACATCCCGACCGGGTGCTCGATGCCCTGGGCCCGACAGGTCGCCAGGTATTCCGGCGAGTTGCGGAAGGCGATCGTCTGCCAGCAGGAATTGTCCTGCAACGATTCGCTGGCATAGCGCGGCACGGTTAGGATCGGCGTGCCGTCGGGACCGATCCAGTTTACCAGTTCGCCCCCGTACGCCAAAGTGTAGCCGCCCCAGCAGGTGTCGGGATTCTTGAGCACGGCGAACTGGAAGCCGAAGGACTTCAGCACCGGCGGCAGGCAGCTCGTGAAGCAGGGTTCCTCGGAGGAGTAGGTGGTGAAGACCGCGTTCTGGAAATGCTCGCGGAGCTTGCGGATGCCATAGTCAAACTGACGGATCACGCTCTCGCCCGAACACTGGAAGAGGTAGCTCTGCGCGAACGCCGGGTTGACGATTTCGATGCGGCCCGCGTCCGACGGGTCCTCCATGATTGCTTTGAACGCCGCGTAGGCCTCGGGCTCAGAAACCCGCACCACGTCCCAGGTCTCCGGTTCAATCTCAAGATTGATCTTCCACTCCGGATGCTTCTTCAGTTGCTCGATAAGAAAGCCGGTATAGTCCGCCGGATAATGGCCGTGGACACCGCCATGAAAACCGTCGATGAACCAGGCGGTCCGGGGCGCATCGGCGGCAACGGCGGACAGCGCGCCCCAAAAAGCGAAGGCGATGAGCAACCTGGCGGAAGCAAAGCGAGTAAAAGGGTCACCCGGAAT
>PLZQ01000446.1 GCA_003152225.1 Limisphaerales bacterium | reverse complement strand
CATGTGCTTCACATCCGCGAGCGTCAGCGGGCGTTTCAGCAACGGATTGTCGTAGAGGTAGATCTGGCCGACCGAGAGGTAGTTGGCGGCCCGCCAATACGCGTCGATCTGGCGCAGCATCTCTGAAGTGAGGACCTTTGTCTTTGTATGCATGTTTCGCAACCAAACCACGGCGTCTGCTTCCGCCGCGCCAGGCGTTGCTGATGCCCGAGACGGAACTCAGGCTCAGCGCGGCGCCAGCAGTGATCGGGCTAAGCAGGCAGGCCAGCCGATCATTGTATTGATCAGCATAAGTGTGCTTTCATGGTCAGCCTCCGTCCTTCTTCTCGGCTGCTCGGGCGGCCTGGACTATGTGATCGTGTTCCGCTTCGGCGATGCCCTCTTCGACGAGCCGTTCATTATCGCTCCGCCCCTCCTCATCCTCATCGTCGCTGGGAGTCGCTGGCACTTTATGTCCGGTTGCGCCTGGCACCGGATCCCAGCGTTCGGATTCGGGCGCGGACTCAAGCGCTGCCTCTATCGGGTCGGTGTCCGGCTCACCCATCAGCTCCCGTCGCGCCTCTTCACATTCCGATTTCGAAACGTCTTGCACGGGATGGCCATCGATGAGCGCCAGTTCGGCCGCGCGCTGCCGCACCATCTTCGGCGTCACCGTGCCGATGCCGGCGGAGTTTTCGGTTAGGGTGCCTTCCTTCAGTGGATTTGTCATAAATTTATTAAACTGGGGATTTGGTGTTGTGGAACGTGAAGCAGGAGATGTTATGGGGATTTGCGCCGAAAAGTCTCACGATCGTCTGCTTCGAGCCAGTCGAACGTGCTGTTCATCTGTGGATTGAGTCCCAGCGCGGAGCAGCTCTCAATGAAGTAAGAGCGCTTTTCCGGAATCTTCATCAGGCTGCCGGCCTCCGTTGCATCGGACCAGGTCTTGATTTCAGCCGGCGTTTTCGCCGTGCCGGTGGCCAGCAGCCAGGTGCCGACCTCATCATAATTCGTCGAAGCCTGAACGGCGGTTTTGAATTGCGCGCCGGTGATGCCCTTGAAGCTGAAGAGCATGTTGTCCAGAGGACAATCGTAACGGTATTCGCCCAGCGTCCCCGCCAGGCTAGCGCGGCATTTGTCCACGGCACGGCTGGCGATTACAAACCCGGCGAGGCGTTCGCGCGGGCTGTGCGGGGCTTGTTTGGTCAGGTCGCGGGCGATAAGAGGAGGAGGAGTCATAATTCTGTGAATTCATTGTGTTTCATAAATTGTGTTTCATATCGGATATTGCAACGTCGATATGCTTGCTTGCGTACGTTCCCCTCTAGCTAGCGGAGGACCAACCTGACGCCCGGCGCTCTAACCTCTTCAATCAAAGCCAATTAAGGCGCTTTGGCGTCGTTTTTGACGACGCGCTCAGGCCTGTAAAATTCTTGCAACTTGCACGAGTGCTGCCTGAGCATCGTGCATTCTGCAAATGCGCTAAAGGCATTGCGCCGATGGGAATCGGCCCTCAGTGAACAGAGGCCAAAGCGGCGCAAATACAAACCTACCCGGCCATTGTGGAGCGGCCGACTCGTCCGTTCCTGTTCGTCCACGGTAGGCCGCCGCAAAACTGCTGTGTCCGGCGGACCAGGTAGCAGCGTCCCAGCCTTCGAGCCTGTGCCCCACTGCATGCTTCACGGCTTGGTGAGACGATAAAAACGGGAATGCAAGCTCGGCGCCGAGAAGTCGCTGAACTGAAAGCTCGCCGGGCTGCCCTCGTTGGGAGCCCCCAGAGTCGTCCATTGAGTCAGGTCGGTGGACGCCCAAACCCTGTAGCCGAATCCGATCTGACCGTCAAAAGATAGCTGGTAGCCGCCGTTACCAAGGGTTTTCAGACTATTGAGCCTTGGTATGGAGGCATTACTCGAAGCAGTGTTGTTATGGTAAACCTGCAGCATTGGATTGCCGGTGTTGTCGAGTCCGGTCAGCAGAAGGTCCAACCGGCCGTCATTATCGAAATCGGCCCATGCGAGCGAGCCGGAGTGAATCCCTGACAACCCAGCGCTAATGTTGGTAAAAACCCAATTGCCCGTATTGCGCCAGACCTGGCAGATTGAATTGGTATGGATGTCCACGCCCGCCAGCACGATGTCCAGTTTGCCATCGTTATCGTAATCGCCCAACGCCACGGAGCTTTGATAAACGCCAGGCAGACCGACATTCATATTGGTAAATGATCCATTGCCGAGATTCCTCCACACCTGGCAAACTGCTCCGGTTTTGGAATAACCCGTCAACAGAATGTCGAGCCTGCCATCTTGATCAAAGTCGCCAAAAGCAACCGCCCCCTGAGAAACATCCGGAAGGTCCACGCTAATATTGGTGAAGATGCCATTGCCCAGGTTCCGCCACAGTTGGGTGATGGCGGCGCTGCCAAAACCATTCGGAGTCCCCGTCAGCAGGATGTCCAGTTTGCCGTCGTTATCATAGTCGCCCACAGCTACTGAACTGTAAAGCACTCCGGGCAACCCGACGTTGCAATTTGTGAACTTGCCGTTACCGAGGTTGCGCCAGACCTGAGCCACCGCGCCCGTGGAGGAATAGCCCGTCAAAAGAATATCCAATCTCCCGTCGTTGTCGAAATCACCGAGCGCGACAGCCCCGGTATTAACTCCGGGCAAACCGGCCTGGACATTAGTGAAATTCCCATTGCCGAGGTTATGCCACACTTGGGAGAGGTAAACTGGGAAGCTGCTCGCATCCACCCCGGCGAAGCCTGTAAGGAAAAGGTCGAGCCTGCCATCATTATCGAAGTCTCCCAGTGCGACGGCGCTGCTGGAAAGCCCCGGCAAGGCGGCGTTGAGATTGCTGAACAGGCCGCTCGATCGGTTCTGCCAGAATTGACAGATGGGGTTGAACGAACCATCCACTCCCGTCAGCAGCACATCAGGTTTGCCATCATTGTTGAAATCCCCGCACACCACCGAACTGTAAGCAACCCCCGGCAACGCGACGTTGATAAGGGTGAACACGGAAGCCGCGACGGCGGAGAAAGCAGGAAAGGCGATGGCCACAGTCGTGACAAGGACGGTCTGGAGACAGGCGAGCCACCGCGGCCAGGACTGTGCCCGAATCAACGGTGCCGCCGGTTTTCCGGCCGCCATCGAGCGGGACGCTGATTCACGCGACCCAACAACTGGGCAGTGAAAGCAAACGAAATGCGAGTTCTCCATATAATCATTCAGTTCTGATTTCATTAACATGACCGGCTGCCCTTGGCCCAAGTCTTTCGACTTGGGCCGGGACAGGTGGAATCGTCCATTCTTCAAAACCAATTTAACAAACTTTCGCGAGGCATTGCTTGCGACCGATCAAGCCAAGCCCGATAAGAGACCCTCCCAGCATGACGACGGTCGATACGCCGTCGGGAACTGATGAGGGAATGGTTGTCGTGGACGAAAAGGTGAAGGTCGCGAGATTCAGTGTCTGGGCGGATAAGTCCCAGCTCCCGGTGGTGTCCAGCTTGCTGAGTCCAGAACTCCTGACATAGAGCCAT
>PLZQ01000051.1 GCA_003152225.1 Limisphaerales bacterium | reverse complement strand
GACGGCGACGTCGTGTTCCAACCGCGCAAAGTGGACCGTTCCGGGCTTTATGAAGCGGTCGATGGGCACGCGTTGATTTACGTCCACAAGGAGCACGAGCTGGCCGATGTGGAGGAGCGATATCCGGCGGCTCATTATGTAATGGTGGTCGACAAGCTCCGCATCCTGGCCGCCATCAAGAAGATCTGGCGCTCGCGGGTGACGACTGTTTTTGTGCGGCAAGGACACTACGCTCTGGATCCAAAGATCCTGGCCGCCTGCCCAGCCGCGGACCTGAGTATTGAGCGCATCGACGCTTTGTTGAACTGCGGCCTCCAAGACTTCGCTCCGCGGGCAGCACAGGTTGCCCGTGGAAGCGTTTGATATCCTGATATGAATACAACTGAAACCTCTGCCGCATTCGGCGCGCCTGGAATCGAACCCCGCTGGACCTCCAGCGCCAAAGAAGGCCTTGGCACCGCTTATCATACGAGCTGCCGCGTCTGGTTCACGCTCAGCCATGGCATCGTGAACGAAATCTACTACCCGTGTGTGGATGAGCCGAACACGCGCGATTTTCAATTCCTCATCACCGACGGCGAGACGTTTTGCCACGAGGAAAAGCGAGACCTGGACCACCGGCTCGAATACCCGGAACGAGATTGTCTTTTCTATCGGCTGACCAATTCAGAACCCAAGGGGCGCTACCGGGTGATCAAGCACATCCTGGCCGATCCGCATCGCTCCGTGGTGCTCATGCACACTCAGCTCGAAGTGCTGGATGAGTCGTTGCGCGGCAAGCTGCGTCTCTACGCGCTGTTGGCCCCGCACATTGCGCGCCAGGGCGCGGGCAACTCCGGTTGGTGCTCTGAAATCGGCGGCCACAACCTGCTCCACGCCGAACGCAAGGGTGTGCATCTGGTCCTGGGTTGCAGCGAGGGGTTTTCGCGGCGATCCGTTGGGTATGTCGGGGCCAGCGACGGTTGGCAGGATTTGACGAACAACTTCAAGATGGACTGGGAGTTCCGCGCCGCTGGGCATGGCAACATCGCGCTGACGGGCGAGATCGTTCCGCAGGGCGGGGAGCCCTTTACGGTTGCCATTGCTTTTGGGAAAAGTTGTCAGAGCACGGTGGCGAAGTTGCTGCAATCGCTGGCGGAGCCGTTCGAGGCTCATCGCGAGGCCTATGTGCGCCAGTGGCAGCGCACGGTGGTCAAGCCGAAGTCGGATTTCAGCGAGCACACGTCAGATAGCGGTCACATGTATCGGCTGAGCCGNNCTGCTGGCCCACGAAGACAAGACCTTTCAAGGCGCCCTGGTGGCGTCAATGAGCATCCCTTGGGGCGAGACCAGGGGCGACAACGATCTGGGCGGTTATCACCTGGTCTGGACCCGCGACCTGGCGCAGAGCGCGACCGCCCTCCTGGCTTCGGGGCAGACCGGGACCCCGTTGCGCGCTTTGATCTGGCTGGCGGCCATTCAGCGGACGGATGGCAGATTCCCACAGAATAGCTGGATAAATGGGAACGCCTATTGGTGCGGTGTGCAACTCGATGAAGTCGCGGCCCCCATCCTGCTGGCGTGGCGGTTGCACAATGAAGGCGTTACCCTGGGCCGATTCGATCCGTGCGTCATGATTTCCCGGGCCGCGGGGTATCTCATCCGGCAGGGACCGGTAACCGCCCAGGAACGCTGGGAGGAGAATGCGGGCTATTCCCCCTCGACGCTCGCCACGGTGATTGCCGGCCTGGTTTGTGCCGCCGAGTTCGCCAAGCAGCACGGCGAAGCGAGCACGGCGGACTTTATTCTGGTGTATGCGGACTGGCTGGCCGCCCACCTTGAGGAATGGACTGTCACCACGGCCGGTGAACTGGTCGAAGGGTTCCGGCGCCATTACATTCGTATCAATCCCACTGATCCTGAGGCGCCCGATCCGCACGCCGACCCGAACACCACAGTGCTCG
This sequence comes from Limisphaerales bacterium, assembly GCA_003152225.1. Lineage (GTDB taxonomy): Bacteria > Verrucomicrobiota > Verrucomicrobiia > Limisphaerales > UBA8199 > PALSA-1440. The sequence goes on along the minus strand of PLZQ01000051.1, from coordinate 6,015 downwards.
CAATCGCCAATGGCGGCGGCGTCCAGCCCGCCAGGAACGTGGTCGGCGGCGATTTTCTTCACCTGGTGCGGTTGGGCATCCGGGCCGCGGACGATCCCCTCGTGCGGGACTCCATTGCGGTCATGGATCGCCTGCTTAAATGCGACCTGCCACAAGGCCCGTGCTGGCGCCGCTACAATCACGATGGCTATGGACAGAAGGATGACGGCAGCGCTTTCGATGGGACCGGAGTCGGCCGTGCGTGGCCGATTCTGACGGGCGAGCGCGGCCATTACGAACTCGCTGCGGGTCGCGATTCCAAGCCGTTTATTGCCGCCATGGAAAAGTTCGCCAATGAAGGGGGCATGATCAGCGAGCAGTTGTGGAACGCCGAAGATCTGGGGGGAATGAGACGCGGGCTGCCCACGGGTGCGGCCATGCCGCTATGCTGGGCGCATGCGGAATATGTCTCCCTGGTGCGCAGCGCTCATGACGGCGTCTGTTTTGATCGAGTCGAACCTGCCTTCCAGCGTTATGTCGTCCACCCGGTGGCCAGCCGCCATGAGATTTGGAGCCTCCGCTACCCGCTTGGCCGAATGGCTCCTGGCAAACTCCTGCGCCTCATCATTACGGCAGACGCGACCGTCGCCTGGTCAGCCGATAATTGGGCGAGCACCAACCGGGTGGACACGACCCATAACAGCGCGCTCAATGTGTGGTCCGCCGACCTTCCCACGGAGGGCTGCCCGGAGGGTGCAGTAATCGAGTTCACCTTTTTCTGGAAAGAAGCTCAGCGCTCGGAAGGCAGGAACTATTCAGTCAAGGTCAGCGGGCCAAAGTGAGAGGGCGCCGATGATGCAGAAACGGGTTAAAATGAGCGTGCCCGGAACCAAGGCCAAGACCGGCGGGCGGGGAAATAGAAGGCCCAGGGCGGAACCTTCGCCCATCGTGCTGACGATTGGGCATTCCACACGCACGCTCGAGGAATTCATCGGCCTGCTTCAGGCTCACGGTGCGGCTCGCGTCGTGGATGTGCGGACGGTGCCGCGCTCCTGGCACAACCCCCAATTCAACAAGACTTCATTGCCCCGAGCATTGAAGAAAGCCGGCTTGGGCTACGTTCACCTACCGGGATTGGGCGGCCTGCGCCATGCGAAGCGCCATTCGCTCAATGTGGGCTGGCGAAATGCCTCCTTTCGGGGTTACGCGGATTACATGCAGACGCCAGGATTTGAGCAGAGCCTCGAAGAATTGATCCGGTTGGCTAAGCAGGAACGGATCGCAATCATGTGCGCCGAGGCGGTGCCATGGCGGTGTCATCGCTCGCTCATCGCGGATGCCTTGCTGGTTCGTGGGATCCGCACCGAGGATATCATGAGTTTGGCTCGCCGCCAGATGCATGTGATTACTCCCTTCGCCAAAGTCCGGGGCACCACGATCACCTATCCGGCCGAGGTCTTACCAAGCACTCCAAAGAAACCATCGGCCAAATGTTCGAGACCGCGACCAATCATAACTGCCTGACTCACACCGGAAACCAATTCTTCATGCAGGCATTCGACCAAGTCCATCAAGCGGTCCACTATCCACCGGATCGCCGTTTTCGGGTCTGGATCAATCCCTGGTTCGTCTGGGCCTTTGCCGTTGTCGCTCTCGTTCCAGTGGCGATTGCCTGGGGACAATATCTGATCGCCGGACTTCCAACAGAGACTTTCCTGCCGCCGATCCATCTGGAAAACCCTCCCATTCCGCATGGTTTCCCCGCCTGGCTTCGACTGGCCCATTTCGTGAACTTCTTTTTCCTGATGCTCCTGGTTCGGAGTGGACTCTCGATTTTGATGGATCACCCACGACTTTATTGGAATCGTCATTGCACGCCGAACTCGGAGTGGATGCGGTTTACGCCGCTCGAAGTTCCAACCGACCGCTTGTGGACGGCGAAGGACGACGCCCGTTACATTTCCGCGTGGGTGGCCTTGCCCGGATACCGGCACACCGTGGGTATGGCGCGAGCGTGGCACTTTCTCTCGGTTCATGGATTTCTTTTGAATGGATTCATTTTTATCGCACTGCTTTTCTTCACGGACCAATGGAAGCGTCTGGTTCCGGTTTCATGGGAGATAATTCCGGCTGCCTGGAACTCATTTGTTCATTATGCCACTTTCCACCTGCCGGCGGAACCCAATGGCTTCTACCAATTCAATCCTCTGCAACAGCTTTCCTACTTCGCTGTCATTTTCGTCATGGCACCGCTGTCCATGTTGACCGGAATAGCGATGTCTCCGGCGGTGGATAATCGGTTTCCCTTTTTCCCAAAGCTCTTCGGGAGCCGGCAGGGAGCGCGCTCCATCCATTTTATGTTGGTGATGGGTTACCTATGCTTTCTGNNTGGTCGTCATCACTGGATTTGTGAGGAATATGAACCACATCGTTGCGGGGCGTGATGACGCGCGCCTAATCGGGATGATTATTGGCCTCATCGCCATTGGCCTCGTAGTGCTTTCCTGGGCCCTCTGTCATTTTATCGCATGGAAATATGCTCGCACGATGCAGCATCTGTATAGAGCCCTCACCGGGTTATTTGACTGGAATGTCTTAAGCCGCCTCCAGCCCAATGAACATTATACCCGAAAGGACATTTCCCCCTTCTTCTGGCCGAATGGCAAGCTGCCAATATCCAACCAATGGAAGCAACTTGCGGCGAATGGGTTTCGGGATTTCAAATTGAAGATTGGAGGTTTGGTGGAGAATCCGCTGGAACTGTCTCTTGAGGAGCTTCGTGCACTCGGCAAGGAAGAATACATCTCCATGCATCATTGCATCCAGGGCTGGTCGGGAATCGCGCAATGGGGCGGGCTTCCGTTCAAGCGATTGATCGAGATCGTTAAACCCAGACCCGAAGCAAAGGTCGTGGCTTTCTATTCCTACGGCGACGCGTTGTACGGTGGGGAGTACTATGACACGCAAACTGTCGAAACGGCGCTCAAGGCGCGATGTTTGCTCGCCTATGAGATGAACCAGGCTCCGCTGCCTGAAGTGTATGGGGCTCCGCTGCGACTGCGCGTTGAAAACCAGCTTGGGTATAAAATGGTGAAGTGGATAGAGCGCATTGAATTCGTAGAAACGGAAAAGACTCTGGGCAAGGGGGAAGGAGGCAAAAACGAGGATGATGAATACTTTGACATCCTTCCCAACATTTGAGGACCCTTCCTTCCCGCCGCCCATTGAGCGACACGATATGATTGTTTATAAAGTCTCAAAGAATGCGCGGATACTTTTTGTGGGCATCAATCCGCATCCTGGTTCGTATCGACGCGGTGTTCCATTTTCCAACAACAAGATGTTTTGGTATCTGCTCACCCGAGCCGGGCTCCTTGACGAAAATGAAAAGGATCTCAAAAGTGACGAATTACTCAAGCACATCTACGATAACAAGTTCATTCTGAAATACGCATTGAATTTTGTAAACCTCGTGGACCGGCCCACGAGAGACGTGACAGAGCTGAAAAAGGGGGAGGAGCAGGCGGGTATAAAACGGGCACTGGAAACCATTCGAACCCGCAAGCCCAAGGTCGTTTGTTTCATCGGCAAGATAACACTCAACACCTTTCGAGGCAGTCGGACATGCAACTATGGGTGGCAGAGGACCATCGATGATTCCAAGGTTTATCTCATGCATTTTCCCATCCGGGGTCCAGCGGCAGTCCGCGTGAGGGAGTTAAGCGAAGTGAAACTAGCCAGTGACGAGTCCTGAATTCTCTACACCGCGCAATCGAACTTTAGGCACTGGCTAACTACGGTCGCGTCATTCGCTCAGGGATGACCGCCTNNGCGCGGTCTTGGCAATCTTCGCCGCGTTGTCGTAACCAATCTTCGGATTCAGCGCGGTCACCAGCATCAGGCAATGCTTCACGTAATCCTCGATGCGCTCGCGGTTCGCTCCAAGGCCTTCCACGCAATGCACGGCGAACGACCGACAGGCGTCGGCTAACAGCCGGACGGAATTAAGGAAGTTGAAAATCATGACCGGTTTGAAGACGTTCAATTCGAAGTTGCCCTGCGAGCCAGCGAAGCCAATGGCGGCGTCGTTGCCCATCACCTGTACGCAAACCATGGTGAGCGCCTCGCATTGTGTGGGGTTCACCTTGCCCGGCATGATCGAGGAACCGGGTTCGTTCTCTGGCAGCGCCAGCTCGCCCAAGCCGCAGCGCGGGCCGGAGCCAAGCCATCGAATGTCATTGGCAATCTTCATGAGCGACCCGGCCAGCGTCTTGAGCGCGCCGCTGCCCATCACGAGCTCGTCGTGCGCGGACAGCGCCGCGAACTTGTTCGGATGCGAGGTGAACGGCTGGCTGGTCAACTCGGCGATCTTCCTCGCGGCGCGCTCCGCGAATTCCGGGTGCGCGTTCAAGCCCGTGCCGACTGCGGTGCCACCGATGGCCAGCGCGCGCAGTCCGGGCAGAGCGCAGCGCAGGCGACCCATGTCTGAGTCGAGGAGCGAGACGTAGCCGGAGAATTCCTGCCCGAGCGTGAGCGGCGTGGCGTCCTGCAAGTGGGTGCGGCCGATCTTCACGATGTCCGCAAACTCGGCACGCTTGGCTTCGATGGCATCGCGCAGATGCTGGACCTGCGGCAGGAGCGTCTGCTCCAGCTCCGTCGCCGCCGCGATGGACATGGCGGTGGGGAACGTGTCGTTGGACGACTGCGACATGTTNNACGGGTTGCTTGCTGCCCATCTGGCCACCGGCGATCTCGATGGCGCGATTGGAGATCACTTCGTTGGCGTTCATGTTCGTTTGCGTGCCACTGCCTGTCTGCCAGATGCGGAGCGGGAAATGGTCATCGAGTTTCCCGAAAATGACTTCATCGCTGGCCTGCGCGATAAGCTGGCACTTCTTCTCGGAGAGTTTGCCGAGGTCACGATTCACAAGCGCGGCAGCCTTCTTGAGGATGCCGAGCGCGCGGATGAGCTCGGGCGGCATCACGTCGCGGCCGATGTCGAAATGGATGAGGGAACGGGNNGTTTCAGTGCGAGTGTTCATATTGGCTGGGTCCGGAATTCAAACGGTGGAAACGTCCTTTCATTGTTCGGGGTTGTCGGCGAGACCGGTGATGATGCGCGCACCGCGTTTGTAGGTGCAGTAGGCGTAAGCCCACTGCAACAGCACCGCCACCTTGTTGCGGAAGCCGATGAGAAAAATCAGATGTACGCCCAGCCACGCCAGCCAGGCCGGAAAGCCGGAGAATTCGAACCTTCCCATCTTCGCCACCGCGGCGGAGCGGCCAATCGTTGCCATCGAACCCTTGTCACGATATCGGAATGGCGCACGCGGCGATTTACCACTCAGCAGAAGCTCGTTTTCAATCAGCCGCGCGACATGTCTGGCCATTTGCATCGCGGCCGGTGAAACGCCGGGCACCGGCTGGCCATCTTCTCCGAGCACCAACGCCATGTCGCCGATGGCGAAAACCTCCGGGTGATCGGGCAGGCTGAGATCGGGACTCACCTTCACGCGGCCCGCACGATCAAGTTCAACTCCCAGCGTCTGCGTCAACGGGGAGGCCGAGACCCCGGCAGCCCAGATGATGTTCTCGGCGACAATAATTTCACCGCTTTCCAAATCCACACGGCCCGGGCCGATGGATTTCACCTTGGTGGCNNGGCGAGAATTGCGCCAGCACGCGCGGCCCGGCTTCAATCATCACCACGCGCGCCTGGGAAGGGTCAATCCGCTTGAAATCCTTCTGCAAAACGGTCCGAGTCAATTCGGCAAACGCGCCCGCCAGTTCCACCCCGGTCGGCCCGCCGCCCACTACGACGATGGTCATCCACCGGTCTTGCCCCGCCGGGTGGTTTGCATTCTCCGCCTTTTCGAACGCGAGCAGGATGCGACGGCGGATGCCCATCGCGTCATCAAGCGATTTCAACCCCGGTGCGAACTGCTCCCACTCCGGGTGGCCGAAGTAACTGGTGTGGCCGCCGAGCGCGAGCACGAGGTAGTCGTAAGTCAGCGTGCTTTCTTCGAGCCGCACCGT
>PLZQ01000186.1 GCA_003152225.1 Limisphaerales bacterium | reverse complement strand
GGCGCTGATTGCCCGCAAGTCCGGTACCGCCCAGTCGGGCTGGTGCATCCTAAGATCTTCCAGCTTCGCGCCGCCGGTGGCCACCGCCAGCGCTTTCGCGCCGATGGCCCGCGCGCAGCGGATGTCCAACGGCGTATCCCCAATGACAACCACCTGGTCGCCGGATAACTCCTCCCCGAGAATGCGGCTGCCGCGCTGCCGGGCCACGGCGGCAATCTGATCGCGGTCTTCGTGGTCGTTGGCGAACCCGCCGGTCTGGAAGACATCCCAGAGATTGAAATGGCGCAGTTTGATCTCCGCGCCGAGCCGGATGTTCCCGGTGAGCAAGCCTAGCAGCGGCGGCTGCGGCAGCGCCTGCAATTCACGAATGAACTCCCACACACCAGGGCACAGCTCGGTCTTGCTATCCCGCAAGATGTGGTCGAGCCAGAAGACGTAGCGGTCGAAGAACCGCTCGAAGTTCGCGGGCGTCGGCGCAATCTGGTTGAACCCGAAGAACTCGCGCACGAGGCTGTAGTCCGTGCGACCGGCGAACTTCAGGCGCTCGAAATGATCCGCCATGCTGAACTCAGTGGCAAAGGTCCTGGCGAAAGCCTTAACCCCCGCGCCGCCCGTGTGGACCAGCGTGCCATCAATGTCGCATAGAACCAGACGCACCATGCGCCGGAAAAGTACGCCGCCCGGCCCTCAGTGGCAACGACATCCGTGCTATCGCTTCTCGTTGTAACTGGCCTGGGAGTACTTCTGCCTCACGAGCGCTTGGGCATGTTTGGCGAGCAGGGCATCCGGTTCGAATGTCACCCACTCCGCCCCCTGCCCTGCCCGAGCCTCCTCGCACATGGCTTGCTCCCAGTTCGCCCTGGCTAAGGCGAGAGCGGGCGGCTGAACTGAGCCCTGGATGAGCAGACCGTCTCGAGTGCGGCGCTGGGCGGCGCCGGCGATCTTTCGGCCGTGCCAGAGCAGATCGAACATTTCATGGCCCTGGAAACATTGGCCTGGCAGGGTCTTGCGGCATGCGGGAGCGAGCTCGGTGGTTAAGTCGAGCCTGGCGAAGGCGGTCCGAATCCATTCGTGCACCCGCCGGTAGCTCTCGATGGCGCTAAGGCGATACCAGCCGTCCACCGGCGGAAAGGCGAGGCTGTAGGTCCAGTCCGCGTCGTGCGGCACCAAGCCGCCGCCGGTGGGCCGCCGCACCAGCGGACGCAGCGGTGTCAATCGCTCTATTTCGGCATGTTTCTGGAAGTAGCCGAACGAGGCGGCTGCCTCAGTCCAACCGTAAAAGCGCAACACCGGTTGGCCGAGGCGCGGGGCGGCTTGCAGTAACGCCTCGTCCAGCGCCATGTTGAAGGCGTGATCGCCGGGGCCGGAGTGGAGAAGATACCAAGGAGAGGTTGTCACGACATGGCAGCGCACGGAGGTCTAAATCCGAAGCCCGAAACCCGAAACCCGAAGGAACTCCGAAAGCCGAAATCCGAAGGCAACGAGATCGACTGCCCAGAGTGCGAAGCCGCCTGGCAGCTCGCATCGGAGCAAGGCCGCCTGTTGCTCGGATGCAGCATTTTCGGTCTTCGGATTTCGATTTTCTTTCGGATTTCGGATCTCGGGTTTCGGATTTCGCGCGGGTCGTTCAAAGTCTTTGCGCCTTTACTTCAGACACTCCAATTCGCGGGCAGAGCGCCTCGATTTCACAATTCGCGCAGTCAGGTTTGCGCGCATCACAGCGGCGCCGTCCGTGCCAGATCAGCCAGTGACTAAACATCGTCCACTGCTCCTGGGGCACCAGCTTCATCAGCTCTTGCTCGATCTTCTCGGGCGCCGTCTCCTTCATCAGACCGAGCCGTTGCGACAGGCGGGCGACGTGCGTATCGACCACTACACCGCAGTTGATGTTAAACGCGTTGCCCAGCACGACGTTGGCCGTCTTGCGGCCCACGCCGCCGAGTTGCGTCAGTTCCTCCATCGTGCGCGGCACCTTCCCGCCGTGCTTTTCGACGATGGCCTGGCAGCAAGACTTAAGGCTCTTGGCCTTGTTGCGGAAGAAGCCAGTGCTCTTGATAGCCTGCTCCAGTTCGGCCAGCGGAGCCTGGGCATAGTCGGCGGCAGAACGATACTTCCTGAACAGGTTCGCGGTGACCAGGTTCACGCGCTTGTCGGTGCACTGCGCCGACAGGATCGTCGCCACCAGCAGCTCAAGCGGATTGGTGTGGTCCAGTTCGCAATGCGCGCTCGGGTAAGCCTTCTTCAGGCCGGCGATGATTCTCTGCACCCGGGCGGATGTTGCTGCTTTGGTTTCGCGCGGCATAACCGAACTTACTTCGCCGCTTCAGCCGACTTCGCTGCGGCGTCGGAGGCGGTCTTTGTCGCAGGCGCGCCCTTCTCGACTTTCACTGGCCTCGGATCGCCGAGGCGGCCGTTGGTCCAATCGTAAATGTAGCCCATGCCGTTGAGCGCGACATAGACGAGGACAAGCACAAAGACGAACACGATGATCTTGGGCCACGGGCTCTTCTTCTCGGCAAACGGATCGACGAGGTCCCGCTGGGAACCGGGCGGCAGCGTGGCCACGCCCGTGAGCGAGCCGCCAAACGGTACGTTCATCTTCGCTTTGGCATTCACCGCCCAGCCGTTGGCATCGAGAATCGGGCCGAGGTTGCGCCGACGCAACTTGAGCCAGGCCAACAACATCGAAGGCAGTGAAATTGCCAGCAGGATGCCGGCAATGGCGAGCGGCACCTGCCACGCCGGCAATTTCGCGATCGCGCCAAAGATCCCACCCAGCGCGCCCAGCAAGGTCGCCAATACCAGGCCGATGGCGGCCAGCGTGCCGGTGTCCATCTTGGTTTTCACCGGCACGGGCGGAGGCGGAGGCGGGGGCTGGTCCGCCTGGACGACGGCAGTTGCGCCTTGTTGAAGCTGCTGGGTGGCGGCGGCGTCGGCTGCCGCGGCGCGCCTGGCGACTTGCTCCTCGATCATGCGAACGACCTTCTTGTAGGGCGCCCAGAAGGCCTGCGGGATGCTGATCGGGTTCTCGATGATCTTGCTGATCGTGGCATCCCAATCTCGACCTTGGCGGTCATAGAAGATGCCGTTGCGGCCAACCATGAGGTTATCAGAATCGCCACCCGTGAAGGCGGCCACGATTTGCAGCTTCTCGCCGGTGGCTTTGCGCGCACAATCGCAGTAGGCCAGGTAGGTGCCCGACAGCCCGGCCAGGAGCGCGTGCCGGACGCCATCCTCCACGATCAGGCAGAGGTCGCAGCTTCGCTGGTCCAGATAGAGCGTGCCGGCCTGGAAGATCGCCTTGTCTTTCCGCCCGTAGAAATCCCGGAAGGAAACGAAGTTGTTCAGCAACTTATAGAGGTCACGATTATAGCGCGCGAGCTTCTCCACCGCGGCGATGGCCGCGAACTGCGGCTCCAGGCTCTTGTCCTCCGCGATGAGCTTGGTCAGGGTGTCCTTAGCTGTGCTCGCCAGAATCTGGCGGACGCGATCCCGCCCCAGCTTCGCCACTGAGCCGCCGGCCTGGCCGGCCGACCAGCACTCGTAAGGGCCGAGTTTAGCCAGCAGTTGCGCCCATTCGGTCTCAGTAAGAGCAGTCTTGTCACCGAGCAACGGTTTGACCGCGTCGTTCTGGAACTTGGCAACCGCATCAGCCCAGGCTGGGTTAACACTTTCCGTCAATGGCAGAGGCCGGCTGGCCTCAATGCGGGCCAACGGGAACCCGGCGATCTCCGCATTGGTGATGGTCAAATCCTTGGCAGCAAAGGCGAGATACTCCTTCTCCTCCGGATTGAGTGCGCTGCTGGCGCGGGGGTCGAAGGCCGCGAGTCGGCAGCGCGTGAAATAGTCGTCCGCCTTGGCTTTGATTGCCTTAACGGCCGCGGCGGCGGCAGCAGTGGCATCGCCTAACGGAAGGACAGCCTTATCTCCTTCGGCTTTCTTATGCCAATCAGAGAAGGCCTGGGCATCGGCGAAGAATTGATCCATCTTGGCCTGGCCGATGCCGGGCTTGCCGCTGCGATCAAGGTCAGAGCCGAGGCAGGCAATGATATCATGGATGACTTGTTTAGTGGCCTCGTCCCTGGCGGTTTCGGGGATGATGATACCGTCGCCGTTGAGGAGGGTTTCCTCGAACTTCTCGGTGACCTGGCTGGCATCCTCGACCGTGACGGCGGCGGCATCGGCCTTCTTCAAGGTCGCGAGAATCTGCTTGGCTGAGGCCAGCAACTGCTTGCCTTCGGGCGTCGCGTCATTGATGGCGCTCAGCGGTAGCGCGGCCGCGGACTTGAGCAAGTCATCCGGATTCTTCAGGCACCCCCCCGCCCACTTGGCGGCGGCGATGATTTCCGGCGCGCGAATGCGTCCGTCTTTGTCGGTGTCGATCAGGGCCAATGTAGCCTTGTCAAACTCAAGCCCCGTCGTGGGGCAGGCCAGTGCGACCCAGAGCTTCTGGTCGAGTTGATCGAGGGCCATGAGATCAGCCCCAGTGTCCAGCCGGACCTGGTCAAAGCCGCCGGCGCGAAAGAATCTCCACGTGTGGTTTGCGCTCATAATTCTGTTGGTTGTTCCTGTTATTGCTCTGATCCCTGCTCCGCTCCAACTACCGCGCCGGCATTCTACGTCACGCTGGCCCCAATGCCAATTACGCATTCCCTGCCGGTGCACCAGATGGGGGACGGCGGGGGCGATGTTCTAGCAGTGTGCCGGTCGTCGGGCGCGGCGCGCCCCGATTATGCCAAGAAATTTGATTTCACCCGGTCTCCGTCGCTGTTCAACATTGGCGCGCCTGAGGACGGGCGCCCTTCCCCACAGCCATCCCACGCAGTAAGCGCCCCGCTGCCCGCCGGGAGCTAAGCCAGCTCCGGCTCTTCGATCTCCCGCGAGGCAGCCAACAGGGGCGTGCCATCGCTCGCCTCGGGATACTCGAAGATCTTGCCCTCGTAATTCCGGATCACGACGCGGTCGGCATTGCGGCTGAGCACGTAATCGGGCGTCACCGGCACCTTGCCGCCGCCGCCGGGCGCGTCAATCACATATTCCGGCACGGCGTAACCGGTCGTGTGGCCGCGCAGGCTCTCTATGATCTGCACCCCCTTGCGCACGCTGGTGCGCAAATGCGCGGACCCGGCGATCAGGTCGCATTGGTAGATGTAGTACGGCTTCACGCGGCACATCAACAGCTTCTGCACGTGGGCTTTCATCACTGCCGCGTCGTCGTTGACGTTGCGCAGCAGCACGGATTGGTTGCCGAGCGGAATCCCCGCGTCAGCCAGCCGGCCTAGCGCCTCGCGCGCCTCGGTGGTCAGCTCGCGGGGATGGTTCGAGTGGATGCTGATGAACAGCGGGTGATACTTCCGCAGCATCGCGCAAAGCTCCGGCGTGATGCGCTGCGGCAGAAAGATCGGTATCCGCGTGCCGATGCGCAGGAACTCGACATGCGGGATCGCGCGCAGCCGGCTCAGCAACTGCTCGAGTTTCTCGTCGGTGAACAGCAGCGGGTCGCCGCCGCTCAACAGCACATCCCTCACCTCTGGATGGTTGCGGACATACTCGATCTGCCGGTCGAACTCGGGCTGGAAATCGTAGCCGGTCGCATTGCTCACCAGGCGTGACCGGGTGCAATACCGGCAATACGACGCGCACCGGTCGGTCACCAGGAACAACACCCGGTCGGGATACCGGTGCACCAGGCCCGGCACTGGCGAGTGCGAATCCTCACCGCACGGGTCGGACATCTCCCACGGCGCGACGTGCGTCTCTTCGACGCGCGGGATGACCTGCCAGCGAATCGGGCAGTGCTCGTCGGCTGGGTCGATCAGGTTGAAGAAGTACGGCGTGATAGCCAGCGCCAGCTTGTGGTTGGCCAGCGTCGCGCCGGCGACTTCCTCCGGCGTCAGCGTCGGCATCAAGCGCTGGAGCTGCTCGACGGTGGTGATGCGGTGTTTGAGTTGCCAGTGCCAGCTATTCCAGTCCGAATCCGGGACGTGGGCCCAAAAGCCCCGCCCCGCCGGGCGGAACTCCTTGAGAGAGTTCGGCACGCTACGCGCTGGCGGCTTGTCGCCACTGCTCGATGCTTCGTCAATGTGCATTTTGGCCCTAAACTTGGGTTAGCGCACTATAGATTTGATCCCAAACCTGTCAAGTTGGCGCCCCAAAATAGTCCATTTGACCCGACGGCGGGTACTGCGAGAGGAAGGCGTAGAGCAAGCCGCAGGCAAGCCAGAAGATCGGGAGGTGCCCTGGGGGTAATCCAGAGGTGATCCAGGGGTGATGCTTAGGGCATCCTTGGGGCATCCTTNNTCCTTAGGGCATCCTTAGGGCATCGGGCAGGCGATTTGCGCGTTCCTTGACCTGGCTCAAGGCGCATCTCCTTGCGATAAGGCAATTTGTGCCAATGAAATGGCAAGAAATGTGTGGTTGAAATTGTCCGCGTCCGCAAGAGTCAAGGTCGTGAGTATGAATTGGCCGAACGCATTTGAGTCAGCTCTTCAAGACGAGTCTCGATGCGAGCTCTGTCCTCTGAGCCGCGTCAAAGCCGGCGTTGCCGTGCGCATCAAGCAGCTCTGCGCCGCGCCGGAACTCCAGAACCGCCTGCGCGAGCTAGGGTTGGGCGAGGAGCAGATCATCAAGCTGCTGACGAGCCAGACGAATTTCATTTGCCAGGTCTGTAACGCACGACTGGCGATCAGCGCGCAGTTGGCTCAGATGATCCTGGTCGAACCGCTCCGCCCGGCAGTCATCCCGATTTAACTGGATCTGTAAGCTTTACCCGAACGGGCCAGCTTCGCATTCGCGTAGTTGGCCCGTTATTCTTTTGGCTTTTCAAGGGAATGAGAATGGCAGTACAAGCACAGGCCATGAGCGGGACGGCCCCTCAACAATCGCCAATAGGCAATAGCCAATCGCCAACCCATAACCAATCCATAATCAACCCACGTTAACTGAAAGGAGAACACCGCATGCCCAAATACACCAAGTTTGAAGAACTCCCGGTCTGGAAAGAGGCGGCACGGCTCTATAACCGCGTGCTCGATCTTCTCGAAGAACCCGGCGTCCCGCTCACGCCCGGCTTCCGCAATCAACTCGACCGCGCCGCGTTGTCCGTTTCCAATAACATCGCGGAGGGATTCGAGCGCGTGACCACGAANNCAGGGGAAGCGTCACCTGGCAGCCCCGGAACGCGATAAGCGCGAGATGGCGGACAAGGCCCGCAGCTTTCGTTTGAATTTCCTCCGCAACCTCAAACCCAGCCATCCGCTCTACTCCTACCCTGAAGCCCGCGCCGCGCGAGGTGAACCGGTTCCGGAGTAGCAGCCACCAGCAGGATAGCCGGCAGCCAGGTGGCCGCCGGCTGGAATTCCTTGGCGATCTGGCTATCGGCCGTTGGCTATTGGCTGTTTCGCTCTTGGCTATTGGCTATCTCGCTATTGGCTATTGCCTGTGCGGGCACATCAGCATCCTCATGCGGGCCAGTCGCCGCCCTCCTCATCCCACCGCTTCAACCGCTTCAGGTCCCGCTTGCCCTCGCTCCGACGCCATAAAGCGGCGGACGATTCCCTCTAACGCCGCCAGCCAAAGCGGGTGCTCGTTTAGGCAGGGAATCAGGGCAAAATCCGTTCCGCCTGCGGCCAGGAAACTATCGCGTCCGCGCAGTCCGATTTCTTCCAGCGTCTCCAGGCAGTCAGCAACAAAGGCGGGGCACATCACCAGCAGCTTCTTGACGCCGCTCTCCGCCAGTCGGGGAAGCTCGAAGTCGGTGTAAGGCTTGAGCCAGGGATCACGCCCCAGCCGGGACTGAAACGAAACTGAATATTTGTCCTTCGGCACGTTGGCTAGCTGGACGAAGGCGGCGGTGGTCTTGAAACATTGCGCGCGGTAACAGGTGGCATGGGCCGGGCTGGCCGTCTCGCAGCAGTTCTCCGCCGCCAGGCAGTGGCACCCGGTGGGATCGGCCTTGCGCATATGCCGCTCCGGCAGGCCGTGGTAGCTGAAGAGCAGATGGTCGTAGCCCCGGGCGAGGAACCCCTCTGCGCTGGCCACCAGCGCCGCAATGTAATCGGGATGGTCGAAACATGGCGGCTGCACCTGCACCCGCATTTGCGGCGCGAACGTTGCAGCCGCCTGCTTCACCCGCACTACCGCGGTCTCGAAACTGGACATCGCGTAATGCGGGAAGAGGGGAATGAGGAGGACTTCGTCCACGCCCTTCTGCCCCAGGTTGCGCACCACCTGCGAGATGGACGGATGCTGATAGCGCATCGCCAGCTCAACCGGGATCGCGAGCCGCCGCTGGAGCTTGGCCTGCACGTTGCGGCTGGTAACCACCAGCGGCGAGCCGGCGGGCGTCCATATCTTCTGATAAGCCTCGGCTGAATGCTTCGGGCGTGAGGGCAGGATGGCAAAATTGACGACGCAGAAGCGCACCAGCCAATTGACATCAAGGACGCGCCCGTCCATCAGGAACTCGCGCAGATAGCGCCGCACGTCCGGCACCGACGGCGAGTCCGGCGACCCCAGGTTGACCAACAATACTCCTTTATTCATGTTGCAGGCTCAGGCCGGAACCGGCGCTTCTTGCCGATGGGTTGGCGTCGCCTTTAGAAACTCCCCTACCCTGTCCACCACGTTGCACGCGGACACGATCGTATCGCTCAACGAAATGCCGTCGCGGTAGTGGCCGGCTAGAAATAGTCCGGATACTTTCCGCTCGATGTCAGCCATCAGCTCACGGTAGTGCCCGTAGCCCAAGTTGTACTGCGGGATCGCCTTTGGATAAAACACGCTGTGCTGGAAGGTCGGTTTGCCCTTCACACCCAGCAGCACGCGCAGGTCTTCGCACGTCAGCGCGTAGAGTTGCGCTGGTGGCAGCGACGCCAGTTCCGGGAATCGTTCACCCCCGACATAGCTGGTCAGCGTCAGATGCCCCGCCGGTGCCCGGTTCGGGAACAGGGACGAAGAAAAGATGGTGCCCAGGATCTTGAAGCCCTCCACTTTCGGTATCAACATGCCAAATCCTTCGCACGGATGGGCTACGTCCTCGCGCCGGAAGCCCAGCACGACGCTGGCCACCGGCGGATAGCGAATCTCACCGAAGGGCGCGAAGTGCACCCGCGCGGGCGCCTGGATCTCCATCTCCGCCAGCTTGAAGGCGGTGCCCGCGTAAATCACCGCGCTGTGCTCGGCCCGCGTCTGCTGCCCGCCCTCACGCACGTCGAGCGTCCACCCCTCGGGCGTCTGCGTAAGCCGGGTGACGGCGGTGTTCAAATGCACGGCCTCGCCCAAGTGCTCGCGCAGCGTATCAGGCAACACCTGCAACCCTTCGTCAAACGAGAACTTGGGGGCGCGGTCTTTCGCTACTTCCCCGCGCCGCTTTCGCTCGCGACCGCCGAAGATTTGCCCCTTGATGAGCGACCCGTAGCGCGCCTCAAGCTGGCCCAGCTTCGGAAACGCCTGCGGCACCGAGAGCTTGTAAGGGTCGCCCGCATACACGCCGGCAACGAGGGCATCGATGGCATGGTCCAGGAATTCCTGTCCGAGGCGGCGCACAACGAACTCAGCCACGCTCTCTTCCTTGCCGTCGCGGCGCGGTGCTACGAATGGCTCCCGCAGCACGGCTAGCTTGGCCCGCGCGGTAAAGAGCTTGGTGGTGAAGAAGCCCAGGGGCGACCCCGGCATCTCGATCGGCCGCTGGTAGCGCACGACATACCGCGCGCCGGCTTTCGGATCGGGATCGAGCCGCCGCGCCGCCAGTCCGGCGTCGCAGACGAGCTGAGTAACCTTGGGCGAAGTTTCCAGGATGGTATTGGGCCCAAACTCCGCCAGGTAGCCCTCCTCCCGGATCGACTGAATCGCGCCACCGACGCGACCGCTGGCCTCATAGACGGTAACCGGAACGCCCCTGCGCTTGAGGTAAAACGCAGCGGTAAGGCCGGTGATGCCTGCGCCGATAATTGCCACGGACTTCATATCGTCCGTGAAAACCGGTTCTCCTTTCGTACCGAGGCGTAAGCGTCAAAGCGCATCGCGATATTCCGGATCAGCAGTCGTCCGAGGTCCGTTACGATGAACCCCTGAGGGGTTTTCACCAGCAACCCATCGGCTTCCATGTCATCCAGCGAATCTAGTTCGTGGGCGAAGTGCTCCTTGAAGTTGAGGCCGAGCAGCTTGGACATGGGCTCGTAATCCAGGCCGAGGTCGCACATGAGGCGCATGATCGTGGTGCGGCGGATCTGGTCCTCCTCCGTCATGATGTAGCCCCGGCTCAGCGGCAGCTTTCCGGCGTCCAGCGACCCATAGTAGTCCGGCAGGTCTTTGTGGTTCTGCCAATAGAAGCCCTCCGCTTGGGAGATGGACGACATGCCGAAGGCATAAATATCCGCCCCGCCGCGCGTGCTGTAGCCCTGGAAATTCCGCTGCAACGTCTTCTGCGGCTGCGCCAGCGCCAGCTCATCCCCCGCGCGCGCAAAGTGGTCCATGCCGATATACACGTAGCCCTCGGAAGAAAGCCGCTCGATGGTGAGCTTGAGCAACTCCAGCTTGGTTTCCGGCGACGGCAAGACTTCGGGCTTCAGAATCTTCTGGGCCGGCTTCATCCACGGCACGTGGGCGTAGTTAAATACCGCAAACCGGTCCGGCTTCAGCGACAGAACCTCATCGAGGGTCTTCGCAAAGGAGCCCGGCGTTTGATAGGGCAGGCCGTAAATCAGGTCGATGTTGATGGAGTGGAAGCCGACTTCCCGCATCCACTCGACGACCTGCCGGGTCATCTCCAACGGCTGGATGCGATGCACCGCTTTCTGCACCACGGGATCGTCGTCCTGGACCCCCATCGAGCCGCGGTTGAAGCCGACTTCGCGCAGCGCAACGAGGTGGTCACGCGTCAGCCGGCGCGGGTCCACCTCCACGCCCGCCTCGATGTCCGGCGCGAACGTGAACCGCGAACGGATCATCTCGCCCAGCCGGCGAATCTCGTCGGGCAGCAGAAACGTGGGCGTGCCGCCGCCGAAGTGGAGCTGGACCGCCTTGCGCTTGGGATTCAGCAACGGCTTCATTAAGTCCATCTCGCGTTCGAGATAGTTCAGGTATTCGCCGCTCTTCTTCTGGTCAGCGGTGATGACGGTGGTGCAGCCGCAAAACCAGCAGAGCGAATAGCAGAAGGGCAGATGGAAGTAGAGCGACAGGTCGCGGTCGGTCTGGTTGTTGGCGCGGATGTGGCCGATAAACGCCTCGGGCGCGATCTCGTTCGTGAAATGCGTCGCCGGCGGATACGACGTGTAGCGCGGTCCCGGCACGTTGTACTTCTTCACCAGCTCAAGATCGACTTTCAGCATGCTCATTTGAAACTTCTTACGAGGCTCTTAATGTAGCCGCGGACGTTAGTCGGCGCACTTCTCTTCCGCAGGCCGGATCAGCGCCGACTAACGTCGGCGGCTACGATTCCGTGCATTTGAAACTTCTCACCGCACTGACCAGGCTCTCGATGTTTTCCAGTTTGGCATCCGGCGGCACGCCGTGGCCCAGGTTGAATATATGCCCCGGCCGACCCCGCATCTCGCGCAGGATACGCCCCGTCTCGATCGCCACCAGCGCCGGCGTGGTAGCGAGCAGGAACGGGTCGAGGTTACCCTGCACGCCCACCCGGTCCGGCAGCCGCGCGCGCACGTCCGCCAGGCGCACATTCCAATCCACGCCCAGCACCTGCGCACCCGTGGCCACCAGCTCATCCCAATTTCCATGCGTGCCCTTGGAGAACACAATCACCGGCGCCTTGTCTTTCAAGGACCCGACAATCTGCGCCATCCAGCGGGATGAGGCGGCGGCAAAGTCACCGTCGGACAGCAAGCCACCGAGGCTATCGAAAATCTGGACTGCATCGGCGCCCGCGTCAATTTGCAGTTGCAGAAAGTCGCTCACCGCCTGCGTCAGCTTCTCCATCAACCGCGCAAACAGCGGCGGGTCGGAGTAGAACAGCGCCTTGGCTTTGGTGTATTCCTTGACGCCGCCGCCCTCGATCATGAAGTTGGCCAGCGTCCAGGGCGACCCGGCAAAGCCAATTAGCGCTGTGCGGCCGCCGAGCGCGGCCTTGACGAGCGGCAGCGCCTTGGCCACGTACTGCAGCCGCTCCGTTACCGCCTCCACCTCCAGCCGATCGACGTCCGCCGCCGACTTGAGCAGGAACTCCATCTCGATGCCACACTTGTCGCGGAACTGGTAGCGTTGCCCCAGCCCCTCGGCGAGGGCGAGGATGTCGCAAAATAGTATTGCCGCATCGAAGTCGAACCGGCGGACGGGCTGCAGGGTCACCTCGGCCGCCAATTCCGGGGTCTGGACCAGTTCGAGGAAGGTGTGCTTCTCCTTGAGCGCGCGNNTGATTCGACTCGCGCGATTGCACTGTTTGGCTCATGTATTATAGGGTCAACGGGCCGGCTGCCAGCCGACCAACGGTCGGCTGAGCGCCTTCAAGCCCGTGTAGGATAGCAGACCTGTCTCCCGGATGCCAGCCTCCGCCACCTGCCCTCGGGCCTCGGGCTTTGGACTGTGGACTCCCGATTCCGCCAGTGGCGGGCGTGCAGTCCCCGTGATGTGCTCGATATGTTACGACGGATCTTCGATGGAATCAGGCCTTTTTTGCCGTTCCGCCCCTCGGGTTAA
This sequence comes from Limisphaerales bacterium, assembly GCA_003152225.1. GTDB lineage: Bacteria > Verrucomicrobiota > Verrucomicrobiia > Limisphaerales > UBA8199 > PALSA-1440. The sequence goes on along the minus strand of PLZQ01000186.1, from coordinate 24,330 downwards.
GACACGACTGCGTTGACTTCTTCGAACAAGACTGCCCCACCATCCACCTCCCGCCGGATGCGGATAAAGATGCGCTTCCTCGCCAACCGCACTCCATGGTTCCTGATGTACTCGCCGTGCTCCTGGAAGTACTGCTCGGTAATGTGGATCGTCCCATCCCTTAGCGCCGGCAGCCAGCCCAGCCGCGGACACATCGCAGGCCGCTCCACCCCACGATTGCAAGGCCGCGCGCCCCACACCGTCATCGGCGTGGTTGGCTCGTGCCGCAACTCCAGGTGCAGGGTGATCCACCCGCCCCGGTTGCGGATGTCCAGCCGCTTAAGAATTGGCTTTCCGTCGTACGGCTTGAACGGCGGTGGCACGCGGGCCAGCTCTTGCCCGCGCCGCGCCCGGCGGAGGTTGCCGCGCGCTTGAAATCCTTGACATATAGGAAAACACCAGTTCCATAAGAACCATGTTCAAGCCTGGCCCGCTGGGCTCATATTTGAGCCTGCTGTTTCTGTGCTGTTGCGCGACGGAGAACGCGGTTGGTGCCACGCTTCCGGCTGAGGTCCCCATCAATCAGGAGGCGGGTCGGGGCGGCTGGCTGGTGGTGACGCTCCGGTTGGAGAGCGGCCAAGAGCTGCCAGTTGTGGTGGATACTGGGACCTCGGTCACCTTCTTCGACAAGTCCCTGGAGCCACAATTAGGCAAGCCACTCGACACGGCAGAGTTTCAAAGCTGGGGCACTAAAAAGAAGGTCAACGTCTATGCGGCGCCCAAAGTCTTTTTAGGAGGCGCGCCGCTGATGATGCCCCAGCGCATCTTGACTGATGATTTCAAGTCGTGGGCATCGGCCACAGGCCATCCCGTCATGGGAATGCTCAGCCTGGACTGCCTGCGCCATTATTGCATTCAACTGGATTTTGCCGCCGGCAAGATGCGGTTCCTCGACGATGAACAGGCGGACAAACAAAAGTGGGGCAAGGCCTTCCCGATCGTGCCGCTCAACCCCCAGGACGGGCGCGCGGCGGTGGCCGAGAATCTCTTCGGCGCGCAAGGTCCGCATTCGCTGATCGACAGCGGCATCAGTGAGGACGGGTGGCTGATGCCAAAATACTTTCAGCAATGGACCAATCGGGCGGTGCCGCCGGAGAAAGGGGAAGCGCGTTTCCCCAACGGCGCGTTCGGCGGGGGAAAATATCCCCTGGTTTCCTTGCAGCGGATAGACGTGGAGTCAGATGGGATTGGGCTTCGCTTCCTGGCAAGGCATCTGGTCACATTGGATTTTCCAAAGCAGACAATGTATCTCCAGCGTCAATCCATCGGCCCGCTGCCCGACGCGAGGTTGACATGGATGCAAGCTGTGGAGCCCCTCGTCACGGAGGTGCTTCAGGAAGATGTGGGCGCTGCGCGCAAAGCGCTGGTCAAGATCGAGCAAAGCGGCGCCACCGAACTGGAAAAGACCGTCGCCCGTAAGCTGGTGGCGGCCCTGGAAAACCAACCCAAGCCGGCTCCGGCTGACGTGCCGTCCGCGATGACTGAACTGCCCTTGGGTGATGCCCGCCCGGAACAGGCCGAGGTGGGTTGGCTCAAGCCGGCGGCCAACTACATCCCTCCAAGCGCGGAGATGCCATCGCCCTTGCTGGATTCCGGCAAAATCTATGCCACGGGCCTCACCGCTCATTCGCCCTCCAAGTATGTCTTCAACCTGGGTGGCAAATGGAAGACGTTGCGCGGGGAAGCCGGACTGCATACGGTTTTTCAATCCCGCGCCTTGGGAGTTGTCTTCGTCATCAAAGCTGATGGCAAGGAAGTATTTCGGTCCGCCATCATTCGCGGGGCAACTCATGCCCACTACGCTGTAGATGTTGCGGGTGTAAAGACGTTGGAACTCGTGGTTGAAAACGCGTATGACCACAACTGGGCCAACTGGAGCCTCTGGCTCGATCCGACATTGTTCCGGGAATCGTCGAAGAACACGGATGGGCACCAATAGATTTAGCTTCAGGCCGGCATCATAGCCGTCGCGCTGGAACTCCAGACTCCGGCAAAATCATGTTCCGCATCGTGGTCTTGCGCGGGGATCTTCGCGTATCGACTATGCTCTGAGAGATCTTGATCCCGCCTTCCAGGAAGCCGACCGCCTCGCGCAAGTTGTGCAATAGGATGCCCCGTAGCCCCGAGATGACTGGTGCCTCAGCCGCGTTCAGAGAACGTCGGGATTTAGAAACATTTCATATGGGGTGAACACCCCATAGCGGTCGCATGGTGCTGTCGCTTACATTTCACTTTCAAATCATAAAAACTCCCCTCCAAATGGAATGTCCAACGGCGACGAAAACGGACCTGAACAAAAGCGCAAAGCAAAAACACCATGAACACTTCAATGCGAGCTCCCAATCGGAATTGGGTCCCCCGAACGTCGGTTGACTCGGCCAAGAAGAACACGAAGTCGTCGGGTTTAAGAAAGTCGCTGGCTTCTTTTACTTCGGGTTTATGGCGAATGGGATTTGCTTTCCTGCTACTCGGAACGCCGTTGGTCCGCGCTGACATCCTGCCCAACAACTTCTGGGTGAATCCAACCTTCGAGTTGGGCAGCAACCTCGACCAAACAAACGGCACTGTCTCAAATTGGAATCGCGGGGGAGGCAACCCCACCATCTGCCAGGTGATCACCAACAACTCCGTCAGTCCAACCCATGCACTGGCGGTCATCGATAACGATGCCACGGACAGCGGTTACGGTGACTGGTACTCCGACGTCCCGCTCGGCCTCAATGCCAGCGAGGGCGACACTTTGAATCTCCAGTGGTACGAAATGTATAATCTCAGCGCCCCGGAGATGCGCTTAACCGTGACCTTCTTTAACGGGGTGGGCACCCAGGTTGGAGGGTCAACTCACTTTGTTACCCTCGGAACGACCAGTCCCGGATGGGTGACCACGATCGATGATTCGACGTTTACGAAGCGGAATGGTTCCGTGATGGTGCCGTCCGGCGCAGTGACCATACGGTGTGAACTGGTCTCCGGCGGTTCCGGCAACATCACCGGGGTCATGGTCATCGACGACTTATCCGTGGCGCGCGCGCCGGTCGCGAACTTGCTGTTCGGCAACTTCTGGGTGAATCCCTCGTTCGAGCTCGGCACCAACCTCGACCAGACCACCGGCACCGTTTCAAATTGGAATCGCGGGGGCGGCGACACCACCATCTGCCAAGTGATCACCAACAACTTCACCAGTGCAACTCATGCGTTAGCGGTCATAGACACCAACACCACTGGCAGCGGTTACGGCGAGTGGTACTCCGACGTTTCCCTGGCCGGCAATGCCAGCCCCGGCGACACGTTGAGCATCCAATGGTTCGAAATGTATAGCATCAGTGCACCTGCGATGCGCCTGACCGTGCTGTTCTTTGATGGTTCGAACGCTCAAGCCGGGAGTTCGACCGATTTTGTCACCACCGGCACGACTAACGCCGGATGGAGGGGCACCATCGAGGCATCGTCCTTTACCAAGCGCAACAGCTCCCTGGTGGTGCCAGCCAACGCCGTCAAAATGCGCTGCTCCCTGGTCTCCGGCGGAGACCCCTCCGTCACCGGGGTTATGATCATTGATGATTTATCGGTGGCGCGCGTGGTGCCGACGGTGTCGGGCAACTTCTGGGTGAACTCGACCTTCGAGACCGGCACCAGCCTCGACCAACCTACCGGCACACCCGCAAATTGGAACCGGGGCGGCAGCGATGGCTCCATTGATCAGGTCACCACTGACAATTATATCAGTCCGACCCATGCGCTGGCGGTCGTGGATACCAATGCCAATGGTTACGGGGAGTGGTATTCCGATGTTTCGCTCAGCGGCCACGCCAACCCCGGCGACCTGTTGGATGTCCAGTGGTCCGAAATGTACGGCATCACCAATGGCCAAATGCGGCTGACGGTTGCGTTTCTAGACACGGGCGGCAATCCGATCAACCAAACTCCTTTCCTGGTGTCCAGCAATAGTGCCGGCTGGACCGGCACCATCGCGGGCTCCACCTTCGTCGCTCGGCTACAAGCGGTGAGCGTCCCTTCGGGCGCGGCGAAGATCCGCATTTTGCTGACCTCCGGCGGCCCCGCCGCTACCGTCGGGATAATGGTCATCGACGACCTGTCGGTGTCCCTCCATCCCTCAACCGTCCTGGCGGGAAACTTTTTCCCGAACCCGACTTTCGAGAATGGCGATCAGATGGACAATCCCACCGCTGCGACACCGGCAGGTATTTGGCATCGGGGTGGCAGCGATGGTTCCATTGATCAGGTCACCACGGCAAACTCCGTTAGCCCCACGCACGCGCTAGCCCTGGTGGATAACGACCCGGCCAATTATGGCGAATGGTATGGGTTTCTGCCGCTGACCGGCATCGTCTCCGACGGGGACGTACTGGATTTTCAGTGGTTCCAACTCTACAGCGTGGACAGTGGCAACATGAGGTTAAGCTTCGCCTTTCTCGATGCTGGCAACAACGCCCTTCTCAGCCGCGATTACAATGTCAGCGGCCAAAGTCCGGGCTGGAATGGCAGCGTCTCCAACTCGCCCTTTGAAAGGCAACTCCAGCGCCTGGCGGTGCCCACCGGAACCACCCAGTTGCGAGTCAACTTCGCCTCCGGCGGGGCTTCCTCGGTGACCGGCACGATGGTCATTGATGACCTCTCCATCCAGGTGGGCAAACTGGTCATCACCGGCGTTACCCATGATGTCAGCGGCGTGACTCTCACCTGGGATAGTTCGCCGACCGCGACCTATACAGTGCTCTTTGCGACCGCTCTCGGGCCGACAGCGACCTGGACGCCGCTGGTAACCGGCTGGGGTTCTGGCGGCGTCACGACTTCGTATGTTGACACTACCACCTATAGCAGCAATCAAGTCTTCTATCGCGTGAAGCAGGAGTAAGGGGCCGTGGCGCAAACTTCTTCTCGGCGAGAACAACCCTCGCTGGGGTGAGATAGAACCAGGGCTGCCTGCGCAGAGTTTGGATTCTGCCGGACAGCCCTGCTGACTTTATGGAACATCCTTATTCCATGCTGCGCACCCTGTCATTCGTTGCCTGGGTGGCGACGATGGGTGGCTTGGGGCGCCTCGGCGCGGAGGAGGAGACTTCGCGAGCTACAATCCCTCGCGTTGAGCGAATGCCGAATCTGCCACGGCCCTTTGCGATGCGCGATTGGCGTCAGGTGACCTGTGATTACCTCGATCTGGTGTTGGACTTTGAACGGCGGGGCGAGCATCTGCCGCTCGTCGGTTGGCTCGACGAGCGACACACGATGGTTTCGTTCCCGTCTTATGTGGGCGGCCCGAATGATCCTGAGGCCGTCAATTATCTTGCGGCGGTCATCAGCGGTTCACTCGTCGGATTGGACATGCGGACTTATCGCGGCCATGACTGGGTGACGTTGGGCACGAATTTCTTCAACGCGGAAGAAGGGGTTTACGTGAATCGTCCGCGCGGCGGCACAGGGGGCTCATTTTGGTATGACGTCTTTCCCAATGTGCTCTTCTACCAACTCAACGAACTGTATCCGGGCAATTCCGCAAGTGACCAGCAGGCGCGCTCGGTGGCGCAGAAATGGCATGAAGCCTGTGTGGCCCTGGGTGGCAAGACCGACCCGCTCGCGCTGCCCAATTTCGATCACACAGGATTGAATCTTAAAACCATGCAGCCGGTGGAGCAGGGGCGGATCGAACCGGAAGGCGCCACCGGCATTGCGTGGCTCGAATACCTCGCGTGGCTGCAATTCAAAGACCCGCGTTTCCTGACCGCCGCGGACTGGGCCATTCGTTCGCTGGAGGTGAAGCCGGTCCAGCAAAGTCCGCTCTATGAAGTGCTGCTGCCCTATGGCGCGCTGATCGCCGCACGTATGAACGCCGAACTGGATCGTCATTACGACGTCGCCAAGCTGGTGAATGCTTGCTTTGAGCCGCGAGGCCCACTTCAGGCCCGACCGGGGTGGGGAGTAATATCTGATCGCTGGGACGGTCTGGACGCGCATGGCCTGGTCGGGAGCACCACGGACGGCGGGGGTTATGCTTTTGCCATGAACACGTTTGAATGGGCTGGCGCGCTGGTGCCGCTGGCGCGCTACGATACGCGATATGCGCACGACCTCGGCAAGTGGCTGCTGAACCTGGCGAATGCCGCACGGCTTTTTTATCCCAATGCCCACGACCCCGAGCATCAATCGAGCTACGCCTGGGCTAAAGCGCATGACGGCAAATCGGGAATTGCCTATGAAGGAATCCGCAAGTGGAAGCGCGGGGCGGCGACCGCAAGCGCCGATTACCGCACAGTGCGCGGAAATATCGTGCAGGGAAGTTTCGTGTCCACGCATTTTAGGAACGAGACGCCGCCTGATCGTGAGGTGTTCGAAGAGGCGCCGGGCAATGGGCCGCCGTTTGAACATATCTGGGAGTTCAACCTTCCCCAAGCGCGGGAGAGCTGGCTCGTGGTAGCGGCGGAACGCATCGAGGGCGGACATATCGGTAATGTCTTCCGCTTTTCTTTTGCGAGCCGACCTGAGGGTCCGTACATCTCCGCTTTCTCGGTGTCCGGCTCTGACCCCGCCCACTTGGTCGAATTGCCCACCGCGCTGCGCAACAAACTCTACGTTAAGGCGGAGAGCAGTGACCGATCGGCCGGGTGGAAGGGCCCGGACAAACTGGCGGTGGACGCCATGGCGGTTTCCTACCAATCCAGGATCGGCCCGTTTGCCCAGGGGGATCTGGTGGTCACCTTCATTGACCTCCTCAAGGAAGCCACCGTGCCCATTGTGCTCTATCGCCCCGCCTCAGCCGCTACCGACTTGGGTCTGTACGGCAGTTCCCATGTGGGAATCCTGGGCGGCATAATCAAGCCGACCAACGTCGCACAAATTCTGCAATTGGACCTTCTGAAAACGGATTACTTCCACGATAAGGCGTATCCCACCTACCTCTACTACAATCCCTACGGATCAGCGAAGACGGTCGTGGTCGAGTTGGGGGCCGAGGCGCGAGATGTTTACGACGCCGTCAGTGATCAGTTTTTCCAACAGAACGTCCATGACCGCGCGCGCATCACTCTCCCGCCCGACACTGCGAGGATCGTGGTTCTCACTCCCGTGGGCGGGAAAATACTGCACGAGGGAAAACGGACCGTCATCGACAAGGTCATCGTGCGTTACGGCAATTAGGAAATAGGAGAGTATGGCTGACATCGCGAAACGCTTTGCTGAAAACCCCATACTGAGGCCGAGCGACATTCGGCCGAGCATTGAGCGAATGAAGGTGGAATGTCTGCTGAATCCCGGCGTCTTCAGGTTCAACGACCGGACCTGGCTGCTCTTGCGCGTAGCCGAGCGCCCCGAGCAGAAGCCAGGCAGGACGTCCTTCCCCATCCTGGGCGTAAACGGAGAGTTGCAGATTCTGGAATTTGACAACTCCGATCCGAAGCTCAATCTCGCCGACCCGAGGGTCATCGGCTATGATGGCAAGGATTACCTGACGACAATGTCCCATTTCCGGCTGGTCGCCAGTGGAGATGGGATCAGCTTTGCCGAAGACCCGTCTTATCCATCGATGTTCGGCCAGGGCGAATTGGAATCCTACGGCATAGAAGATTGCCGCGTGGCGCAGATCGGCCAGACCTACTACCTGACCTTTACAGAAGTGTCGGAGCACGGAGTGGGGGTGGGCTTACGCAGCACAACCAATTGGCGCAACATGCTCCAACACGGCATGATTCTCCCTCCTCACAACAAGGACTGCGCGATCTTCAGCGAGCAAATCGGTGGCAATTACTTCGCCCTGCACCGTCCCAGCAGTCCGACCCTCGGCGGCAATTACATCTGGATCGCTGAATCGCCTGACCTCGTGCATTGGGGCCAGCACCGTTGTCTTGCGCACAGCCGGCCGGGCATGTGGGACAGCGCCCGCGTCGGGGCCGGGGCCGCCCCTATCCGCACGCCGGAGGGCTGGCTGGAAATCTACCACGGCGCCAATGGCGAGCACCGTTACTGCCTTGGAGCGCTGCTGCTGGATCTTGAATCTCCGTGACAAGTCCTCGCCCGCTCATGCGAGCCAATCATGGAACCCGTCGCCGATTATGAACGCACCGGCTTCTTCGGCAACGTCGTCTTTACCAACGGCCACGTGGTGGACGGCGACACGGTGACCCTGTACTACGGCGCCTCCGACAGCGTCATCTGTGGCGCGCGCCTCTCGCTGCAGGAGATCCTCCAAACCCTTCGTTGACCCGCTTCATGAAGAAGTTCTTACACGAATACCGGCACTTCCTCTCGTATCCGCGCGACATCCGGATCCTGCTGCTCACCAACCTCATCTACGCCTTCGTCCTGCCGGTGATCGACGTGTTCGTGGGGGCTTATGTGATGCGCAATTCGCACGACGTAAAGATGGTGGTCATCTACCAACTGGCGGTTTATACCGGCATTCCCTTCACGTTCCTCATCAATGGCTTCCTGCTTCAACACGTCAATATTAAGCGGCTCTATTCAGCGGGCATGCTGCTGAGCGGGGTTTCCATGGCCGTGATGATGTCTCTGAGCACGCTGAGCATGACGGGCGTTGGCGTGGCGGGCTTGGTGATGGGCATGTCGTTCGGTCTGTTTTGGGCCAACCGCGACTTCCTGGCGTTGTCCACAACTAACGACTCCAATCGCAACTACTATTACGGGGTCGAGACTTTTTTTTATACGAACACCTATGTCATCGTCCCGGTCATCATCGGCTGGTTCATCGAAGGCACCGGCGTCCGGGGGTGGTTCGGCGGAGACCGCAACATCGCCTATCAAATCGTCACGGGGTTTGTCTTCCTGCTGACTATCTTTGCCTCGATCATTGTTCATCGGGGCCGCTTCGAGAACCCGCCGAAGTTACCGTTCGTCTTCTTCCGCTATCACTGGCTCTGGAACCGGATGCAACTGCTGGCCATCTTGAAGGGCCTGGCGCAAGGCTATATCGTTACCGCGCCGGCCATGCTCGTGATGCGCTTGGTCGGACAAGAGGGCGCGCTGGGAACGATCCAGGCCGTAGGCGGCATTCTCTCCGCTTTCCTGCTCTACTTCATCGGGCGCACGACCAAGCCTGCGCACCGCATCGTCATCTTCACCATCGGCCTGACGCTCTTCGCCCTGGGCGGGCTGGCGAACGCGCTGCTGTTCAATGCCGCCGGCGTGCTCCTCTTTATGGTGTGCCTGCTGCTCGGCCGACCGCTGCATGACATCGCCTATTTCCCGATCCAGATGCAGGTCATCGACACCGTCTCCGCCATCGAGCACCGCAATAAGTTCGCTTACATCTTTAACCAGGAGTTCGGCTTTTACATTGGCCGCTTTGCCGGCTGCGGATTGTTCATCCTTTTGGCCAACCAAGTGTCCGACACCTTTGCCCTGCGCTACGCGCTGCTAATTATTGGGGTGGTGCAATTGCTTTCCATATGGATGGCCAAGAGGGTGTTAAAGGGCTGCGCCGCGATGGCGCAAGCCGCAGAGGGCCAGCCAACCGGAACCCCCACACCCGTTTTCGCGGCGGAGTGAGCAGTAGCTGTGAGCCAGTCGTATGGTATAGTTTCCCAGCTATGTCACAGTCGTTTCCTTGTCAGCGCCGGCTTCTCTGCCTCTTGACAGCGCTGCTTGCGTTGCTGTTGGCGCCCCCGCTCCTCCAGGCGGGACTCCTGCCCGGCAACCTCTGGCCCAACCCGACTCTCGAATCCGACGCCAATAGCGACGGGGTGCCGGATTTCTGGCACAGGGGCGGGACCAGTGCGGCGATCGACCTTTGGACGACTTCGCTGTGGGTCAGCGCCACGCACGCCTTCCAGCTTAATGACGCCAGCACCACGGACTACGGCGAATGGTATTCCGACCAACTCAGCATCACCGGGGGCACCAATTACCAACTCCGCTACAACCTTCGATACACCGTCACCAACATCGGGCCGATGCGCGTGACAGTGAACTTTTACAATGCCACCGCCACATTATTCTCCAGTGTGAGCTATCAGTTTGCCGGGGCGCACGACTTCTGGGAGGAAATGACGCAGCAGATCACGACCCCGAGCGGCGCGGTTAAGCTGAACCTCTCATTCACTTCCGGCGGCGGGCTGGATGTCACCGGTCAGACCTGGCTGGATGACATTTCTCTGGCCACGGCGACCAATGTCAATTCGCTGGTTCCTTACATTGAGAACTTCCCGTTGTTACCTGACCCGCTCGTCATCCGCGATTGGAAGCAGACCGCCCTTGATTATCATCAACTCGCCTTCAATCCGTCCGTCACGGGCCAATATCTGCCCCTGCTCTATGAATACTCCGCGAACTCCGCGGCGGGTTACTCCGGGCCGGCGTTTAGCCTGCCGAGTTACGTCGGCAACCCGCGCGACAGCGGGGAGGCGCTCACGGCGCTCGGCGCCGTCCTCGGCGGCACGCTCGCGGGCCTGAACATGGCTTCGCTCACCGGCCACGACCGCGTTCAACAGTGCGAGGTGTATTATTGCGTCGTCAACGGCCATGGCCTGCTCTTGAACAACGTCAACTCCCAGGGTTCTGGCTCGGCCTGGTATGACATCTTCCCAAACGTATTGCTTTATCAGATCGGCTCTCGCTATCCCGGGCGCGCTTCTCTGCAAACGAAGATGGCGGCCATTGCGGACAGTTGGCTCACCGCGCTGCCGGTGTTGAGCAACAATTGGGAGCACACCGGCTTCAGCTTCGCCACCATGACGCCGACGGATTCCGCCTGGGTTGAGCCGGACATGGCCATTGGCATCGCGTGGCTCGAATACATGGCTTACGTGCAGTTCCACGACGCCAAGTATCTCGCCGCTGCCGACACGTGCATGACCCAGATGAATAGCCGCACAGCGAACCCGTTTTACGAAACGCTGGGCTTTTTCGGCCCGGCCCTGGCCGCTCGCCTGAACGCGGAGTTGGGCCGCAGCTACTCGACCAGCAAACACCTGAACTGGATCTTTGCCCCCACGTCCGATGCCCGGCCCGGCTGGGGGTGCGAGAACACACGCTGGGGAAATTACGATACCTGCGGTCTCATGGGCAGCACCACGGACTCCAGCGGCTACGCTTTCTCGATGAACTCATACGCCGCCGCCGGCATCATCACTCCCGTGGTCCGTTATGAGCCGCAATATGCCCGCTTGCTGGGGCGCTGGTTGTTGCACGTCGCCGCCAACGCAAGCCTCTTCTATCCGAACACCCTCCCGACGAACATGCAGTCGAGCGCCGCCTGGGTGCAGCAGACCGGCGTGCAAAGCATCTCCTACGAAGGCGTTCGTCATCTCGGCCCCACGACACCTTACGCGACAGGCGACGCCGCAGAGCCGATCCAGGATTTGAATCCTTACGGCGCGTGGGGAAGCGGCTGGATGGCGGCATTGTTCCAGACGTCGAATGTGCCCGGCATCCTCCAGGTTGATTGCGTCGCCACCGAAGCGTTTCCGCCTGCGGCCTTTCCCACCTACCTTTTTTACAATCCTTACGCCCTCACGAAGCAAGTCACGGTGAGCGTCGGGCCGCAGACGAAGCATCTTTACAATCTCGTCACTGGCGCGTTCCTCGCCACCAACGTTTCCGGAATGGCCACGCTCACGCTGGCGCCGGATTCAGCGATCGTTCTGGTGCTTTGTCCGGCAACGAACGCCCTCAGTCAATCAGGCCAGAAGCTGCTGATGGGTGGCGTCGTCATTGATTACTGGAACGGCACGCTGGACACCGACCATGATGGTCTGCCGGACTGGTGGGAAAGCCGCTACTTCGGGAACAGCACCAACGCGTTGCCCCAGGCGCCGGCCGCCAATCACTTCAGCAACCTGCAATGCTACTGGTTGGGTTTGGACCCCACCAACCCGAATTCCACTTTCCGGGCGCAAGCCAGCCTCCAATCCGGCACGGGCTACGCCCAAATCAGTTGGACTTCAGTCGGCGGCAAGCGTTACGCCGTGGAATACGCTGATCGCCTCACCTTCCCCGCTACGAGCTTCACCCAAGCAGTGCTGGTAACCGAAACCAACGTGCCCGCCGGTGTGGAGGGCACGGAAACCTTTGTGGACGACTACGCGCTCACCGGCGGTCCACCTAGCACGAACGCCCGCTTCTACCGCGTGAAACTGGTGAACCCGTAAGCCGGGAGGGGGGGCAGGTCATTCCGTTGCTGGCGCCCGAATGAACTCTGCCAAGTTAAGGGTTGACGCCGGCTCCGGAGCCGATTGAAAAGCTGGCGCACTCGCCAGGGACATGCTTAAGTGGGATACCGAATGCGCAACGCGGTGAACCAGCGGAAGAGTCCGAAGCAGAAACGAGCCCCTTCGGAGGTTCGGCCCTACCCCGCGCACTCCCCGAGCGGAGTGCAGTTGAGAGAGACCTTCGAGGCAGTGGAGAAGGTGCTGCATGACCTGCCACTAGCCGATAATGCGGAGGGGGCCGTCGAGAAGATGCTGCGTGCAAACGCCATTCTCAGGCACCTGCCGTGGCCCAAGCCGTTCGACGAAACCATCCACCGTTTCCGGTGCGGAGACGCGCGCGACTTATCGTGGCTCCCAAATGAAAGCGTCCAGCTCGTCGTGACTTCACCTCCTTATTGGACGCTCAAAGAATACGAGCCGCACAAGTCGCAACTGGGTGCCATCGCGAACTACGAGGCATTCCTGTCCGAGCTGGATAAGGTTTGGGCCGAGTGCGTTCGTGTTCTGGCGCCCGGTGGCCGAATCTGCTGTGTGGTCGGCGATGTTTGCATCCCGAGGAAAAGAGAAGGACGCCACTACGTCATGCCTTTGCATGCAGACATTCAAACCCGCAGCCGGCGGCTCGGATTGGACTGCCTCACTCCCATCTTCTGGCAAAAGATCGCCAATGGCGTCACCGAAGCCGAAGGCAATGGCGCAGGTTTTTACGGCAAACCCTATCAGCCCGGCGCAATTGTCAAGAATGACGTCGAGTACATCCTCTTTCTGCGAAAGGGAAGCGAGTATCGCTCCCCCTCTACGGTCCAGAGGGCGCTTTCAATGCTCAATAAGGAAGAAATGCAATCCTGGCTGCGCTCGTCGTGGCTGGATATCAAAGGGGAGTCCACCAGGAAAGGACACCCCGCGCCTTTCCCGGTGGCCTTGGCGGAGCGACTCATAAAACTGTTTTCATTTGCGGGAGACACCGTGCTCGACCCGTTCGCTGGCACGGGAACAACCGCCGTTGCGGCATTGAATTGCGGGCGCAATAGCGTCAGCCTCGACATTGAGCCCAAGTACGTCGCCATCGCCCAGCAGCGATTACGGGAGGCTATCTTCGTTCCAATGGAAGCCGGAGCCGTGCGAGCTAAACTCCTCTTGGAATAACACTCAGATGCAAGAATTCGCCCTGCTAAACACCTTTCGGACACTCTTTGAAGGCACCAAATACAAGCACCGGGATTCCAGCCTGGGTGACTTGGTCGCCAGTCAACTCTACGAGGACTTGGTGAGCCTGGGCAAGTCGGACAAGCTGGCGGCCCGGGTTAAGTCGCACGAGCGAGTGGTCAATCTGGGCAATAAGACCGTTGGCAGACCCAGCCGGAGGGGTGACGGAACATTTGGTGAGTTGGTGCCGACTGCGGTTGCAATCACCGAAGCCGGTTTGCTGGTTGCGCGTGGCGAGGTTGCCAATATTGAGATCGGAGCCGAGACAAAGATTTTGGCCAAAGCGATGATTAAGCAGATCGACCGCGTTATCGGTGACCTTGCCCGACAGGTCGAAGAGTTCAGGAGCACGGGTGGAAATCCGATCTGTGTTGGCATCGTCGGCGTGAATTTCGCTCCGGTCTATACTTCATACGAAGGGGACCGCGAATACCTAACGGATGGAAAGAAGCGCAAACATCCCCTCCAAGAGGCGGCGGAAGCGGAGAACCGGCTGCTGGCCAGGGCCGCGCCGAGTTTCTTTGAGTTTCAGATCCTCCGTTTCCGGGCAACCAACGTGCTGCCGTTCCCCTTCGAGTGGTTGGACTTTGCGCAAACTGCAAAGGAATACAGCGCTCTGCTTGTTCGCCTCTCGCGTGAGTACGATCACCGTTTTCGTTAGGCTCTCCGGCTGGGCCCGCAAAAGCTGAGCATTTCTCCTTGTCATCCGCCGCCAAGAGAGTAGAACGACCCACATGGAGAAAGCGCAGGTGGAGCCTTCTCCCGGGAATCTGAGCGTGCTATGCAAACATGTTTTAAAGGGTGGCTGAGGCTGGTTCTGTTGACCCGGCCCGCACCGGCGCAAGCCTTCCGCCCAGCGATTCCCACCCTTCAATAAAAACGTGCCCTCCCTTGCTAGGAATTCGCAATCCACCCCCCCACTAATCCTTTGAAATCACCCCTGCTTACAGAAGTCAATCGTGCACGATCTAGTGCACGGAGTGCATGATAATAACATAGTTGGACCATAATATGACCACGCCCGAAACATCCTCGCATTTGCCCGACGAAGTTCGGGAGAAGGCAATTGACTACGTCGCTTCTGGTGCAAAGGCCATCGTAGGTGCGGCCCCGTTCGTGGGTTCGTTGTTGGCTGAACTGGCGGGTGTTGTCATCCCCAATCAACGGCTCGACAGAATAGCGAAATTCGCTGCCGCTCTTGAGGAACGCATCAGAAACCTCGAACAGGCCGATGTTCGCAAGTCGCTCCATGACGAGGAGTTTACTGATCTCTTAGAAGGAGCCCTGCGCCAAGCCGCTCGGTCAACCAGCGACGAGCGCAGAGGATACCTTGCCTCATTAATCGCGAATAGCCTCAGCAACGAAACGATTGAGCATGCGGAATCTAAGCACCTTCTGCGTATCCTGGATGAGCTTAACGACATCGAGATCATTTGGCTGCGTTTCTACCTGAGACCCGGTATGGGTGGCGACGAGGATTTCCGAAGGAAGCACCAGGCGGTTCTTACGCGTAGACAAGCCTTCATTGGCTCTTCAGAAGAGGTGCTTGACAAGCATTCCTTGCAGGAGAGCTATCAAGACCACCTAATTGACTTAGGATTGGTCACAGCGCACATTTCCCGTGACATGCGGACCGGCATCCCCGAATTCGATAGATTCACTGGCGAACCGAAAGTCTCGTACCATTATATCAGTCCGTTGGGCAAGCTTCTTCTGAGGACTATCGGCATCAAGGACCAAGGGCTTGAAAAGCGTCAGGAAGCCCAACAAAGCGCCGCACCCAATGCCGGCTCCGCTGGGGCTCCGCCGGCATCGGTGAGCTAATGAAAGCGTCAGATAGATGTTGTCCTAGCCAATCCGCCCTTGTTGGGGTAAGAGGAACCCCACGAAAAACATGACGATCTCATTTAGTGAACCTTTCATACCCAAAATGCAAATTCTGTGGCCGTGCCTAACGATGCTCAGTCTCCTGCTCTTCGTTGGCTGCGAGAGCTCGCATATTGCCGCGCGGCGGCAGGCGTATGCAGCGGATTATGCGACGTTGACGGCGGAGGATAAGGCGTTGGTGGACCGGGGGCAGTTGCGCCAAGGCATGAGCACGAACGCGGTCCTGATTGCCTGGGGCCAGCCCACTACCATCAGTACCATCCCCCACGCCCAACGGGCCATTTGTCATTTGGGAGTATTACCGAAAGAGAACCGCCACAATCCAGCCTGACCGGAGAGAGGTCGTCGTCCAGGGGTCCCCGACACCCGTTCCCATAAGCCGGGTCTTCCCAGAGGCTACGCTCTCCTTTTCGCCTCCCGTGGTTGAATCGCTGGACCGCACGGCTGCATTCCACAAAGAACGATTGGTCAATTGGAGTCACAAGTAACCCTTGTCAACAGTCATGCGTAAGCGCATTTCAATCGGCCTTATTGGAGACTATGACAAGTCGGTCCCCGCGCATCAGGCAATTCCGCTCGCGTTGCGATCTGCGGCCAAGGCGCTGCGGGTTGAACTGGGCTTTGAATGGGTCCCCACCGAGGAGATTGTTGCGGCCGCTCGCGTTTCTCACTTCAGCGGCCTGTGGTGTGTCCCGGCGAGTCCCTATCGCAACATGGAGGGGGCGCTGCTGGCCATCCGCCATGCTCGCGAAAGCGGGGTGCCGTTCCTGGGGACTTGCGGCGGGTTTCAGCATGCCGTAATCGAGTATGCGCGGAACGTCCTTGGATGGGCCGACGCCGAGCACGCCGAAACGGCGCCTGACGCCACCCGGGCCGTTATCTCTTTGCTCGCGTGTTCTCTCGTCGAGACGTCGGGCGTCGTCCGGTTCGTTCCTGGCTCGCGCATCGCGTCGGCCTACGGGGCCGCGAAAGCCACCGAAGGATATCGGTGCCGTTATGGGCTAAACGCGGAGTTTCGCTCGGCGCTGCTGGCCGGCCCGCTTCGTGCCACCGCCGAAGATGAAGACGGCGAAGTGCGCGCGGTGGAGCTGGACGGGCATCCGTTCTTCGTGGCTACACTGTTTCAACCGGAACGCGCCAGCCTGGCGGGCAAGTCCGCACCGCTCGTAGTCGCCCTGGTGAAGGCGTGTGCCGCATGACGGCCAAACGGGTTTGACGCTTTGCCCCTTTCCAGGGCTTCACCCTGCCACCGGCAGCTAACGCCAAGAGGCAAAGACGCAAGGAGCGAGCAGGCGCCAGGCGGCGTAGCGTCAGGCATCCCTGCCTGACGTAGAGCCGGGCTTCCCAGCCCGGCGGCAAAGACCTCACGTCCACCGATACGCTTTGGAGCTGTTGTGAGGTGCGGACAAGGGCGCGGTTTTTCCGGGCGGCAGGGATTGCCGCCCTCTACGTCAGGCAAGGATGCCTGACGCTACGTTGCTTTGCGCCTGCGCTCACTACTGCGTGGCTGCGCTGAAGCGAGCCGCCGCTGTCTTCACCTCTGCCAGTGGCAATTGATAAGCGGCGGCTTCCTGCGAATTACGGACGTAAAGTCGATCGCCGACGACCACCGGATGGTTCCAGGTCTTGCCCTCCAGCGCCTTGAATGAAGCCACTTCCGCGTGCTC
Organism: Limisphaerales bacterium; assembly: GCA_003152225.1. GTDB lineage: Bacteria > Verrucomicrobiota > Verrucomicrobiia > Limisphaerales > UBA8199 > PALSA-1440. The sequence goes on along the minus strand of PLZQ01000186.1, from coordinate 7,355 downwards.
ATTCGAATCAGCCCGGAGCAGCACGACCTGTCCCTGTTCGGCGGCGATCAGCAATAGGCCGGAATTCTCCAGCAACAACACCTGGCCTTTGCCGTAGCGTCCGCCTTTCCATTTTCGCTCACCGGTCTTAAGGTCGATGCAGGTGAAGATTCCACCGTCTTCTCCGTAGGCGTAACCTTGATGGGTCACAAGGTCGCTGAAGTCCGGCTTCAGGTTTCGCGACGTCCACAACTCTTGCGCCGTGAGTTGGCCATTGGTCTTGGCAATGCGAATGGCCCGCGTGCCGGCGTTCATTCCGGTAGATAACAGGATTGTGTCGCTCCCAATGAGGCACGGTTGCAGCGCCCGGTAAGGCTTGAACTTCCAGTCGTAGTGCAGTCGTTCTTTCCCGCTGGTTGGGTCCAGAAAGACCAAACCTTCATCGGACAGCATGGGCACCAGTTCCTCGCCGAGGATTGTATTCAATTGGGGCGAACTGTAGGAATCATTGCCCGCGGCGGCAGACCAGCGGGGTGCCCCCGACGCGGCGTCAAACGCGAGCACCCCTTTGCCATCAGGACCTCCGGCATAGACAATGGCAACGGTGCCGGCGACCAGCGGCGACGCCGCAAATCCCCACATCGGAGCTTTGCGCTTAGCCACGGTGGTCAGGTCCTGTTTCCACACGACTTCGCCGGTCGCTGGATCCAGCCGCTGGAAGGTGCCCGTGGCGCCAGTGACGAATAACCCGCCGTCCGCGACGGTGGGGGTCGCCCGAGGGCCAGGTCCACCCAACGGATCGTCAAGTCGAGTTTCGGTCTGCTGGTTCCAGATCTCGTGACCTGTTTCCCCGTCATAGCAAACCACGGTTTCCTTGGGTCCGCGCTGTTCCTGGGTGAAGAGCCGTTTTCCCGCGACCGCGAATGACGACCACGCCGGGCCGACGGGGATTTTCCATAGTTGCCGGGGCGGAAGGGCGGTCCAGTTGGTCGAGATTTGCGGACCGCGCGAGCGCGACGCACGGTCGGCGCCGCGAAAGCCGGGCCATTCGGGATTCGCAAGCGCCAAGCCGAGCTTGCCAGCATCCGGCAGCTCTGGTTTGGCGGCGGCTTTCCCCTTGCGAACGGAGAGCATCGCCTCTTCCGGTGTTTGCGACCAGCGCCAATGCGTGCCGAGAGAGTAACTCCCGGTCATGCCTTCATTGCGGAGCAGCATTGAAAAGCCAAAGCCCGCAAACGCGAGGAGCACAGCCAGGCCGGTCCTCACCGTCGGGCGGCGTTTTCTTAGCAACGTCGCACCCAAGGCAAAAAGAACCATACCCATTGGCAGCGTCAGGTAGGTCGTCCCCGGCCCGCGCATGGTCGGATCAACGAGCTTCAACGCGAGGATGAGGCAGCCGACCACTCCCCAGGGTGCCGAACAGGCGTTCCTTCCAGGTTGCGCGACTCGCGGCCAACCACCAAAGCACCAATAGCAGGCAACAAATCAGCGGTCCAAACACTGCGATCATCCAGTAACTCCCCAGGCCGCCTTCCAGGTATGCCGGTCCGAATCGCGTCAACAACATGAGCGCGACCAAGAGCAACGCCGGCCAGATGCGCAGCGGACGAAATCTCGTGGAGTTGGCTAAACTGTCTGGTGGAACAGCGCCGGGGCCGGTGCTTTCTGCCTTATCGCTCATGATGCGATCAATATGGCAGATTCGCGACGAAAATCGAGCATTGTCCGTGAGTCATCAGCAGCAAGGCAAAACGAGCAGAACCGGATAGCGAGCCATTCAGATAGCCGGTCATGGGGTCCCGGTTGAACGCCAGAGGAGGCTGTCGGCTTTTCTGTCCTTGCCGTGCTCGCCCAGCCCAGCTTTTATATCCATCGTGAAGTGGAACCGAAGCCCGTGGCCCTCAACTGCCTGCTGGCCGCCCCATCAAAGCGCAAGCTTTACCTGACCCATGCTCGAGACCCTAGGCATGCTCTTCTGTTGGGCTCTCCTCGCCTTCGGGATTCTCTGTGTCATCAAGCTGGTCCTCTCGCTCTTCAGCGACGCTGCCTGGAAATCTGTGCGCCGATATCCGCTCCTCCACGCTCTTGGCGTGTGCCTCGTGCTAGCGCCCTTCCTCTTCATCTACCTGCCCCAGTGGTGGCCTCCGCTGTCGCTTGAACGCAGTCGTCAGCGTCAAACCGTCAATTCAATCGTCCAGACCAACGGCGGTTGGGACACCTTCCGATCCGAAGCCGCGCGCCTCGTAGAGTTCGCTCGTACCAATCAGCAGTACCAATGGTCACCACTCTACAGCAGCCACTCGCCCGAACGCGCGCTCCCAGCAGGCTTCCCGTTGCTCAACGCCCTTAACCCACAAGAGGTGGTCATTCGGTCCTACACTTTCGAGAGCCACGAAAAGGCTGTCTTTGTGAAGGTTTACGGCATGCACTCTACCGGCGGCCGCGGCATTCCCTTCTATGGCCTGCTTTATGCCCCGACTCCGCTGAGTTCCCCCAAAGAACCTGTTGGCCTCGACGCGCTCGCCAGGGAGCAAATCGTCCCCTCCGTTTACGAGTTGCACCGGTAGCCGGCTACCTGCCACTCGCACGGCCTTACCGCTTGATCCCCAACTCGCCCAGCACGAAGGCGTAGTCGAAGGCGAGATCGTGGAGAGCATCGGGTTGCCCCACTCGATGTATTCGCTGGTGGTCAGCGGCAGGGAGGCATCGAGCATCGTGTTCAGCACATCGACAAAGGGCACCTGGGCGATGACTACGCGGAAGAGGTCGGGCCGCATATTGGCCACTGCGCCCATGAGCAAGCCGCGAGAAGCCTTGGCGGGGCGGGGCTTTGGTGGGATGCTTCCCACATGACGACGTTAGTTACAGCCGACGAGAAAGGCCGCCTGTGCATCAAGGGCACAGAGAAGGGGCGGAAGTATCTTGTCAAACAGGCGGAGGGCGGCTGGTGGGTGGCCCCGGTGCCGGAAGTGCACCCGCCTCGGCCTGCTTCCACGAACCGGCGGGACTGGCCGGGGCGTAAGGATGGCCGGACGCTCTGGAAGCACATTGAGCGGATGGGTAAGCTCGGCCTGCGGATCGAGGAGAGTGACAGCGGCAAGCAACCCGTCCCGCCATGCCGGTTTTAAATGATCGGAGCGATTGCGCGCTCGATGGGCGCCAGGGTGCTGAGCTCGGACAAGACCGGGTTTGCCGGATGCGTGCGGGTGGACCCCGGGACAGGCTTGGAATACTCGCCCTGGTAGCGGGCAAGGATATTCCGCACCCTGGTTAACCCACAGGCGGGACGCCAACGCTACCTTGGCGAGCAAATGCGCCGCAATGCCTGGCCAGCCTTCTCCTCCTCGGCGCCCCAAGCCACTTGCTCCGGCGTAGATGGCCTGCTGCTCTGCCGCAGCGAGCGTGTTGCTTCGAAGGAGTTACGATGGGGCTTCGAAGGGGTTACGAAGGAGTTACGAAGGGAATGGGGGTTTTTGGCTCGTCCGCCTGGGTCTTTCAGGCGGAGGAATGACCGCCTGGACTTCCTCAAATAGGCTCGCCCCGTCGTCCATCTCCTGCCGGATGCGGATGAAAATCCGCTTTCCCACCAGCTCCACCCCGTGTTGCAGGATGTGCGCGCCGTGCTTTTTGAAGTAGAGCTCTGTGATGTCGATCATCATAGCCGCCGACACTATCAGCCAGCCCAGGCGTGGGCACTTGTCCGGCCTCGCCAGGCCGCGGTTGCAGGGCCGCGCCCCCCAGACGGTGGTCGGCACGGAGGGCACCCGGCGGAGTTCCAGCTTCAAGGTAATCCGCGCGCCCCGGTTGCGAATGACCAGACGCTTAAGCACCGGCTTGGCTTCGAACGGCTTGGACGGAGGGGGCAATCGGGTCAGTTCCTCCCCGCGCCGCGCCCGCCGGAGGTTGACCGTCTTGAAGTAGTTGACTCCGTGCGAGCGCCGGTTGCTGCCCTGGACGTTCCACGCCAGGCGCTCCTCGTCGCTTAACTCCTCCCACATCTTCATGACGTAGGTAAACGCCGCGCTCCCTTGCTGCTGCTCGGGGCTCCGGCCCGTTCGCCGGCGGCCGCCCATGCCCGGTCTACCAGGCATACCTCTGCCTCCCGGTGGCCTGCTCGCCCACCCCGCCTTGCGGCCCAATGTTGGCTGTTCTCATACGGTTATCTTTCGAGCTTCGGTCGCGGCACCCGTGCGCCGCCAACAACCCCGTGTCATCCGTCGCTCGAACTCTCGGCTGATGCTATCACACGGCTCGTCGCCCGCGCTACCTCGGAGTGCAGACGTGCCGCAACGCCTGGCCGGCCTTCGCGCCGGTGTGCTCGTTGTTCATGATTACGGGGACGCCGTTCACGAGCACGCAGGGGATGCCAGTGGCATAATGGTGCGGGTCCTTGTAGGTGGAGTTGTCCTGAATCTTCTCGGGGTCGAATACCACGATGTCGGCCCAGTTGCCTTCGCGCAGCTCGCCGCGGCCTTGGAAGTGGAAGGTGTTCGCGGGCAGGCTGGTCATCTTGCGGATGGCATCCTCCAGCCGGAGCACCTTTAACTCGCGGACATACCGGGCCAGGACGCGGGCGTTGTTGCCGTAGCCGCGCGGGTGGGGCACGCCCTCGCCGAGCTTACGCAGGCCGCTGTCGCAGGCGATCATGGTGTTCGGATGGCGCATGAAGGTCTTTAGATCATCCTCATTCATGCCGTGGAAGACGCCGCTGGCGCCGCCGTTGGCTTGAATCTCCAGCACTGTCTCGATCTGGTCGTCAGGCGAATCAGCGCCGCGCTTCACCTTCGCGGCTTCCGCGACGTTGAGCCCGTCGAGTGACTTGTCTTGCCGGCAGGACGCGATGACGGCGTAGGAATAGTCGTCCCGCCCTTTGTTGCGCAGGCTCTTCTTCATTTCGGCAATCATCTTTGCCTTCTGCGCCGGATCAGCCAGGCGCTTCCGAAACTCACTGCGACCGCCTTCCAGCGCCCAATCGGGAACCAATTGGCTCAGGCCCGTGCTCGAAGCGGTGTAGGAGTATTGATCCTGGGTGATATCCAGGCCCTCAGCGCGGGCTTTCTCGATGTAGGCGAGCACCCGGTCGGCCTGGCCCCAGACGGTCGGGCCGGCCAGCTTGATGTGCGAAACCTCGGCGCGTATGCCCGCCTCGCGCGCAACGCGGAATACCTCGTCGAGGGCCTTGTAGATCTGAGTGTCCTCGTGCCGCATGTGGCTGGTGTAGATGCCGTCATAGGCGGCGGCAACCTTGGCGAGTTCGACAATCTCATCGGTCTTGGCGAACACGCCGGGCTGGTAGATCAGGCCAGTGGAGAGCCCGACGGCCCCGTCCTTCATGGCCTGCTCGACCAGTGCTTTCATTTGGGCCAGTTCCGGCGGCGTAGGCGGGCGGTCGAAGGAGCCGCCCATAGCCTTTTCACGAACCGTGTTATGACCCACGAGCGTGGCCACATTGACGGCGACATTCGCTTGCTCGACGGCACGGAAGAGCTTCGCGACGTCTAGTGTAGAGCCACCGCAATTGCCCGCCACGATGGTCGTGACACCCATACGGACGAAGTTCTCGGCTTTCGGCATGTCCGCCACGTCATCGGCATGAGTGTGGACGTCGATGAACCCAGGCGCCACGATGAGGCCGCGGGCATCCACTTCGGTCTTGGCATCGCCGGTGATTCGGCCAATGGCCGCGATACGCCCATCCTTGACCGCGACATCAGCAAAGAAGGCCGGGTTGCCGGTGCCGTCCACGACGCGGCCATGGCGGATGATCACGTCGCAGGTTTGAGAATGCAGGCCGGACGGGACCAGGGCCGCCAACATGGCGAGCAGAAAGACAAAGCGGTGTTTCATTGTCCCTTTTATAGCGAGGAGCGAGCCCCAGCGCCATAGCAAGGTGCGGTTGGCTGTGCTTGCCAAACGGTTACACGGGTTACATGGTTGCATGAGTTACATTGGTCACATGGGTTACATTAATTGCATGGGGTAGAGAGAAGGAAGGTATGGGCAACAAGATGATTCTGAACCGGATTGAAGTGGTGGAAGGCGACATCACGAAGCAGGCGGTGGAGGCCATTGTGAACGCGGCGAACACCACCTTGCTGGGCGGCGGCGGAGTGGATAGTGCCATCCATCGCGTGGCCGGGCCGGAGCTGCTGGAGGAATGCCGGAAGCTGGGCGGCTGCGCGACCGGGCAGGCGAAGATCACCAAGGGCTACCGGCTGCCGGCAAAATGGGTCATCCACACGGTCGGCCCGGTCTGGCGCGATGGCCAGCATGGTGAGGATGAGCTGCTCGCGAGCTGCTATCGAAGCAGCTTTGCGCTGGCGGCAGAGCATGGCATCCGCACCATCGCTTTTCCCTCAATCAGCACCGGGGCCTATGGCTTCCCGATGGACCGGGCCGCCCGCATTGCCGTGCGGGAAACTCAACAGTTTCTGGAGCGGAATACCTTGGTCGAGAGAGTGCTCCTGGTTTGCTTGGGCCAGAGCGCTTGCAAGATTCATTCGCAGGCGCTGCGCGAAGCCATTTCCTCCCGCCATGCTCAATAAATTCCTGACTTCCAGCTTGACCAATGGATGAAAGACACCGCCGACCCGCGCGCCGTTAAAGACGATGACCATTGGGACAGCTATCCCTATTTCGGCGGCGGCACCGGGGCGAAGAAGGCGGCAGGCAAATAGTCGGGCCGAGCCAATTCCCCGACAGGAGCGCGGACATTCTTGTCCGCCCGCCCAAGCGGACAAGAATGTCCGCGCTCCGGTCGGCTGCGGCTTCTCCGCCCTATGGCCGACTTCCGAGTCGGCGGACGGTCCTCAATTCGGATTCATCTCCTGAAAGAGTTTCAGCCAGGCCGCCGTAAGCGAATCGCTTATACTGGAGGATTTGCTCAACTCCGATGGCGCCTGCCCCCAATAGAACCCAATCCAGCCAGTGGCATAGTCTCTGGACCGGCTAATGAATTCCCTGAGGTCGGCGGCATTGCAGGCGAGCGGGAAGGTTTCCTCGATCACCAGGGATTTGCCGATCTGGAAACCCTTCAAGGTCTTCAAGTCCTCCGCCAATTGGCCGGTCTTCGGATAAAGGTGCACGCAGATGAAATCGAGCTTGCCGGCAACCTTGCGCGGCTCGAAGCCCGACGCCCACGCAGAGCCGGGCAGGCTATTCGGCAGCAGGCCGACGGTGATCAGATGCCGCCGGTCGTGTTTGCGAATGGCCGCGGCGAGCTGGGCGGCCCATTGACGCGCGATTTCCGGGCGGGAACGAGCCGCCTGGTCGAGGGAAATGAATTGGCAATAGTTGAAGCCGCCCAATTCCCCGGTGAGCCAGTCGCCGGGCTTTCGTGCTCCTGCCGGAACGATCGGCTCGTTCATCAGGTCGTA